>DATAUL010000067.1:0-4228 GCA_036268255.1 Solirubrobacteraceae bacterium | reverse complement strand
CGGAGTGGCCAACCTGCCCGAGGGCACGGAGATGGTCATGCCGGGCGACAACGTCCAGATGGAGATCGAGCTGATCCAGCCGATCGCCATGGACCAGGGTCTGCGGTTCGCGATCCGCGAGGGCGGCCGTACGGTCGGCTCCGGGGTCGTAACCGAAGTCATTCAGTAGTACCAGGCGGCGGGGTTCAGGATCGGACCCGCCGCCCGTTTTTGTCCAAGCAGATACGACAACGTGGGCGGGACGAGTGGGTCTCACTACTCGATCCGCCCATTTCGATTGAGACGAACTGAAATCACGTGGCAACCATCGCCCAGAACAAGATCCGCATTCGCCTGAAGTCCTACGACCACACGGCGATCGAGACAGCGGCCAAGGAGATCGTCGAGACGGCGACGCGCACCGGCGCGACCGTGTCGGGGCCCGTTCCGCTGCCCACGGAGAAGAACGTGTACTGCGTGATCCGCTCGCCGTTCAAGGATAAGGACTCGCGCGAGCACTTCGAGATCCGCACCCACAAGCGACTGATCGACATCCATCAGCCGACGCCTAAGACGGTCGACTCGCTCCAGCGACTTGATCATCTCCCGGCCGGCGTGGATATCGAGATCCGCCTCGCCTCCTAGTCATGGCCGCGATCCTCGCCAAGAAGCTCGGGATGACCCAGCGGTTCCTCGACGACGGTCGGGTGGAGCGCGTCACGGTGCTGGAGGCCGGTCCCTGCCCGGTGACCGCGATCCGCACGAAGGAGCGCGACGGCTACGAGGCCGTGCAGCTCGCATTCGGCGCGTGCAAGGAGAAGGTGCTCAGCAAGGCCGAGCTCGGCCACCTCAAGAAGGCCGACGCCTCGGCGCACCGTCACATCGTCGAGTTCCGCGATCACGCGGGCGAGCTGCTCGTCGGTGAGACCGTGACGGTCGAGGCCTTCGAGGTCGGGCAGAAGGTCAAGGTTTCCGGTAAGTCCAAGGGCAAGGGCTTCCAGGGCACGATCAAGCGCCACAACTACGCCTCGGGCCCCAAGTCGCACGGCTCGCACAACGTGCGTGCCCCCGGCTCGATCGGCGCATCCGCTTGGCCGGCCCGGGTGATGAAGGGCATCCGCGGCCCTGGACGCATGGGCGGCGGCCGGATCACCCAGCGCGGTCTGACGGTCGTCGAGATCATGGCCTCACGCAACCTGCTGATGGTGCGCGGCGCTGTGCCGGGGCCCAAGGGTGGAACCGTGGAGGTGCGCACCGATGGCTAGGAGCGCTCCGAAGCTGGGCGGCGGGACCGCGACGCTCGACGGCGCCGCGTTCGAGGCCGGGTTCAACATGTCGCTCGTGCACGAGACGGTCCGCGCGGAGCTCAATGCGCGCCGCCAGGGCACGGCGTCGACGAAGACGCGCGGTCAGGTCTCTGGCGGCGGAGCCAAGCCGTGGCGCCAGAAGGGCACCGGGCGCGCCCGCGCCGGATCCTCGCGCTCGCCGGTGTGGACCGGCGGCGGCACCGTCTTCGGTCCTCAGCCTCGCCACTACACGGTCAAGGTCAATCGCAAGGCTCGCAAGGCCGCGCTGCGCAGCGCTCTCTCCGTGCACGCCCAGCGCGAGTCGCTGGCCGTCTTCGATGGGGGAAGCTTCGACGGTCCCTCGACCAAGCGGGCCGCCGATCTGCTGGGCGACTGGGGCGCCGACACGCCGACGCTCGTGCTGCTCACCGAGACCGAGGCCAACGCTGGCCTCTCCTTTCGCAATCTCGTCACCGCCGACGTGATGCCGGCCGTCGATGCCGGGGTGGCGGACATCATCCGCGCCGCGTCGCTGCTGATCTCGGAGGCTGCGATGTCGGAGCTTGTGGCTCGCGCGACCAGCGACGGCGCCACCGAGGAGGAGACCGCCTGATGGAAGCCACGCAAGTCATCAAGTATCCGGTCCTGACCGAGAAGTCCTACGTGCTGGCCGAAGCCGGCAAGTACACGTTCCGCGTGCACGAGAAGGCTCACAAGACCATGATCCGCCAGGCGATCGAGCAGTTGTTCGACGTCAATGTGGTCGAGGTCCGTACCTCGTCGGTCAAGTCCAAGCCCAAGCGGCGGGGACAGACGGCGGGACGCTCGCGCCAGTGGAAGAAGGCCATCGTGCAGGTGCGCGAGGGCCAGACCATCCCCGTCTTCCAGGTCTTCGAGGCGACCGAGTAATGCCGATCCGCAAGCCGAAGCCCACCTCGCCGGGACGACGCTTCGTCTCCTATCCCGACTTCGCCGAGGTCACCCGCTCTGAGCCCGAGAAGTCGCTCACCGAGGGACTGAAGAAGTCCGGCGGCCGTAACTCAAATGGCCGCAAGACCGCCCGACACCGTGGCGGCGGCGCGAAGCGCCTATACCGCAAGATCGACTTCAAGCGGCGCAAGGACGGGATTCCGGCCAAGGTGGCTCACATCGAGTACGACCCGAACCGCTCCGCGTACATCGCGCTGCTGCACTACGCCGACGGCGAGAAGGCTTACATCCTGGCGCCGGCGCGCCTGCGGGTGGGGGCGACCGTTCAGTCGGGCGAGACCGCCGACATCCGCGTCGGTAACTGCCTGCCACTGAGCCGGATGCCTCCGGGCACGATCGTCCACAACGTCGAGCTCGTCCCGGGTCGCGGCGGCCAGATGGCCCGCTCAGCCGGTGCGGGCGTACAGCTGCTGGCGCGCGAGGGCGACTACGCGACGTTGCGGCTGCCCTCCGGCGAGATGCGCATGGTCCGCGTCGAGTGTCGCGCCACGGTGGGCACGATCGGCAACTCCGACCATCAGAACGTCAAGATCGGCAAGGCCGGGCGTAAGCGCCACATGGGCGTGCGTCCCCAAACCCGAGGCACGGCCATGAATCCCGTCGACCACCCGCACGGTGGTGGCGAGGGCTCGACCACGCCCGGGCGCCATCCGGTCACTCCATGGGGGGTGCCCACGCTGGGCTACCGGACCCGCAAGAAGGGCAAGAAATCCGACCAGTACATCGTGCGTGGCCGCCGGAGAGGTAAGGGTAAGAACCGATGAGCCGATCGAGCAAGAAGGGGCCGTTCGTCCAGGAGCGGCTGATTGGACGGATCGAGGCGATGAACTCCTCCGGCGAGAAGCGGATGATCCGCACCTGGTCGCGGACGTCGACGATCTTCCCTGAGATGGTCGGGCACACGATCGCCGTCCACGACGGCCGGAAGCACGTGCCGGTCTTCATCTCGGAGTCAATGGTCGGCCACAAGCTGGGCGAGTTCGCGCCCACCCGGCTCTACCGTGGCCATGCCGGAACCGGGAAGCGTCGATGACCGAAGAGCCTGAGAAGCCGACTGAGGACGAGACCGTCGAGGGCGCCGAGGCCACACCCTCCGCCGAGGCCCCGCGCTCGGAGGAGTCCGCAAGCGCGGATGGGCCTGACGCGACGCGAGGGGCCTCGGCCGAGGATGCGCCCTCGCGTCCCCATGGGGACGAGCTGGCTGACGCTGTCGACGAGGTGGCCACTTCGGATGACACGGACGCCGAGGCGGACGCGGTTGATGAGACGCCGGAGCCGGAGCCCGTGGCCGAGGCCGATGTCGAGGCGCCTGACGCGGAAGAGGCGGAAGCCCCTAAGCGGCGTCGCCGGCCGAGCCGTCGCCGCGCTGCCGCGAGCGCCGAGGACGAGCCGGAGGCCCAGGTGTCCGAGGAGGAGCCCGAGGCTGAGGAACCGCCGGCCGCGCCTGCGCCGACGCGCCGGCGCGCGCGACGGGATCCTGACGAGCCGGCTCCGGTCGTGCGTGCCCAGGCCAAGTACGTGCGCTCGTCGGCCCGCAAGGCCCGCCTGGTCTGCGACCACATCCGCGGCAAGTCGGTCGATGAGGCGCGAGCTATCCTGGCTGTTACGCCACGGGCGATCGCGCGGGATTGGAGCAAGCTCCTCGAGTCAGCGATCGCCAACGCCGAGCACAATCACGAGCTCGTGGGCGAGGACCTGTACGTCAAGGCGGTGCACGCCGACGAGGGGCCGACGATCAAGCGGTTCCGACCGCGCGCGATGGGCCGCGCGACCCGGATTCGCAAGCGCACCAGCCACCTGACGATCCTGCTCACGCCAAAGGACTAGAAGAAGATGGGTCAGAAAGTTCATCCCGAATCGATCCGCGTGGGTTACATCCACGACTGGAAGTCCAACTGGTTCAACGAGCGCCACTTCGCGGACTACCTGCACGAGGACACGCTGATCCGCGAGCACATCGTCAACCGGCTGTC
>DATAUL010000066.1:0-44646 GCA_036268255.1 Solirubrobacteraceae bacterium | reverse complement strand
CACGACATGAGCCACTTCCGTAATCCGGGTGCCGGGGTAGATGAGCAGGATCGGCCCGGCACCGAACCCGACGAGCTGCTCCACCACGAGAGCGACAGGCCGCTGCCGCGCGTGACCTTCGGCGAGCTGGCCGGCCGGGTGAGCCGCTGGTTTCAGGGCATCGACGTCGAGCCCGGCGGCGATCCGCTGGACGGCGAGACCGTCGAGCACGACGTTCTGAGTGAGTTCGGCGCCGACGAGAAGCAGCCGTCCGCAGCGGCCGGTCCCGAGCCACGGTTTCCGCTCGTGCGGTACGGCTACAGCCAGGCCGACGTTGACCGGCGCCTGGACGAGCTGGAGCGCGAGGTGGCCGACCGCGGGCGAGAGGTGAAGGAGCTGCGCGACCAGGTCAAGCCGCCGATGTCCATCACCGAGGAGATCGAGCGCATCGGCGAGCAGACAGCCTCGATCCTCGTCGTCGCCCACGACCAGGCGCACGAGACCACCCGCCGCGCTCAGGAGCAGGCCGACCAATGCATTGCCGACGCAGCCGCGAACGCCGTCGCGATCACCGCCGAGGCCAAGGAGCGCCTGCGCGAGCTCGACGATGAGACCGATTCGGTGTGGCGCGAGCGCGAGCGGCTGCTGGAGGACACGCGGGCCGTGTCCGAGCGACTGGGCACGCTCGTCGAGGAGGCGCTCGCCCGCTTCCCGGCCGACGCCGGCAAGCCGTCGAGACCGATGGTGCCCGACCGGCTGCAGCACCCGTAGCGTTTGAGAGGTCGTACTAACCTCGCGCTGTGATCGACGCGCTGCTCCTGGACTTCGACGGCCTGCTCTACGACACCGAGGCCGCCGAGTATCAGGCTTGGAACGACCTGTACGTGCGCTATGGGCTGCAGCTGGATCTCGGCCTGTTCGTCCGCGAGTCGATCGGTCGTCCTCCCGGCGCTTCGGACTTCGATCCGGCAGTCCATCTCCAGCAGCTCGTCGGCGGTGAGCTGGACCTGGCGGCGCTGCGGACCGCCTATGAGGAGGGCAAGCGAGAGCGGCTCCCGCACCGGCTGATGCCGGGCGCGGTCGAGCTCCTTGACGCAGCCCGTGCCCACGGGCTGCGCACTGCGATCGTCACCAGTAACGACAGCGCGAACGTCCGCCAGCACCTCGCCCGTGCCGAGTGCACCTTTCGCTTCGACGCGCTGATCTCCGCTGAAGGCGACCGGGAGCGGGGCAAACCTAACCCGGCCCTCTATCTGGAGGCACTCGCCGCCCTGGGGCTCGGGCCTCGGCAGGCGATCGCGCTTGAGGACTCGCCCCACGGCATCGCCGCCGCCAAGGCGACCGGCCTCGTCTGCATCGCGGTTCCCAACGTGGTCACACGTGGTGCGGAGGGGTTGCAGGCCGCCGACCTGCTGCTCGACTCCCTGGAGCAGGTCGACATCGACGATCTGCCGCAGGCGCCTCAGGCCACCGTGCGGTGACGCTCGTACATGCGGGCCACGCTGCCGGGTACCCTCGCCGCCGTGATCAAGCCGTCCGCCGACCCGACGCTGGCCGATCGCTTCCGCGCCCACGCCCGGGCGCTCGTCGACAGCGGCCGCAGCCCGTTGTACGCCGAGCTGATGGCGGCCGCGGCCAATGACCTGGACCAGGGCGGGGTGGTCGCGCGGCTGTTCGAGGGGCTGCCCGTGCCCCGGGGGTCGGTCCCTCAGCTGCGGTTGATGGCCGCGCTGCACGAGCTGGTGCTCGCCCGCAGCGTTCCGGAGCTTGCCCGCTTCTATCCGAGCGCCGGCGGCGAGAATCCGCCCCAGCAGGCCTGGCCCCGGGCCCGAGCCGCACTGAACGACCACTTCGACTGGATCCGCCAACGGCTGCCGCGCACCGTCCAGACCAATGAGGTCGGCCGCAGCACGGTGCTGTACGCCGTGCTGCTGTGGCTGGCCGACCGCTCCGAGCGGCGCCTGCGGCTGCTTGAGATCGGCGCCAGCGCGGGGCTGAACCTGCACGCTGATCGCTATGCCTACGACGTGGGCGAGGCGACGCTCGGCGAGCCGAGCTCCGCCGTTCGCTTCCAGGAGCCGTGGCGGCCCGGGCCACAAATCGACCTCGCCGCCGCCCGCGACCGGCTGCGGATCTCCCATCGCGCCGGCTGTGACCTGGCGCCGCTGGATCCGTCGCTGCCTGACGATCGGCGCCGCCTGCAGTCCTACATCTGGCCCGACGAGCCCGAGCGACTTCAGCGACTGCAAGCGGCGCTGGCGATCGCCGCGCGCAATCGGGTCCCGATCGCGCGCAGTTCGGCCAGCGAGTGGCTGGCGGCCGAGCTCGAGCGCCGCCGGGTCGGCGAGCTGACCGTCGTCTGGCACTCGGTCGTACGCCAGTATGTGCCCGGCGAGGAGTGGGCGGCCGTGATCGGGTGTCTGCGCGCGGCAACGGCCGCCCGGCCCGATCGCCCGATCGTGCGCGTCGCCATGGAGCCGCGCCGTGACCACGTGGTCAACTTCGCCGTCTCTCTGCACGCCGAGCCGGACGGGCCCGGACAGATCCTCGCCCGCTGCGGCGATCACGGTCCGCCGGTGGTCTGGCAGCCGCCGGCCGCGACGGCCGGCTGACGGCAGCGCGTAACCTGCGCGCGATGGCCGCCGTCGCCAGTCCGCCCGAGCGCGCAGCGGGCTCACGGAGCGCTCTCGCCGCGCAACGCCCCCGCTGGTGGCTGCTCGCCGGGATCGTCCTCCTGGGCGCGGTGCTGCGGTTCCCGACCCTCGGTGAGCAGAGCTTCTGGTTCGACGAGGCGACGACCTGGCAGATCGTTGCCCACGGTCTGGGCCATGTGCTGCACCAGGTCCCGCAGACCGAATCCACTCCCCCGCTGTACTACGTGCTGCTGTGGTGCTGGTCACGTGTGTTCGGGCTCAGCGAAGCGGGTCTGCGGTCCCTGTCGGCCGTGTTCGGGACGGCGACGATCGTCGTCATGTGGGCCATCGGGCGCCGCGTCGCCTCCGAGCGCACCGGCCTGGTCGCCGCGCTGCTCACGGCCGCCAACCCGTTCCTCGTCTGGTATTCGCAGGAGGCTCGGGCCTACGCGCTGCTGCTGCTGCTGAGCGCCGTGTCATTGCTGACCCTCGTGCGGGTGCTGTCCACGCCCAGCCGGGGGCGGATGCTGGCGTGGGGCGTCACTGCGGCCCTGGCGCTGGCCGCCCACTACTACGCAATCGTGGTGATCGTGCCCGAGGCGCTGTGGCTGGCCGTCGTCCTGCGCCGGCGCGGCCTCCTGACGCTTCGGCGCATTGCCCTCGGCGTGCTGCCGATCGTCGTGGTCGGGGGCGCCCAGCTGCCGTTGATGATCCACCAGAACGACGGCCGGGCCGGCTACATCTCCACCAGCGGCTCGCTGCCCTACCGCGTCGTGCAGCTGTTCAAGCAGGACCTGATCGGCGACGGCCAGCCGGTCAAGGGGCTGCTCACCGCTATCTGCGCCGCCGCCGTCGTGATCGGGCTGGGGCTGCTGCTCGCGCGGGCGCGGCGCGAGGAGCGCACGGCCGCCGTGACGCCGCTGCTGGTCGGAGCGGGGGGCGTGGCGGTGGCGATCATCGTCGCCAAGGTTGGGACCGATTACTTCAACACTCGCAACCTGCTGCCGACGTGGCCGGCGCTCATGCTCGTGGTGGCGCTCGGGCTCGGCGCCTCCGGCGCGGGGCGGCTGGGCGCGTTCGGCACGGCGTTGCTCGTCGCCGTCGGGGTGTTCTGCGTCGTCAACGTCGACATCAATCAGCGTTATCAGCGACTCAACTGGCGCGGCGCCGCGCACGTCCTGGGGTCGGCAAGCGGGCCCCGGGCGATCGTCTCCGACATCCACAGCTCGGTCGAGCTCGATCCCTACCTGCGCCGGCTTGCCCCCTTCCCGCAGGGCGGCGCGCCGCCCGTCCGCGAGGTGGACCTCGTCTGGCTGCAGCGGACCTCCGCCTGGGCGGCGATCACCCAAATAACCCCCGCCCCGCTTGCCGGGTTCACGCTTGAGCCGGTGATCCGGACATCGTCCTACGTGGTGGTGCGCTACCGCGCCGCCCAGCCGACGCCCGAGCCCTACGCGGCGCTCGGGCGCCTGTATCCGGCCCCGTCGCTGGCGCTGCTGCAGCGTCCGTAAGCTGCAATGACGATCCTCCTGACCCGCGATGCGGAGGCCCTCGCCGACCGCACCTGGATTTCCTGCAGGCGCGGATCGAGTGCAACATCCTGGCGAAGGTGCTGACGGCCGTCCGGGCCGGGATGCTCACCGGCCGGGGAGAGCTGTTCGCCTGCGTCCTGGACGGTTCCGGTCGCGTCCGCGGGGCAGCGCTGCGCACGCCGCCGCGGCCGATGCTGGCCGAGGTCGGTTACGGTCGGCTGTGCGACCGGGAAACGATCGCGCTCGAGCCTGCCGGGGAAGCCCGTGTCAGCTTCGGCTAAAGAGACGGCTGTCGCGGACGATGAAAGTTCACATGTTCGAGCCGCAGGGAGCGACCGGCTCTGTTGACAGAGAGCCACCACCTCGGCCGCCCCGCGCGGCCGCACAGCCTGCCCGCGCGCCGCGGCTGGACGTGAGCGACCGCCAGTACGTCGACACCGAGGCGTTGGCCCACGTCGGTTCGTGGGAGTGGGACGCGGTCGAGGACTGTTCGTCGTGGAGCGACGAGATGTGCCGCATCTACGGCCAGCCGCTGGGCTTCGCGCCGACCTACGCCCAGTTCCGGTCGCTCGTGCACCCCGACGACGTCGAGTTGATCGGGGGCGGCGAGATCAAGCGTCCGACCGGCATGCACCGATACGACGTCGCGTACCGGATCGTCCGACCGGACGGCGAGATCCGCTATGTCCATGGGCGCCGCGACGTGCGTCGCGCGCCCGACGGGACAGTCACACACATGTTCGGCACCACCCAGGACGTGACCGAGCAGCGCCTGGCTGAAATCGCCCGCCGCGAGGCGCAGGAGCTGTTTGAGACGGCGTTCTCGCAGGCGCCGATCGGGATGGCGCTGATCGGGCTCGACGGACGCTGGATGAAGGTCAACCGCGCCGCCTGCACGATCACCGGCTGGCCGGAGTCAGAGCTCCTGCGGCGCACCTTCCAGGACATCACCCATGCCGACGATCTTCAGGCCGATCTGGCCCAGGTGCAGCGGCTGCTCGCCGGCGAGATCACCGGCTATCAGATCGAGAAGCGCTACCTGACGCGCAACGGGAGCCACATCTGGGCGCTGCTGTCGGTCTCGCTCGTCCGCGACGGCCGGGGCCAGCCGCGACACTTCATCAGCCAGATCGAGGACATCAGCCAGCGCAAGCTCGCCGAGGAGCGCCTGCGCGAAGCCGAGGCCGACGCCCGGCTGCAGCGAGACCACGCGACGGCGATCATCGCCGCGATGCACGAGGGCTACGCCTTCACCGTCGACGGCGAGATCAAGGCGGTCAACGACGCGTTGTGCGCGGTCACCGGCTTCGCCCGGGAGCAGCTGGTGGGAGCCCGTACGCCGTTTCCCTTCTGGGCGCCGGAGCACTTCAGCGAGATGAACGACGTCCGTCGCCGGGTGATCGCCGAGGGAGGCGGCGTGATGGAAGGCACGTTCATGCGCGCCAACGGCGAACGGTTCGAGGCCGAGCTGACCGCCCATCCGGCCCGCGACGCGGCCGGCCAGACGATCGGCTTCGTCTCCACGATGCGCGACGTCAGCGTCCAGAACCGCCACCACCGGGAGCTCGAGCGCCTGGCGCGCACCGACAGCCTCACCGGGCTGGCCAACCGTCACGTGCTGCAGGAGTCCCTGCACCGGGAGGCGGGACGGCGGGCGTCGGACAAGCGTCAGCTGGCGCTCGTGCTGCTCGACCTCGATCTGTTCAAGCAGATCAACGACGAGCACGGTCACCCCGTGGGCGACGCGGTGCTGATCGAGGTGGCGCGGCGTCTCGGCATGACCGTCCGAGCCGGCGAGGTGCTGGCCCGCGTCGGCGGGGAGGAGTTCGCCTGGCTGTTGCCGGCGTCGAGCGTCTCGGAGGCGATTGCGGCCGCCGACCGCGCCCGGGCCGCGATCGCCTCATGTCCGTTTGCGACAGCGGGCGCCCTGACGATGTCGGCGGGAGTCGGCCTGATGCCCACGCCCTCCGACGGCGACGCGCTGTACCGACTGGCCGACCGCGCGCTCTATGAGGCCAAGCAGAACGGCCGCAACCGGACCTGCTCCCATGCGGGGAACTCCAGCGGCCGCACGCTCGTCCAGCGGGTCGTCGACGACGAAGGCGAGCTGGTCTCCGCCCAGCGGTCCTGACCGACGGCTACGCGACGGGAGCCGGCTGCGCCCCATCGCCGACGACGGCCTCTTCGCCGGCCCGGCCGCGCGGCATGCGCAGGAACGCGACGATGAAGGCGACGGCCATCGCAGCGGCCATGCCGATGACCACGACCTTGATCGACTGAGCGTACGCGACGCGCACGGCATGCACGGCTCCGGCCGGCGCCGAGCTCCGCGAGCCGCCGGCGCCCGATGCGCCCGAGCTGGCGCCGGCGATGGCGTGGGCGATCTGGCCGGCCACGGCCTTGGGGACGTGGTAGCCGCTGAGCGCTTTTTCCACCTTGGACGTGGTCGTAGTGATGAGCAGCGATCCCAGCACGGCCAGGCCGAGACTGCCTCCGAAGTTGCGGACCGTCTGGGTGACGCCGGTCACCGCTCCGTAGGCGTTGGACGCGGCGCGGTTGAGCGCGTCGGTGCTCACCGGACCGAGCGTCAGTCCCATTCCGGCGCCGGCGATCGCCAGGTACGGCCACTGCTTGGCGAACGACAGCGCGTCGAGCTTGTTGGCCCACAGGTAGAACCCCACGGCGGACACCGCGCAGCCGAGGACGACGGTCGGTCGCGCGCCGCGGCGATCGAGGATGCGCCCGCCCCACTGGGCGGCGATCGTGAATCCGCCGAAGAACACGAACAGGATCAGGCCCGCGTTGGACGCGCTCTCGCCCAACGCGATCTGGGCGTACAGGCTGGCGAAGAAGAACAGCGGCACGAAGCAGATCGACAGCAAAAAAAGGACCACGTTGTCCACGGCGAAGCCGCGATTGGCGAACAGCCGCATGGGCACGAGCGGCTGCTCGGCGCGCAGCTCCCAGCGCACGAACGCGACGAGGATCGCCAGCCCGGCGACGAGGCAGGCCCAGGTTGCGATGCTCCCCCAGCCCCAAGCGCTGGCCTGCTGCAGGCCCAGGACGCTGATCGCCATCCCGGCGCACACCAGCACCGCGCCGCGGGTGTCGATCCGCTCTTCGGGGCGCGGCTCCTGCGGCGGCTTGGCGATGACCGTGAGCGCGACGGCCAGGATCGCCACCGGCACGTTGATCCAGAAGATCGAGCGCCACGTCCACTGCGTCAGGTAGCCGCCGGCGATCGGACCGATCGAGGTGAGCGCGCCGGAGATCGAGAAGAAGATCGCCAGGTACTTGCCCCGTTCGTTGACCTCGTAGGTGGCGACGACAATCGCCAGGGCGGCCGGAAACAGAAACGCCGCGCTGGCGCCCTGGAGCACCCGGAACACGATCATCCACGTCTGCCCGATCGACCCGGTCGGCGTGGCCCCGCAGAGCGCCGAGAACACGGCGAACGCGATCGTGCCCATGATCACCGTCCGCCGGTGGCCGTAGATGTCGGCCACCCGTCCGCCGACCGCGAACAGCGCCGAGAGCGCCAGCAGATAGCCGTTGACGATCCACTGCGAGCCGGTCGGCGACAGCTTGAGATCGTGCTGCAGGCTCGGGATGGCCAGCGCGACGATCGTCTGGTCGATGAACATCATCGCGACCGCGAGGATCATCGCGGCCAGCACGAGGTTCTTGTTCGACACGCCCACGCGCGGTTTATACCGGCCGCGGCTGCGGGCGAACAGACCTGCAGTCGATTAACCAGCCAACGGGCGCGCGTATTGCTGGACGCGGCCGTGGACGAACCGCAGCTTCTCGATCACCGGCTCGGCGAGCGTGAACGGATACAGATCGTCGAGGCCCATGCTGCGGTTGACCGCGTTGAGCGCATAGGTGAGCGGCAGCCAGTTCTCGAGCACCTCGTCAAAGCCGCGCTCGCCGGCCGCATGCTGCGGTGTGGCCTTGAGCGAGCGGTCGGTGGTCACCGCACGCGGTCCGCTGACGATCACGCCGTACTCGGCGGCCGTCTGCAGGGTGTCGCGGATGTGCAGATAGTGGGCGAACGTCTCGGCCCAGTCCTCCCACGGGTGCATGGTGGCGTACGCGCTGACGAAGCGCTGCGGCCAGTCGTCGGGAGTGCGCTGCTCGTAATGACGTTCCAGGGCGGCGCCGTAGTCCTGGCGCTCATCGCCGAACAGCGCGCGGCAGGCCGCCCACTCGTCGTCCCCGCCCACGATCAGCGGCTGAAGGTAATGGCCGAGCTCGTGGCGCATGTGCCCGAGCATCGTCCGGTAGGGCTCGTCGAGCTCCGAGCGCCGCTGCTCGCGCCGGGCGTCGTCGGACTCGGCGAGGTCGATCGTGATCAATCCGTCGGCGTGTCCCGTGGTCACCGGCTGCTGCTCCGAGGAGAGCAGATCGAAGGCCAGCCGGCCGGGCTCGACGCCGGGAAGCCCCAGGTCGAGCAGCTGGAAGATCGCGCGTCGCTTGGCCGCCTCGGCGCGCGCGAACTCGGCCAGGCCGACGCGGTCGGCGTCGTTGGGGCGGGTCCGGGTCAGCGCGCAGGAGCGACACAGCTCGTCGACGCGCGGGACCATCCAGTTACAGGCGGCCAGCGTCTGGTTCGCGCACCGGTGAAGCTCCGCCGCTTCGCCCTCGAGCGAGACCAGAGCCAGGCGTTCGGGCACGAAGCCCTGGGGCGTAAAGCAGTACAGGCATCGAGTGTTCTCGAAGAAGACGAGATGGCCGCAATGACCGCAGGCGAAGGAGAGCATCGGCTGAACATAGGGACTGCGCCGACTTCGGGACCGCCGTGTATGCGTCGCTGTATCCGCACGCCTCACCGCGACCAGCGATCCCCGGTCAGGTACGCTCGTCGCCCGTGCCCCTGTGCGTCCTGATCGGGTTGCTCGTCCGCCGGCTGGCGAGGTTCGTCCGGCGCCGAGCCCGGCGCGGAGAGGTCCCGGCCTCCGGCGCCGCGCTCTCTGAGCGGGTCGGGTAGATCTCTCGCGCCGAGCGTCGTGACGCACGTCGACCTGCAGACGATCCTCACCACCTGGAAGGGTGACGCCGGGGCGCTCGTCCTATACGCCGTGCTGGTCGCGCTGGCTGTGGCCTATGGGCTGGCCGCTCGGCGGCGCTCGCCGCGCGGGCGCCGCTGGCCGCCGGCGCGTGCCGCCTGCTTCTGGGCCGGCCTCGGGCTGCTCGCGCTGATCTACGGCTCGGGCCTGCAGGTCTATGAAGATCAGCCGACGGTCCACGTCGTCCAGCACATGCTGACAATGATGGCGGTGCCGCCGCTCCTGGTGCTGGGGGCGCCGATCACCCTGTTGCTGCGGACCCTTGCGCCCCGGTGCCGCCCAGCGCTCGTTCGGCTCCTCGACGACCCGTCGTTCGCGATGATGTCGGGACCGCGGGCGCCGCTGATGCTGACGCTCGACTACTACCTGACGATGTACGTCTACCAGCTCACGCCGCTGCATACCTGGAGCGAGCAGAGCACCGAGCTGCACTTCATCGTCCATCAGTACTTCCTGCTCTGCGGGCTGTTCTTCTGGTGGCCGGTGGTGGCCGCCGACCCTGTGCGTCTGCGGCTGAGCGCGAGCGCCAAGCGCGTCATGGTGTGGCTCGGGGTGCCGGCGTTCGGGCTCCTCGGCGCGGTCGAGCTCGTCGGCGGGTCGACCGCGACCGGCGTCGCCTACCTGGCCAGCGGCGCCGTCCTGACGCTCACCGGGGTCGGCGTGGTCGCCATCCGGGCGCGCGGCGCCGGCACGCTCACGCCGGCGGGCGCCCCCCGTCCACGTTCGCTGAGGGAGGGCTCGGTGAGCGGGGTGGGCGGGCCGGGCTGACGGCGGCGACGATGGCGCGGTCGACGCAGGAGCGCCGGACATGGGCGTGGGCGGTGCTGGGCCTGGCCGGCTCGGTGCTCGTCGCCTGCTGCGCCCCGCGGGCGCTGCACGACGGGGTCGTCGGGTGGTGGTATGCGCCCAGCTGGCCCGGTCGTGTGGCCACGGCGCTGATCTATATCGGAATGGCGGCGCTGGCCGCGGCCTGGGTCGGCCTCGGCCGTCACCTGCCCGGCCGCCGCACCCTGCTGGCGATCACCGCTCTGTGGCTCCTGCCCCTGGCGCTGGCGCCACCCCTGTTCAGCCGTGACCTCTACAGCTATCTGGCGCAGGGCACGATCCTGCACCTCGGGCGCAATCCGTATCACGTCGCACCCACCGTGCTGGCCGGCCTTGGGCACTCCCACGTGCTGGCTGCCGTGTCGCCGTTCTGGCGCCACACAACGGCGCCCTACGGACCGCTGTTCCTGGAGCTGGTGAGCTTGATCGTCGGCGTCGGCGGATCGCACCTCGTCGCCGAGGTGATGCTGGCACGGGCGCTGGAACTGCTGGGAATCGCCCTGCTGGCGGTGTTCGTGCCGCGCCTGACCCGGGCGCTGGGAACCGACGCCCGCCGCGGGCTGTGGCTCACCGTGGCCAGTCCGCTCACCGCGCTGGGCTTGGTGGCGTCCGGCCACAACGACCTGCTGATGGCGGGGATGCTCGCCGCCGGGGTGGCGGTGGCGCTCGAGGGACGGCCGCTACATGGAGTCGCGGTGTGCGCGCTGGCAGCGACGATCAAGGTCCCGGCGCTCCTCGGCGCCGTGTTCATCGCGGTCGCCTGGGCGCGGACGGCGGATCGCAGGGCGGCGGCGCTGCGTCTCCTGGCGGCCGCGGCCGTGGTCGTCGCAGCCGTGCTGGCAGCGGTCACGCTCGCCAGCGGCGTCGGCGTGAGCTGGCTGTCCTCGGCGCTGTTCTCGACGCCCGCCAAGGTCAGGCTGGCGATCACTCCCGGCACGAGCGTCGGCTACACGCTGGCGGGTCTCTTGCACGCGCTCGGGATCTCGGTGTCCTCGCGCGGCATGGAGTCGGCGTGCGGCGATCTCGGATTCGCGCTGGCGGCGGTGATCGGTGTGGTGGCCCTGTGGCGCGTCCGCGTCGGCCGGCTGGTCGCGCTGCTGGGGATCGCCCTCGCGGCGGCGGCGGCCGGCGGTCCCGCGGCGTGGCCGTGGTACTTCACGTGGGGGCTCGTTCTGGCGGCCGCGTTGCGCGGCGCGCAGCGGTCCCGGGCACTCGTGGCGGCGCTCGTCGTCTCGGCGTTCCTCGTCAAGCCCAGCGGCGTGCTCGCCGTCCCGCTGCAGGCCGCTCCGGTCACGCTCGTGGTCTACCTCATGATCGCCGCCGCGGCCTGGCATCGTTGGCGTCGCCATCGCGACATCGACGCCACCCAATCTGAGCCGGGACGACCGGAGACCGGGACGCCGCCGGCGCTCGCCAGGACCTGACGGGGTCTTGCGTCGCCTGTCGTTGGACGCGGGGGCGCGCGACCGTGCCGTGAGCGCGGCGCCGGCGCTGCTGGCGGCGGTGCTGGGGCTGATCGCGATCGGCTCGCGCAACCTCGGCTTCGACGAGGGCGCGACGGTGGCGATCGTCTCTCAGCACGGCTCGGCGCTGGGGTCGGCGATCGCGCGCGACGGCGGCAACATGGCGGCCTACTACCTGCTGATGCACGTTCTCGTCGGCTGGTTCGGCACCGGCCTGACGGTGCTGCGGCTGCCCTCGGTCGTGTCCCTGGTGGTCATCGTGGCCCTCATCGGGGCGATCGGCCGGCGTCTCTTCGATCGTCGCGTCGCCCTGATCGCCGGACTGCTGTGCGCGGTCAACCTGCCGCTGGTCTACTGGGCGCAGACGGCGCGCGCGTACGCGCCGATGATGGCGTTCGTGTGCGCCGGGCTTCTCGCCTTCCTGGTGCTCGCCGACGAATCGGAGTCGGTCTCGCGTCGCCGGTGGGCCGGGGCGGCCTATGTCGTCGCGATGGCGCTGGCCACCTACTGCGGTTTCATGGCCGTGCTCGTCGTGCCCGTGCAGCTGCTGGCGCTCGTGCTCGGGCGGCAGCTACCGGGCCTGCGCCGGCTCGCCTGGGCACTGGTCGCGCTGGCCGTGTGCTGCGTTCCGCTGGCCATCCTCGCCGTACGGCGAGGCTCAGCACAGCTGTTCTGGGTCCCGCGGCCGTCGCGCAAGGTCGAGACGCAGGTGCTGCAGTCGCTGACCTCCACCGGCCTTCAGCCCAGCTTTCATCCCCGCTTTACCACCACGTTTGGTCTCGTGGCGACCGTGCTCGTGCTGCTGGGACTCGCCGTGGCGGTGCTGCGCGCGCGGCGCCGGAAGCCGGGGCGGCGGATCCAGGACGAGCGGCTCACCGGGTGGCCGGTGGCGCTGGTGCTGATGTGGATCGCCGTTCCCGTGGTGCTGACGTTCCTGTACTCGCTCGTCTCCCAGCCGATCTTCCTCCCGCGCAACCTGCTCATCTGCCTGCCTGCGGTCGCGCTGGCGCTGGCGGTCGTGATCACCCATCCGCGCCTTGGTCGCGCGTGGGCCCTGACGGTGCTGGTCGTGGTGCTGGTGGTGCGGGCCGTGCCCCTGGCCGCCAGTTATGGCGTCTCGCCCGAGCCATGGCAGGCCGCCACCGCCGACGTGCTCAACCGGTCGAGGCCGGGCGACTGCGTCGTCTTCTATCCGCTGGATGCCCGTAACGCCTTTGCCTATTACGTACGTTCCTCTGCGCGGCCGGCGCCGCGCGCGGTCCTGCCGGCGATCCGGTGGGGCGCGACGAAGCCGTTCGTCGAGCGCTACGCCACGCTCTCGGCGGCGGCGGTGTCGTCGGCCACCGCCGGATGCCGGCGACTGTGGTTCGTCTCCAGCCACGAGGGCCAGACGGACGGGTCGGCCCGCTCGCTCGCCAACCGGGCCGGCTACCTACGGCTCGACGCGCGCCTGGAGCGGGCGTTCGGACGCGGGAGGATCGCGCAGTACGGCTACGCCAGCCCGATCCACGTGCAGCTGCTGTCCCGGGCGGGGGGCCGCCAACCCTAAGGCCGCAGCGTGGTCGACCAGAACGTCAGCAGGCTGAGCCCGGCCAGCAGGAACACGTTGATGAACACGAGGATGGCGAACCACTTGCCCTGCACGTAGCGCCCGACCACCATCAGTGCCGGGAAGGCAGTGATCAGCATCCGCGGGTTCGGCGGGACGTACTCCGAAGTGAAGGCGAAGAACGTGATACCGAGTGTCCACACGATCGCCACCGCGGACACCTCACGCCGCGAGCGCCACAACAGGCACAGCTCTACGACCAGGACCACCGCCCCGATCAGTCCGAAGACGAGGTTGAGGTTGACCGTCGGGCTGTTGAAGTGGCTGGGGTTGAGGGCCGGCGCCATCCGGGTCGCGGTGTGCACGAGCGCCAGGAGGTCGGTCTTCTCGCTCCATCCGTGATGCTGGGCGATGTAGTTCGCGAACGGATTGCCCGTCCAGATCCAGAGAAAGATCATGAAGCACACGGCGCCGGTGACCGACAACACCGGCGCGATCAGCGCCCGCCGCGCATCGCGCACGTGCCCGCGACATCGGTAGAGCTCGAGCAGGGCCCCGGCCGCGCACACGACCGGGAGCATCAGTCCGACCGGCTGGACCGCCGAGCCGAAGCCGGCGAGCACTCCGGCGAGCACCCAGCGCCGGCGCTCGAGCGCCAACAGGCAACCGGCGGCCAGGGGCAGCAGAAATGCCTCGGAGTAGACCATCGAGAAGACGACCGACCCGGGGAAGACGACGAACAGGATCGTCGCCCGGCGGGCCGCCGCGCGACCCCACCAGCCGTCGGCGAGACGATGGACGAGCACCGTGGCGATCCAGCCGCCCACGCCTGAGATCAGCACCCCTGAGACGGTGGCCGCCCAGATCGCGTTGTGGCTCGTGAACACCAGGAACACGGGCTCGAGCAGCCAGATCGCGATCGGGAACAGGGGGAAGAAGCCCAGCGTCGTCTGGCCGTAGTCGACGTGCGCCGGGTAACCCTGGTTAGCCAGGCGGCGGTACCAGAGCCCGTCCCAGTTGGCGAGCTCGTGGAGGAAGTTGTGATGGCCGAACTTCCCGTTGACGTACGCTGCCAGCAGCAGGAGGCCGCGCGCCGACAGGTAGATCACGGTGATCCACAGGACCTCCCGTCGTGCACTGACCGACAGGCGAGCGCGGCGCCTGATCCGCGGACGGGAGCGGGCAGGGACAACCGGCTCGGCGACGGCTGGGCCCGCCGAGCCGTTCAGTTCGACGTCGACGAAAGGGGGTAGGCCGACGGAGTCGTCCCGATGTTGGTCATCAACCGGCTCCGAAGCAGTCTCCACGGCGGCGCAGTCTAGGTCGCGAGAGATAAGGAGGATGTATGCAGCTGACAACAAAACAATCAGATCCACCGGCGGACAGGGCGTTTGGAGCGGGTTCTGCCACTCTGGAGGTACCCCAACCATCCGAGCCTGCGACGCCGGTTGTGCCCGACGCGCCGGTGACGCCGATCGACCCGAGTCCCGCGACCCCCGCCGACCCCGGGGAGCCGTCGACGGTTCCCGGGCCCGACGAGCCGGCCACCCCGGTCGTCCCCGAGCCGAGCCCCGACGAGCAGTGATGCCGCGCGGCCACCGGTTCTAAGAAGCGGCCTGCAGCGTCACGTGGCCTGTCCAGCGAAACGTGTCGCGGCAGGCCGCCCCGTCGCCCTGGCACGGGCTTGCCGGAAATCCGGAGACCAGCGACAACGAGTTGCCGGGCCACGAGACTGCGACAGGCGCATACGGGTTCGCTGGGAGGCTGGCGCCGACGAGGCCCAGGACCGGGATCACGGCGGCCGTCGCACCGCTGTCCCACAGCGACGGACCGAGCGTGTAGTCGCTGGGAGCGCAGTCGCCGCTCGGGTTCGATGTGGTCGGGACGCCGACCTCCACGCCGCCCGTGGGCGGGAACGAGAGCAGGCCGTCGCCCGGAGCGCCCGGCGCGTAGGTCGTGTCGCACTCGAACGTCGTCGGCTGGCCGTTGCAGCCCTTGTCGATGGCGGTGCGCGTCAGGACCTCGTGCGCCGAGACCCGTGACCGCGAGCGGTCGAAGGACACCGTGGGCACCAGGACCGTTCCGGCCGCGCCGCGCACCGCGGATTGGAGCGCGTCGAGGTCGACCACATAGCGAACGCTCCACGACATCGGCTTGATCGTGCCGGCCTCTTCGTCGGTGAAGCCGCCCGAGCCCGGGCAGACGCTGCGATACAGCTGGTGATAGGCGATCGTCTCCGAGCCCGACCCCGTGTAGAGCACGGCGACGCGGAAGTCGCGCGCCAGGTCGGCCCGCACAGCCGCGGGTGGCTTGCCGAGCTTCACACGCCTCCGGGTCACGCGGTAGTAGGTGCTCTGCAGTCGCGGTGTGCGGCCCGACGCGCTGCGACGCCCCGTCGCCTGGGGCCGGACCGACTTGACCACCGCCCAGGCGCGGGCGACCGTGGAGATGCGGGCGGAGACGATCGCCTGTCCCTTGTGCGAGGGCCGGGCGAAGAACGCCTTGGCGATGGCCGCCTGCTCACGGCCGCCAACGAGTCGTGCCGCGTTCGCGGCGGCGGGTGCGAGCAGCACGACGAGCGCGAGCAGCCCGGCGACTGACAGTCGGGATCTCATGCACCCGCGAGGGTAGAGCCATCGTCGCCCGGCAGCGCCGCCAGGATCTCGTCGGCGACGAACGCGGGCGCGCGCTGGGGCAGTAGATGCCCGGCTCCCGGCCTGACGACCAGGCGGGCTCTGGGGATCTGCTCCGACAGCCGCCGCGAGGCGGCGGGCGAGACGATCGCGTCGCGGTCGCCGAACAGGATCGTCGTCGGCGCGGCGATCGTCGCCAGGCCGGGCTGAAGCGCGGTCACCCCGCGGACGAGCGCACGCTGCTCGATCGCATAGGGACGCCAGGCCCCGGGTCGCAGCAGCGTCGTCCGCGCCCGCCTCAGGTAGCCGTCCGGCAGTCCCGCGGCGGCCGCGACCCGTCCGCGCACCCGGTCGACCGACAGCGCCAGGCCCAGGCTCGCCATCGCGGTCGCGCCCCAGAGCTCGGCCAGTCCTGGAGTGGCCAGCCAGCGGTCCAGTCTCCCCAGAGCGGCGACGTTGGCCGCGGGGGCGACGAGCACGAGCGCGCTCACCCGCTCGCCGTGGTGCACGGCCAGCCATGCGGCGATCGCCGCACCGAGGCTGTGCCCGATGACCGCGGCCCGCTTCACGCCGCGCGCGTCGAGGACCTCCAGGGCCGCCCGGGCGTTGCCGGCCAGGTCCTGGGCCCGGGTGCGGCCGTCCCAGCCTGGCCGGTTGATCGCCACAGCCCTCGCCCGGCCGTCCAGGGCGGCCAGGACCCCGTCCCAGTCGGCGGCGCCACCCGGCTGCCCGTGCAGCAGCAGGGCGTCCGTCACAGGAGTCTGGCCCGTGGTCAGGCCGCGCCTGGAGGGCCGCCGCGCGGATCGTCGCCGACGGCCTGTCCGTCGCGACCCACGTAGCCGCCCTTGCCGCCGGTCGCGACCACGATCGCCTCATCCTCGCCGGCGTTGCGCATCCCGCGGTGAGTGGCCGCGTCGACCCGGACCACGCCCCCGGCGTGCACGAGATGAGTGCTTCCGTCCCCGAACCGGAACTCGACGGTTCCCTGGTGGACGAAATACACCTCCTCCTGCTCGTCGTGGAAGTGCACGCCGGTGGAGTAGCCGGGCGGAAGCACGATCGCGTTGACCCCGAAGGCGGTCACGCCGAGCTGCTGGCGGACCTTGCGAAAGCCCGGGCCTTCGCCCATCTCGCTGAGGCTGGAGACCGTGTAACCGGACTCTGATGAGGGCTCGCTCATGACCGTCGCGAATGGTATCTGTCAGCGGGCCCCCCGGCGCGACCCAGTCCCCACCCACGCACCGCGAGGGGGCATACTAGGAACGTGACGTCAGCGCTCCTATCCGAGGCGCTCGCGCCGCTCCGAGCCAACCCTCAGCGCGCGGCGGTTCTGCTTGACATCGACGGCACCCTGGCGCCGATCGTTGACCATGCCGCCGACGCGCACGTGCCCGAGTCCACCCGCCAGCTGCTGATCGCCGTCGCCCGCACGTACGGGCTCGTCGGCTGCGTGAGTGGGCGGCGCGCGTCCGAGGCCCGGGCGATGGTCTCGATCGGCACGATCACCTACCTGGGATCCCACGGCGTCGAGCTGCTGCGCTCGGGGTGGACCGAGGCGGTCATGGACGCCGATGTGGCCGATTGGGTGCGTCGGATCCACGACTTCGGTCGTGAGGTCGACACCGCCGATATCCGCAAGCTGCGCGTTCGGCTCGAGGACAAGGGTGTGATCGTCGCGTTTCACTGGCGCGGCGCCCCTGACGAGGAGGCGGCCCGCGCCGCGATCGACGCGATCGCGCAGCGCGCCGAGGCGGCCGGTCTGCGCACGCACTGGGGTCGCAAGGTCCTCGAGGTTCGCCCGCCGATCAAGATCGACAAGGGCGTCGGCATCCGGCGCCTGCTCGACGATGTGGGCTCCGAGATCGACTCGGCGATGTACATGGGGGACGACACCACGGACCTCGACGCGTTTCACGCGCTGAGCGAGCTCGTAACCGAGGGCCGGCTGGTGCGGGCGGTGCGCGTCGGCGTCGCCTCCGATGAGGGCCCGTCGGAGATCACCAGCGAGGCCGACGTCGTCGTCAACGGTCCCGAGGGAGTCAGTCAGCTGCTGGCGGCGCTGATCGCCACTTCCCCCGGGTAACGCCGGTGCGCTTCTCCGACTTCCTTCGCACGACGGTGTTGATCAGCGCGGCCGCGGCCAGTGCCCTCGCTGCCGTGACCCTCGCCGGCGTGGCCGGGGGAGGGCACGACCAGGTGATCCCCGTCTCCGCCGGCTGGTGGGTGGCGGCCGGCCTGATCGGGCTGTGGCTCGGTCGGCGCAACCAGACCTCCCCGCCGATCGCCGCGCTTCTGGCCAATGCCCGAACCCAGTCCTCGCTGCCCGAGGTCAACCCCGCGAGAGTTGTCCTCAACCGGCTCTGGCCGCTCCTGCTCTCGACGATCGGCGCTGCCGCGCTCGGGCTCCTCGCCCCGCAGATCCCGGCGATCGCAGCCGGCTTTGCCATCATCTGGGCGCTGGCTTGGCGGCGCCAGTCCGCGGCGGTGACGGCGATCGAGGAGCGCGACGGCGCGCGCTTCTACATTCAGCAGAGGTCCCCGTTTCAGCCGATCCGGCTGGTCCGTACGCCCGGCTTTCGCTCCAACCTGCGCGAACTCAACGGCGCCACGCCGTCGCGGCCGGCGACACCGCGGGTTTAACGCGTCGACCGATGGCCGGCGTCGACGTGCTGCTCGTCTCGGTGGGCGCCACCACCGGTTGGCGGGCGGCGGCGCGTGAGCTTCAGGCCGCGCTCTCCCTGGCCGGCGCCCGCGCGCAGATTGCCGATGCCGGTGCGGTGCCCGAGGTGCGGAGCTTCATGCTCACCGACCTGGTCCAGGCGCGGGCGGCGCGCCGCACGGCCGTCGCGGCGATCAGCGAGTACCGCCCGCGGGCGCTGATCTACTGCTCGATCACGGCCGCCCTGTTGTGGCCGGCGCCGGGGGCGATCTGGCTCGACGCGCTGGCCGCCGAGAATCGCCCGGGCCGCCACGGCGCCTGGCAGCGGGTGATCGAGCGCCGGCGGGTCGCGGGGGCCCCGCTGCTCATGACGATGGCCGCCAGCGACGCCGCGCTGGCGCCGCTCGGTAGTTCCCCGCATCCCGATGCGGTGGTCGTCCCGGTGGCGATTGAGAAGCCCCGCGGAGACGGACCCGCCCACCCCGCCCGCCCGCGCGACGTCGATGTTCTGGCCTACACCGCCGACCCCGTCAAGCGCCGGCTAGATCTCATCCTCGACAGCTGGGCTCGCGCCCGTCGCGACGGCGAGACCCTGGTGGTGGCGGGCATCGAGCGCTCGTCCGCGCCGCCCGGCGTGCGCTTCGTCGGGCGGATGGCGCCTGAGGCCTACCGGGGGCTGCAGCGCCGCGCGCGGGTATTCCTCACCGCTCCGCGGCGCGAGGACTTCGGGATCGCCGCGCTGGAGGCGCTGGCCGACGGCGCGATGCTGGTCACCACGCCCTCGCCCGGCGCCTATCCGGCGCTTGCGCTGGCCCGCAGTCTGGACCCCCGGCTCGTCTCCGAAGATCTGGCGGGCGCGGTGCGCCGCGCGCTCGACGATCCGGTGGACGGCTACGGGGACCGGGCGGCCGAGCTGCTTGAGCCGTTCGGCCGCGCCGCGGTGGCCGCCACCCTGAGCGAACGCGTGCTCCCTCGTTTGCTGCCAGGATGGCGAGCGTGACCCCGCTTGCATTCATCCCCAGCCCGGCACACAACGGCTTCAGCGTCGGTCCGTTGTTCTTTCACGCCTACGGGATCGCCTACGTGTTCGCGGTGGCGGCGGCGATCCTCAGCTCGCGCTGGCGCTGGCGCGCGGTGGGCGGCAATCCCGACCTGCCCTACGAGGTCGCAATCTGGGCGTTCCCCGCCGGCCTCATCGGCGGCCGGATCTACTTCGACATCACCACTCCCAGCCAGATCCCGGATCACTGGTGGGGTGTGTTCGCGATCTGGGACGGCGGGCTGGGCATCTGGGGCGGGATCGCCGGTGGCGTGATCGGCGGGCTGTGGGTGATCCGCCGGCGGCTGAGCCACGACGACCTGCTGCGCTTCATGGACGCCGCGGCGCCCGGCCTCCTGCTCGCCCAGGCGATCGGCCGGATCGGCAACTACTTCAACCAGGAGCTGTTCGGCGCGCCCACCAAGCTGTTCTTCGGCCTGAAGATCTCCCCGGTCCACCGCCCGCCGGGCTATCAGCAATACGCCACGTTCGAGCCCACCTTCCTGTTCGAGCTGATCTGGAACCTCGGCCTCGCCGGCTTCTTGGTGTGGCTGGGCTCGCGGCGCAGGGTGCGCGCGCCCGGACTGTTCGCCCTCTACGTGGCCGGCTATTCGGCGTTCCGGATCTTCGAGGAGACGCAGCGGATCGACTACTCGAACCACTTCCTGGGGATGCGGGTGAACTTCTGGATCGCCTCGGCGCTGTGTGTGCTCGGGCTCGCCTGGTTCGCGGCCGTGCAGCGCGGGTGGCGCGGGATGGGCGCCTCTCCGGCCCGGCCCGCCACCGACGGCGCGGGCGCCCGGGATGCGCCGCCGCCGCGCCCTCCGCAGCGCCGCCCCCCACCGCGGCCGCCGCGGGCCAAGCGGGCCCGCTGACCGGCCCCCGCGGCCACCCGGGCCCGCCGAGCGGGGGGTTTTGGAGCGCGCATGGAGATGAGCCGGGCCGCGCGACCTGGGACCCCCGCGCTGAGGGGGTACTGGAGCGCGCCGCGGGTTGGCCCGGGCCGCGCGACGAGGAACCCCCGCGCTGAGGGCGTTAGCCGCGGGCCCGTGGACGCATCGCGGCCACCTGCTCCCACGGCCGGGTGTTGGCGACGGCCTCGGGGCCGAGCCACGCCCGACGGGCGGTGGCCACGCCGTAGCGTGCTACCTCGAACCCGCCGACTCGGTGGGCGTCACAGTTGATCACGATCGGGATGCCGGCGCGTGCGGCCGCGCGGGCATGGACGTCGTTGAGGTCGCGGCGGTCAGGGCTGGCGTTGATCTCGAGCATCGTGCCGGCGGCCAGCGCCGCCTCCACGATCGTCGGGAAGTCGAAGGCGTAGGGCGGACGGCGCTCGATCTTTCGACCCGACAGGTGCCCGATGACGTCGACCAGCGGGTTGGAGATCGCCTGGACGATCCGCTTGGTCATGTCCGCCGAGGACATCTGGAAGGAGGAGTGCACCGACGCCACGACCCAGTCGAGCTCGGCCAGCGCCTCGTCGTCGTAGTCGAGCGTTCCGTTGGGTGCGATGTTGACCTCGGAGCCGGCGAGCAGGGTGATGCCGCCGACCTTGTCGGAGCCGGACAGCGCGCGGATCCGGGCGATCTGCCGGCGCAGGCCGTCGGCCTCGATGCGCACCCCCACCGAGGCCGAGTGGTCGGTGATCGCCAGGTACTCATAGCCGGCCTCGCTGGCCGCCCGGGCCATCTGCTCGATCGATGCCGTCCCGTCGGACGCGTCGGTGTGGGAGTGCAGGTCGCCGCGTAGATCATCAACGGTGATCAGCGATGGCAGCGTACGCGCCGCCGCCGCTTCCAGCTCGCCGCGGTTCTCCCGCAGCTCGGGCGCGATGTACTGCAGGCCCAGCAGCGCGTAGACCTCCTCCTCGCGCTCGCAGCGATGCGTCTCGCCGGTGGCGTCGTCGAGCACTCCGTACTCCGAGACGTGCAGCCCCTTGCGCACGGCGGCTTCGCGCAGTGCCATGTTGTGCTCCTTGGAGCCGGTGAAGTGCTGCATCAGGTTGCCGAATTGGTCAGGCGCGACGATCCGCAGGTCGACCTTCAAGCCGGTGTGGGTGCGCAGACGGACCCCCGCCTCGCCGGGGGTCTGCGCGGACTCGACGAGGTCGAGCGCCGCCGCCGCCTGCGCGAGCGCGAGCGGGTCGTGGGCGGTGGCGATCACGTCCAGGTCCTTGACGCTGTCGGTCATGCGTCTCGCCGAGCCGGCCAGCTCGACCCGTTCGGAGGCGGGATGGTCTCGCAGGGCCGCGACAAGTTGCTCACCCACCGCCAGCGCGCGGTTGAGCACCGTCCGCCGGCCGCCGCCATTCTCGCCGGCGGCCGCGTCGGCGCGAGCCACGGAGACCGCGGCCAGAATGCTCTCCTCGGCCTTCGGGCCGAAGCCCTTGAGCTCGCGCAGCTTGTGGGCGGAGCCGGCCGCCTCGAGTGCGTCGAGCGAGTCGATCGACAGTTCCTCGTACAGGCGCCGGGCGCGTTTGGGACCCAGCCCGGGCAGGCGGGTGATTTCGAGCAGACCACCGGGGAACTTCGCCCGGAGCTTCAACGCGGCCGGGATGTCGCCGTCGTCGGCGAGCGCCAATACCTTCTCCTGGATGATCGCCCCGATCCCCGGCAGCTCGGTGGCCCGCCCCTCGCGCGCGAGCCCGGTCACCGACACCGGAGCGTCGCGCACCGCCTTGGCCGCGTTGCGATAGGCGACGATTCGGTGGATGATCGCTCCATCGAGCTCGTAGAGGTCACCCAATTCGTCGAACGCCTCGGCGATTTCAGAGTTTGTCGGCTCTGCCATATCCGACCTGTAATCTAGCTCTGCCCACCCGCTATACTTTCTGAAGCACCTCGAGAAGGAGAACAATATGTCAGGCCCGGTTTCGGACGTAACCGACAACAGCTTTCAGGCAGAGGTCATCGAGTCAGACGTTCCCGTGCTCGTGGACTTCTGGGCGCCATGGTGCGGCCCGTGCCGCCGCGTATCGCCGGTCGTCGAGGAGATTGCCACCGAGCGGGGCGAAGCCCTCAAGGTCGTCAAGCTCAACATCGACGAGAACCAGCAGACGGCCGTCAAGTTCAACGTCATGTCGATCCCGACGCTGATGCTCTTCCGGCACGGCGAGGTCAAGAAGACCGTCATCGGCGCCTATCCCAAGCGCAAGATCGAAGAGGAGCTCGAGCCCGCGCTGGCGTAAGCTCCCGGCAGGACACCGCACGCCACCGGCATCGTCGTGGGTCGCGTGCGGGCAGTTTGGCTAGATCGCAGTTTGTTCGATGACACCACCGGCGCTCAGACTCGATGCGGAGGACCCGCTCGCAAAGGCGGCGGTTGAAGCCGTGGTGGCCGGAGACGTCGAGGCGGTCACGCAACTCCTCGGCGAGCATCCCGAGCTGGCGACGGCGCGCGTGGTGAGCGGAGGCGAGCGGACCCTCCTGCACCTGTTCGCCGATTATCCCGGCCACCGGCCGCGGCCGCGCGAGATGGTGGCCGTGCTCCACGAGGCCGGCGCCGACATCAACGCTCCCTACGTCGGCGAATCTCACTCCGAGACGGCATTGCACTGGGCCGCCTCGAACGACGACGTCGGGCTGATCGATGCCCTGGTCGATGCCGGCGCCGATCTGGAGGCGCCCGGGGCGATCATCGGCGGACGCACGCCAATCGCCGACGCGACGGCCTTCGGCCAGTGGCAGGCCGCCGACCGGTTGCTCGCTCGTGGCGCCCGGACGAATCTGTTCGAGGCGGCCGCGCTGGGGCTCAACGACCGCCTGCAGGAGGAGCTGTCGACGTCGCCGGATCCGGGCGAGGTCACCGCGGCCTTCTGGGGCGCCTGTCACGGTGGGCGCCAATCGACCGCCTCGCAGCTGCTCTCCCGTGGGGCAGACCTCAACTGGGTCGGCTACGACGATCTGACGGCCGTCGACGCGGCCGAGCGCAGCGGGGCCAACCGGCTGGCCGCCTGGCTGCGCAAGCGCGGCGGGCGCTCCGCCGCCGAACTTGCCTCGACCTAGGCCAGCGCGACGGCGATCTTCAGCGGCCGGCCGTCGATCGTGATCGGCTCAGCTCCGTCGAGATCCTCGAACCCGATCGAGGTCGCGAGCGTCTCGTTGGCCAGGTAAGCCTCGTAGGCGCGGGCGGCGCCGAGCAGCGCCTGATCGCCGTCGAGCGTGAGCAGGATTCGGTCGGAGACGTCGAGCCCGGCCGCCTGGCGCGCGTTCTGCACCGCGCGCACGATGTCGCGCGCCCAGCCCTCGGTGCGCAGCGACTCGTCGATCGTCGTCTCCAGCGCGACGGCATGTGACCCCTCGCGTTCCACCTGATAGCCCTCCAGCGGCTTCATGCTCATCAGGAGGTCGTCAGCTTCCAGCGGGTGGTCGGTACCGCCGACGTCGATCCGCACGGGACGGCCCTGGCGCAGCGTCGCCGCTGCATGGACCGCGTCGAGCGCCGCCACGGCCAGCGCCACCTTCGGCATCTGCTTGCCGAAGCGCGGCCCCAGCGTCCGGTAGTTGGGCTTGATCTCGACCTGCCCGAGCTCGTCGGCCTCCGAGACGAACCGCAGCTCACGCACGTTGAGCTCCTCGCGCACGAGCTCGGCGAGCTGCTCGATGGCCTCGCGCTCATACCCGGTGGCGACCACGACGGCGGCACGCAGCGGCTGGCGGATCTTGACCTTCGCCTGGGCGCGGGCGGCCAGGCCCAGGCGGACGGTCTCGCGCGCCACGTCCATGGCCGCCTCCAGTTCCTCGCCGCGGGCACCGGGCATCGGAAAGTCGCACAGGTGCACGCTCGGCTCGCTGCCGTCGAGGTTGTCGTAGATCTCGTCGGCGATGAAGGGGCAGAAAGGAGCCAGGAGCTTGGCGATCGTCGTCAGGCACTCGTGCAGCGTCCAGAACGCCGCCGAGTCGCCCTCCCAGAAGCGCCGCCGCGACCGCCGCACGTACCAGTTCGAGAGCTCGTCGACGAAGCTCTGGATCGCTCGGCCGCCACCGGTGGCGTCAAAGTCCTCCAGGCGCTCGCGCACGATCTGCACCGTCGCCTGCAGTCGCGACAGCGCCCAGCGGTCAAGGTCCGACAGCTCGACGGCATCGGCCTGCGGCGTCGCGATGTCGTTGGCGTTGGCGTACAGGACGTAGAAGCCGTAGGTGTTCCACAGCTGCAGCAGGAACTGGCGGACCGCCTCGCCGATCGTGTTCATCGAGAAGCGGTAGCCATCCCACGGATACTTGGAGGTGAAGAAGTACCAGCGCAGCGCATCGGCGCCGTAGCGATCGATCACCTCCCATGGCTCGACCGTGTTGCCCAGCGACTTGGACATCTTGCGGCCCTGCTCGTCGAGGATCAGCCCGAGGCAGACGACGTTGCGAAACGAGGAGCGGTCGTAGAGCAGCGTCGAGACGGCCAGCAGTGAGTAGAACCAGCCGCGCGTCTGGTCCAGCGCCTCGCACACGAAGTCGGCCGGGAATCGCTCCTCGAAGTGCTCGAGGTTGGCGTGGGGGGCATGGAACTGGGCGAACGGCATCGAGCCCGAGTCAAACCACACGTCGATCACTTCGGGCACGCGGCGCATGTCGCCGCCACAGTTCTCGCACGGGAAGGTGACCTCGTCGACGAACGGCCGGTGCGGATCCTCAAGATGGACCCCGGACAGCTCCTCGAGCTCCGCGAAGGAGCCGATCACGCGCGTGCAGCCGTGGTCGCAGCGCCACACCGGCAGCGGGGTGCCCCAGTAGCGCTCGCGCGACAGCGCCCAGTCGACGTTGCCCTCCAGCCAATTGCCGAAGCGCCCGTGCTTGACATGGTCGGGGTACCAGTTGACGGCTTCGTTTGCGGCCAGCAGCTCGTCCTTGATCTGGCTGGTGGCGATGTACCACGAGGGCTTGGCGTAGTACAGGAGCGGCGTACCGCAGCGCCAACAATGCGGATAGGAGTGCTCATAGGCCTCGGCGCGCAGCAGCCGGTCGCGTGCGCGCAGGTCTTCGATGAGGTCCGGATCGGCGGCCTTGACGTTGCGCCCGGCGTACGCGCCGATCCGCTCGTCGTAGGTGCCGTCCAGGCGCACCGGGTTCACGACGTTCAGACCCTCGACCTCGCCGAGGCGAAAGTCGTCCTCGCCGAAGGCGATCGCGGTGTGCACGAGGCCGGTTCCGTCCTCGGCGGTGACGAAGTCCGCCGGCAGCACGGTGTGGCCCTTGGCTCCGTAGGCCTCGGCCGGGATGTAGGGGAAGGGGGCTTCGTAGCGGGTGCCGATCAGCTCGGAACCGAGGAACGTGTCGAGCACCTGGGCGTCCTCGCCCAGTACCTTCTCCACGAGCGCCTGGGCCAGCACCTGCGCCGGTGCGTCGCGGTCGGCATTTGCCGCGCGGGCCCGCACGTAGGTCAAGTCGGGCTTGACCGCCACGGCGGCGTTGGAGACGAGGGTCCACGGCGTCGTCGTCCACACGAGCAGCTCGTCGCCCACCTGCAGGGGAGATGATTCCGGTCGCCTGGTGACGGGAAATCGGACATAGACGGACGGGTCCACAACGTCTCGGTAGGCCCCGGGCTGGCCCAGCTCGTGGCTGGACAACGTGGTCTCGTCGCGCGGGCAGTAGGGAACGACCTTGAGCTTCTCGTAGAGCAGATCCCGGTCGTGGATCGTCTTCAGCGCCCACCAGACCGACTCGACGTAGTCGGCATCGAGGGTCCGATACGGATGCTCGAGGTCGACCCAGAACCCGATCCGCTCGGTCAGCCGGTTCCACTCCTCGACGTGGCTGAGCACCTTCTCGCGGCAGCGCGCATTGAACTCGGCGATTCCGTAGCGCTCGATGTCGGCCTTGGATTGAAACCCAAGCTCGGCCTCGACGGCGAGCTCGACCGGAAGGCCGTGGCAATCCCAGCCCGCCTTGCGCTCGACGTAATGGCCACTCATCGTGCGGTAGCGGGGGAAGATGTCCTTGAACACCCGGCTCAGGACATGATGGGTGCCGGGATTGCCGTTGGCCGTCGGCGGGCCCTCGTAGAAGCCCCATGACGGCCCGCCCTCGCGGCGGCGCAGGGACTCGGCGAATACGTCGCGCTCTCGCCAGCGTGCGAGAACCTGCTCCTCGAGCTCGGGAAACGACGCGTGCGGGTCAACGGGGCGATGCCGGGTGGGCATGGGTAGGCCGGCTCGATTCTAGGAACGAGCGCGCGGCGGGTTGGGGTGACTAGGCGCCGGCGCGAGCCGAAGAGCTCGTCGCGACCTGGCCCAGCGGCGAGGCGGCGGGGCGGGCCGGAGGCGGATCAAGCCTCGCCAGCAGCGCGTCGCGAGCCCCCAGTGGTGACTCGCCCAGCCTGAACACGGTGCTCGCCCCGGTGTCCGGGACGGCGCCGCGGTAGTCGAAGATGACGACGTCGCGAACGAGCGAGCGCACGGCGTAGACAAGTCGCCCGATCGCGTCCAGCGAGACGCGATGTCCGGTCAGCACGACCGCCCGTGGCTCCAGCGCACGCAGCGCCCGGCCCAGACGGGGCAGCTCGATCGCCGGGGTGAACGACAGCGTGCGCAGCCCTCCACGCCGCAGCACCACCTCGAGCGCCTGCGCGTAGATGGCGTCGAGGTCGCCGGGGGCCGATGCATCAAAGATCATGACCCCCTCGCGACGGGCCGCGGGCGGTGCCAGGCGGCGTTGCGCCGACAGCCAGCCGACGGCGAAGCGCCAGGCGAACTCGTACTCGGCGGTGGTGGCGCCCGGCTCGGACTGCGCGGCTACCGCGGCGAGGAGCACCTCCTCGATCGTGCGCTCGACTGAGCGCAGACCCAGACTCTCCTCGAGAAGACGATTGGCCGCATCCTCGTCGAATGCGGCGAAGGCGCCTGAGAGCCGCAGCGGCGTGGACGGCCCCTCGCCACGCTCGCGGGCGAGTGAGATGGCCGAGGAGACGTTGTGGGTTTCGGCAAGCGTCAGCCGCAGCGCCTCGATCTCGGTCAGCGAGTACTGCCGATGGCCACCGGCCGAGCGGTGCGGTGACGGGAAGCCATACCGGCGTTCCCAGCTGCGCAGGGTGTTGGGGCTGATTCCCAACATCACCGCAGCGGCGTTTGTGCGGATGCCGTTCATTGGGGGATTTATTGCCTTATCGGCAGCAATTGGCAAGGTTCGCAACCGGTCCTGCACTTTGGTCGAGTCCGTGCAAGACACGTTTAGACAGCTATTGGCCCATCTTAGACCCGCGCGAAGGTCTACGCGAGGCCTGGTTGGGACTTCTCGCCAGGGCTACAGGCTGGCGCGGCGCGGCGCTACGTCGGTATCAGCGGTGAACGAAGCGCCGCGCTGATCGCCCTCGATTAGCTCCAGGATCCGGCGCTGAGCGGCCCGCGGTCCCGCCGGCAGGTTGCGCGCGCCCGTGGTGCGGACCCGGATTCTTTCGGCCCCGCGGCGATAGACCGCCATCGGCATCGCCCCGGCGGAGAGGCGCACCGCATAGGCCCAGCGGGCCACGGTGTCGTCGTCGAGGTGCGAGCCGGCCAGCACGACGAGGTCCGGGCGCTGGATCGCGACCGCGTCGCCGATCCCGGCGATTCCGCGGGCGGAGAGACTCAGGACGTTGATGCCGGCCCGGGCACTGAACAGCTCCAGCGCTCGGATGTACGGGCTGTCGCGATCGAGTTCGTCGCGCGAGGCATCGCCAATCAGGATCGAGGCCGGCCGGACCGGGGGCGGAGCGAGATGCAGCGCGCGCCGCAGCCAGTCGCCGCCCCAGTGGGCCGCGAACGCCCATCCGGCGGAATCCACTCCGTACCGGCGGGCGATCTCGTCGAGGGTCGGCAGCAGCACCTCGTCGATCGAGCGCTCGACCGACCGCAGGGCGAGCGCGGCCTCGATCGCCGCGTCGGCCCGTTCGCGCTCGTAGGAAACGAGCGCTCCGATCAGCGAGTTGGCATCGGCGGCCAGTCCCTCGCGCGCGCGGGAAACCGCCGAGGAGATCGATAGGCCCTCCTGCAACGCATCTCGCAGCGCGGCGATCTCGCCGTGGGTGAACAGACGGTGCTTCCCCGGCGATCGCTGGGGCTTCGGAAAGTCGAAACGGCGCTCCCAAGCACGCAGGGTGTTCGGGCTCACGTTCAACAACGCGGCCGCTTCGCTGGTCTTCAAGTAGCGCATTTAGTCAGAAAGGTGCAGTCCGGCGTTGCGTGTTGAACCGCATAGTCTTAAAATTGCACGGGATATTGACCAAAATACTGTGCAAAGCATGGGGTAGTCTGGGTAAGTGCCGCCCACATCATCGGTGCCTCATGTTCTAGCGCAGTCGAGCGACCGGAAGGACCGCTTAGCGTCGTGAGGACCTCGCGCAGCAGCCTGGGAGTCATCGACTGGGGAACTTCGAGCTCTGACTCCGGTCTTATCCGTTGGGAGGAGGGACTATGACTTTCCGCAGCGGTCGTTAGACCCTCTTCAACAAGCTGGTAGTGCCGACCCGGAGGCGCTACCGTCCAGCTAATGCTCCGCGCTGGCGCGGAAGACCGTAGATCGGCTCTCCTAGCGGCATCGCTGACGCTTGCGTTCATTGGCGTCTGCGTTGTCGGCATCCTCGCCAGTTCAGCGGACACCGTCAACGGGCTGTCGATCATCCTGGGAATCGCCGCAGTGGGCGCTGGCGTCCTGGTTGTGGGCGAGCACGGAGGAATGCAGGTATCGGCCTCGTTCATCGTGCTCGTCCTCGCTGCGGCCTTTCTGGGCCCGGCGTCGGCTGCGGCCGCGGCGCTGATCTTCGAGCTCACCGCCACACTGGTCAAACGCACCGCATGGCGCACGGTTGTCCTCAACAACCTCGCGCCGGGCCTGGTGCCCGCCGTCGTGGCGGCCCTCATCATCCGCAGTCTGGTGGATCGGCCGTCCGACACGGCTGGCTTCTATGTGTCGGTGGCACTCGCCGGTGTCGTGGCGATGGTGCTGAGCTTCGCGCTCTTCGCCTCGCTGCGCCGGCTGGTTCTGCCGTCGGCCGAGCAGTTCGGCTGGCGCACGTTCGTCGAGTACCTGCCAAGCATCGGCCTCAGCGTGCTCGTTGCCCTGGCAGGTGCCGGCATCACGTTCAAGCTCGGAAATGCCGGCGTCGCCTTCGCGCTCGCAGCCGTCTTTGCCTTCTCCTACATGGCGCACCTGCTTGAGCAATCGCGTAAGCGTGCCGAGCAGTACAGCGCCCTGTCATGGGGCGTGTTGGCCGGCCTGATGCGTTCGCTGGACATCCGCGACCAGCGGGCGGCGCGCCACTCGGCGGCGGTCGCACGGTTTGCGCGCGACATTGCGGCGGAGGTCGGGATGTCGGCCGAGCGGTGCGAGCTGGCTCACACCGCCGGCCTGCTGCACGACATCGGTCGTTTTGCGCTGTCTGATCGCGTCGCCGAGCGGGGGCGCACGCTGACCGAGGAGGACTGGGTTGCGATCCAGCGCCACCCGGAGCTGGGCGCCGACATGCTGCGTGACCTGGGTATCTATGGACCGGTGGCCGAGATCGTGCTCGCCCATCACGAGCGGATCGACGGCCGTGGATATCCGAACGGGCTGGGCGGCGAGGAGATCCCCGAGATCGCGAAGATCATCTCCGTCGCCGAGGTCTACGACACCCTCACCGCCTCGGACACCTATCGGACGCAGATGAGCTCGTTCGAGGCGCTGCGGGAGCTGCGCCGGGTGTCCGGCTCGCAGCTGGAAGAGCGCTACGTCGAGGTGCTGGCGGGGCTGTTGAGCGGCGAAGGCGTCGAGTACCGGCACGCCGACATGGCCGACTTCGACACCGAGCTAAACATGGAGCGCCGGATCCGCGAGGCGTCAGCCGGGGCGTGACCGCCGGTTCGGTGCTGACGACACATCACCTGCCACCACCATCGGCCCGGGCCGACGGCGATGGCGGGCTAGCCGGCTTTGCGCTCCAGCACCGAATCGGTTCCCTGCTGCTCCAGCGAACCCAGGAAGGTGTCGATCTGCTCCTGGCTGAAGCGACGCTGTCCGCCCGGGGTCCGGTAGGACTGCAGGTAACCCATGTCCGACCAGCGCCGGATCGTCCCGAGGGAGACTCCGAGAGCCTGGGCTGCCTGCGACGTCGACAGACCCAGCGGACTTCCATTCATTTTCCTCATAGTGATGTTTGTGGCGCATTTGACAAAGGATGGAGAAGCAAGTGCAGCAATTGCACAAATTCACGCGGAGAAGATCCCCGCGACCCAGCGGCGACGGGCCGAAATTGCGACATGTGTCCAAGGATCTGGACAGAATTTGGACGGTACCGACGAGCTGAGCGCTCGGGACGGCGTCGGTAGCGGGGCGCCGGCCCCCCGTCGCTGGCTGCAACGATCCACCTGTGCGCCTGCGCCTGTACCACCACCCGGACGGTGCAAGGGTGGCCTATCGCGAGACGGGAACCGGCCCTGCGCTCGTGCTGCTGCATTCGCTTGGGCTCTCGCATCGCGAGTGGGAGCCGATCGTGGCGCCGCTGTCGAGTCGCTTTCGCGTCGTGTTGCCCGACCTGCCGCTGCACGGCGACTCGGAGGATCGCCCCCGCCACACCTACTCGCCCGAGTGGCTGGCCGAGGTGATCGCCGGTTTCTGTGCAGAGGTCGGCGGCGGGCGCTGCATCGTCGCCGGCCATAACCTCGGAGCCGAGCTTGCGCTGCTGGCAGTGAGCGACGGGTTGCTGGCCCCGTCCCGATTGGTCCTGATGCCCAATCGTCTGCACCGTCGCGACCAGTTCGTCGCCAAACGGGCCGCGTGGCGGGCAGTCTGCCGACTGGCCGCGGTCCCCGGCCTGGACCGCGTCCTTTCCCACGCCGCCAAGCTCGCCTTCCGACCGGCGGTCGGTGAACGGTTGTCCGCCCAGCGCAACCACGCGGCCCGCGATCTGATGCGACACGCCTTCGCCGACGTCGGCGGAAACGGCAACCGGGCTCGTTCGTGGGCGAAGTTCGTGCACCGCTGGCCGGTCGAGGCCCGAAGCCAGCTGCTCGATGCCTATTCGCGCATGCAGATGCCGGTGCTGCTGCTGTGGGCCGACGAGGACCTGGCCCATCCGGTGGACGCCGCGCGGGAGGCGCTCGACCTGCTGCCCGACGCCCAGCTGCGCACCCTGCCACGCACCGGGTTTCTGATCGCCTACGACGACCCGGTGGCAGTGGCTCGCGAGCTGATCGCGTTCTGCGGCTGAGCCCGCGAGCGCTAGCGTTCATCGCAGAACACGAACGCGAAAGGAAGCCATGAGCCTGCAGGAGAAAGAGCAGCTGTGGGGTGGGGAGACGACGAAGGCGGTCGGCAACTTCCCGATCTCCGGCGAGACCGTGCCGGTCGCCGTGGTGCGTTGGTTGGCCCAGATCAAGGGCGCGGCGGCGCGCGTCAACGGTGAGCTCGACCTGTTGGATCAGAACGTCGCCGACCGGATCGCGGCGGCAGCCGACCGCGTTGCCAACGGGGAGTTCGACGACCAGTTTCCGATCGACGTCTTTCAGACCGGTTCGGGCACCTCGACGAACATGAACGCCAACGAGGTGATCGCCACCCTCGCCGGGGATGGCGCACACCCCAACGACCACGTCAACATGGGCCAGTCCTCCAACGACGTGTTCCCATCCGCCGTTCACCTCGCTGCCCTGGACCAGGCGACCAACGACCTGCTGCCGGCGCTCGAGCAGCTCGAGGCGTCGTTTGCCGCCAAGGCAGATGAGTTCACCGACATCGTCAAGGCCGGCCGTACCCACCTGATGGACGCCGTGCCGGTCACCCTCGGCCAGGAGTTCTCCGGCTACGCCGCCCAGGTGCGCCTTGGCGCCCGCCGGGTGCGCAACGCCCTGCCCCAGGTGGCGCAGATCCCGCTCGGCGGCACCGCGACCGGCACCGGTCTGAACACCCACGAGCACTTCGCCGAACGCGTGCGTGCCCGGCTGACCGAGACGACCGGTCTGGAGATCCGCGCTCCGGAGGATCCCTTCGAGGCGCAGGGCAACCGCGACGCGCTCGTCGAGCTGTCGGGCGCGCTCAAGGTGATCGCGGTGTCGTTCACCAAGATCGCCAACGACCTGGCGATGATGGGGTCCGGCCCGCGTGCCGGGATCGGCGAGCTGCTGCTTCCCGAGCTCCAGAAGGGTTCCTCGATCATGCCCGGCAAGGTCAACCCGGTCATCCCGGAGGTCGTGCTCCAGGTCTCCGGTCAGGTGATCGGCAATGACGCCGCGATCACGATCGGCGGGCTGCAGGGCAACTTCGAGCTCAACGTTCGCGTGCCGCTGATTGCCCGCAACCTGCTGGAGTCGATCCGCCTTTTGTCTGCGACCGCCCGCGCGTTCGCCGAGAAGTGCGTCGACGGCATCCAGGCCAACAAGGATGGCTGCCATCACTCGGCGGAGGCGACCCTTGCCGCCGCGACGGCGCTGAATCCGTACATCGGCTACGACAAGGCGGCCGAGATCGTCAAGGAGGCTGCCTCCAGCGGACGGATGCTGCGCGAGGTCGCCTACGAGAAGGGCGTCGACGAGGGGACCTACGACAAGGCGATGGACCTCCGCGCGATGGCGCGCGGCAACACCTGATCGGTCAGTAACGCAAGCGGCACGCCCGGGGATTTGGTCGGGCGCGGCGTCAGTGATTGAATGCCCGCGTCCGTCAAGCTCAATCAGGGGGTTGGTGCCTTGCGTCGTCGAAGTCTGTCGATATTGGGTGTGGCCGCCGCGCTGCTCGTCATCGCGGCGGTTCCCGCCTCGGCCAGGCCGTTTCACGTCGTTGTCAGACACCGGTTCGGGGCGCCCCCGACATCGGCGCAGTGTGAGGCCGTCAACAGCATCGCGTGCTACAACCCGCCCGCCTTCGAGCAGGCGTACGGCCTCAACCCGCTGTATCACGCGGGACTTACCGGAGCCGGCAAGACGATCGTGATCGTCGATGCGTTTGGCTCTCCGACGGCTCAGGACGACCTCGCGCAGTTCGATTCCGACAACGGGCTCCCCAAACCGCCGACGTTCGACATCATCGCCCCTGATGGGCCGATCCCGGCCTGGGATCCGTCTGACTCGGACATGGTCGGCTGGGCTGAGGAAACCTCGCTGGACATCGAGTACTCCCATGCGATCGCCCCCGGGGCGAACATCCTGCTCGTCGAGACGCCGGTGTCCGAGACGGAGGGTGTGACGGGTCTCCCGCAGATCGTCGAGGCAGAGAACTACGTCGTCGACCATCACCTCGGTGACGTGATCAGCCAGAGCTTCGGAGCGACCGAGCAGACGTTCCCGAGCCCGCGCTCGATCTACGACCTGCGTAGCGCGGTCGTCAACGCGGCGGCGCATCGCGTGACGGTTCTCGGCGCTTCCGGAGATGCCGGCAGCACCGACGCCGAGCTCGATACAACTGACCTGTTCCCGCTCAAGGTCACCAGCTGGCCGGCCGCGGACCCGCTCGTGACGTCGGTCGGCGGGACGCAGCTGCATCTGGATGCCACCGGCAACCGGACAGCGCCGGACAACGTCTGGAACGACTCCGTCCTGTTCGGCTCGCCCGCCGCGGGCGGTGGTGGACTGTCCGCCGTGTTCGACCGGCCGTCCTATCAGGACGGCGAGCGCTGGATCGTGGGCGACCACCGCGGCGTGCCGGACGTGAGCATGTCTGCGGCCGTCGATGGTGGGGCCAACGTCTACCTGGGCTTCACCGGCGACGACGACGACAGCGGCACCAACGACATCACGCCGGGCTATTACACGTTCGGGGGAACCAGCGCGGCCACCCCGGAGTTCGCCGGCATCGTGGCGATCGCCGACCAGGCCGCGGGTCATGACGTCGGGCTGATCAACCCGACGCTGTACGCCCACGCCTCCGACCATAGGTTCCCCGGTCTGACTGACATCACGCTCGGCAACAACGACCCGGGCACGTTCACCAACGCCGGGCCCGACGATCCGGGGACGTTCACCGTGGACGGCTTCGACGCGACCCGCGGCTATGACCTCGCCAGCGGGCTGGGTACGCCGAACGGCGCCGCGACGATCGCCGATCTGGTTCCGCGACAGGGCCACCGTCGGGGCGATCACCACAAGCGCTGACAACGGTCCAGGCCGCTCGTCCGATCTTGATCGGCTGGGCGGCCTGGGGCCGGGCTCTCAGGTGGCGACGGTCTCCGCGCCCAGCTCGCGGGAGATCGCCACGTCGACCGAATAGTCGATCGGCACGACGATCACGGACGGAACATCGAGCGTCAGCGCGTGGGACAAGCGCTGGGAGAACTCATCCGCCGTGTTGCAGCGCCAGCCGGGAGCGCCGAACGCCTCGGCGAGCTTGACGAAGTCCGTGGGGCCGAAGTCAACGCCGAAATGGCGGCCGAACTTCTTGTCCTGCTTCCACACGATCGAGCCGAACTGGCCGTTCTCCCAGATCACGTTGACGATCGGGGTCTTCAAACGGACGGCAGTCTCCAGCTCCTGGCAGTTCATGAGAAAGCCGCCGTCGCCCGACACGGTGACGACCTTGCGTCCCGGGCTGACGAGCTTGGCGGCGATCGCCGTCGGCAGCGCGAAGCCCATTCCGGCCAGGCCGTTGGCGATGAGCACGGTCCCCGGCTCGTGCGCGGGGAAGATCCGTCCGATCCACAGTTTGTGCAGCCCGACGTCGGACACGAGCAGGTCGCTGCGCCCCAGCGCGTCGCGGATGTCGGCCAGCACGCGGGGCGGGCGCATCGGGAAGTGGGAGTCGTGGCGAGCGTCGTCGAGCGCGCCGATCACCAACCGCCGCAGACGGTCGGATTCCGGCGGCTCGGACTGCTTGCGGCTGCAACCGGCGGCCAGGCGCGCCAGCACGTGGGCGATGTCACCGATCAGCTCCACCGCCGGGATGAAGAACTCGTCGATCTCGGCCGCGACCGTGTCGATCATCACGATCTGCTTGTCGGCGTTGGGGTTCCAGTGCTCGGGGGCGTGCTCCACCAGGTCGTAGCCGACGGCGATGACCACGTCGGCGTCCTCGAATCCGGCCATCGCGTAGTCGCGCGACTGCAGACCGACGGTCCCCAGGGCGTGCGGGTCCTCGTAGTCGAGCAGGCCCTTGGCCATGAACGTCTCGGCCACCGGGATGCCGCTGGTGTGGACGAAGGCGCGCAGGGCACGGCTGGCGTGCGTGCGGATCGCACCGTTGCCCGCGAGGATGATCGGATTCTCGGCGGCCATGATGATGTCGGTGGCGCGCTGGAGCTCCTTCATCCCGGGCTCGGGCTGCACGGGGGCGTGGCGCGGCAGCGGTCGAGCGTCCAGCGGGCGCGCCATCACGTCCTCCGGAAGTTCGAGGTGGGTGGAGCCCGGCTTCTCGGACTCGGCGACCTTGAACGCCTTACGCACAACCTCCGGGATGATTTCCGGGCTCGAAACCCGGGCATTCCATTTCACGACTGGACGAAGGATTCCGATCAGGTCGATGTACTGGTGTGACTCCTTGTGCATCCGTTCCAGGTCGGACTGCCCGGTCAGCGCCACCAGCGGCGCTCGGTCCAGGAACGCGTCGGCGACCGGCGTCACCAGGTTCGTGGCCCCCGGACCCAGCGTGCCCAGGCACACCCCGGCTCGCCCGGTCAACCGACCATAGGCGTCCGCCATGTAGGCGCCGCCCTGCTCGTGACGCACAGGGACGAACTGCACCGCCGAGTCGGCCATCGACTCGTTCAGGTCCAGGGTCTCCTCGCCTGGGATTCCGAACACGTACTCGACGCCTTCGGCCTCGAGGCACTCCACGAACACGTCTGACGCCTTGCGCTCGGTCACGCCGCCACCCTATCTAAACCGTGTGCTGGGACTGCTGGTAGTGGCCGTGGCCGTGGCCGGTTGGCTGGCGATCCCCACCGGCGCCCACGCGGCCGGCCTGTTCTACGTCCGCGGAGGCGGAAACGGCCACGGGATCGGCATGAGCCAGTACGGCGCCGACGGCTACGCCCAGCGCGGCGCCGACTACCGCACGATCCTCGATCACTACTACCAGGGGACTGCGCTCGGCCAGGCCGCCCCGGGCCGCACCGTGCGCGTGCTGCTCGCCGACGGCACGTCCACGTCGTTCCACGGCGCCACCGCCGCCGGCCGGCAGACGCTGGACCCCTCCACCACCTACACCGTGACGGCCGCACCCGCCGGAGGCCTCCGGCTGGGCGACTCGAACGCCCGCGTCGGCGCGAGCTCCTCGGTGGCGCTGACGATCTCCGGGCCGGGCCCGCTGCTCGTGCCCGGCGACGGCACCTACCGGGGATCGCTGCAGCTCTCATCCGACGGCCACGGCGGCGTGCTCACCGTCGACGTCGTCGACCTCGACGACTACGTGCGCGGGGTGGTCTCGGCCGAGATGCCGGCCAGCTGGCCGGCGGCGGCGCTCGAGGCCCAGGCGGTCGCGGCACGGACCTATGCGATCACCACCGGCGTGGGGTCCTCGGCCTACGACCTCTACGACGACACGCGCTCGCAGGTGTATGCCGGCGTCTCCGCGGAGACGCCGGCCACCGACGCGGCTGTGGGCGCCACCGGCGGTCAGATCGTCACCTACGACGGACGTCCCGCCGTCACCTACTTCTTCGCCAGCTCCGGCGGGTACACGGAGAGCATCCAGAACGTGTGGCCCACCGCGACGCCCGAGCCGTGGCTGACCGGGGTCCCCGACCCCTTCGACAGCGCCGGAGGAGACCCGTACCACGCCTGGGGATCGCAGATGAGCCTCGGCGCGGCAACCGCCAAGCTGGGAGCGCTCGTCGACGGCACCCTGGTCGGCATCGCCGTGACCAGCCACGGCGTCTCGCCGCGGATCCTCACCGCGCGCATCCTCGGCACGCGAGGGAGCACCAGCGTGACCGGCGCCCAGCTGCAGAGCGCGTTCGGTCTGCCAACGACGTACGCGGCGTTCACCACGATCTTCACGACGGCGTCCCACGGCGTGCTGGCCGGCTCGGTCTATCCGGCTCGTGCCCGTGGTGGCAGCGTGACCGTCCAGCGTCTCGGCACGGGCGGCTGGAAGACGACCGGCCACGCGCCGCTGGCCGCCGGAGCGTTCACGTGGCCCGCGGCAGTCGCCGGGCGCTACCGGATCACGTACCGCTCCCTGGGAGGACCCGCGGTCACCCAGCCCTGACGGTACGCTCCGAGCCGTGCCCGGACCGCTGCTGGCCATCGACGGACCGTTCGTCCTGTACCGCTCGTTCTTCGCCCTGCCTGACTCCATCAAGGACGCCGAGGGCAACCCGGTCAACGCGTTGCTCGGGTCGGTCAACCTGATCCTGCGTATCGCCGCCGACGCACAGCCGCGGGCGATCGTCGTCTGCTTCGGCGCCGAGGCCGCCCACTACCGCACCGAGCTGTACCCCGATTACCACGCCGCCCGCCCGCCTGTGCCCGACGCGCTGCAGTGGCAGTTCGATCGTGCTCCCGGCCTGTTCGAGGCATTCGGCTGGACCAGCATGTCGTCTGATTCCCTGGAGGCCGATGACCTGTTGGGAGCGCTCGCCGACGCCGAGGTGGAGGGGGGAGGCCGGGCGCTGATCATGACCGGCGACCGAGACATGTACCAATGTGCGGCGGAGAACGTGAGCGTCGTCTTTCTCAAACAGGGCGCCAGCGGCTTCGAGGAGGTCGACCCGGCCGAGGTTCGCCGCCGCTACGGCATCGACCCCGAGCTCGTGCCGGACTTCATCGCCCTGCGCGGCGATCCCTCCGACGGCCTGCCGGGTGCGCCGGGGATCGGCGCCAAGACCGCGGCGGCGCTGCTCGAGCGCCACGGCACGCTCGAGAACGCCATCGCCAACGCCGACCAGGAGCGGCCGCGCACGGCCGCCGCCCTGCGCGATCACGCCGAGAACCTCCTGGCCTACAAGGAGATCGCCACGCTGCGCCCCTCAGACGTCGACCGGCCGCCTGACCGCGAAACCTCCCTTGCGGGCGGTGCTGAGGCCGCTCGGGGCTACGGGATGAACCGGCTGGCCGACCGCCTCCAGGACGCTGACTCTCTCAGCGACCTCTGACGGCCCGGCGCCTGTCAGGCGATGCTTATCTCGTCGGCCAGGTAGACGTCCTGGATGGCGTTGAGGAGCTCCACACCCTCGGCCATCGGCCGCTGGAACGCCTTGCGACCGCTGATCAGCCCCGTGCCGCCCGCGCGCTTGTTGATGACCGTCGTACGGACGGCCTCGGCGAGGTCGGACTCGCCGGACGAGGCGCCGCCGCTGTTGATCAGGCCCGCGCGACCCATGTAGCAGTTGGCCACCTGGTAGCGGCAGAGGTCGATCGGGTGGTCGGTGGTCAGCTCCGAGTAGACCAGCTTCGAGGTCTTCCCGTAGCTGGTGCCGTTGTTCATCGCGCCGTAGCCGTTGTTGTTCTCCGGCAGCTTCTGCTTGATGATGTCCGCCTCGATCGTGACGCCGAGGTGGTTGGCCTGGCCTGTCAAATCGGCCGACAGGTGGTAGTCGGTGTCGCCCTGCTTGAACTCCGGGTTGCGCAGGTAGCACCACAGCACCGTGAACATGCCGAGGCGGTGGGCCTCCTCGAAGGCTGCGGAGACCTCCCGCAGCTGGCGTGTGCTCTCCTCCGAGCCGAAGTAGATCGTCGCGCCGACGCCGGTGGCGCCCATCTCCCAGGCACGCTGGGCGCTGGCGAACGGCACCTGGTCGAAGCGGTTGGGGTAGGTCAGCAGTTCGTTGTGGTTGAGCTTGACGATGAACGGGATCCGATGAGCGTACGTCCGCGATACCGCCCCCAGCACGCCGAGGGTCGACGCGACGGCGTTGCAGCCGCCCTCGATCGCCAGCTCGACGATCTTCGCCGGGTCGAAGTAGTCAGGGTTGGGCGCGAAGCTCGCGCCGGCGGAGTGCTCGATGCCCTGGTCCACCGGCAGGATGCTGAGATAGCCGGTGCCGGCGAGGCGGCCGTGGTTGAACATGTGGCGCAGGTTGCGCAGAGTCGCCGTGCTGCGATCGGTGGCGACCATTACGCGGTCGATGAAGTCCGGACCGGGGAGGTGCAGCCGGGAGGCCGAGATCGTCTCGCAGCGGTGCTCCAGCAGGTCGGTGGCGTCGTCTCCGAGCAGGTCGGTGACGTGGTCGATCGTCGAGCTGGTGGTGGTCGCCATAGCGGTCCTCCTCGTAGGTGCGGGTCCTGGCAGAAAATACTCGCTACGGCGTGAACTTCACGGTGATCACGTCACCGTCGGCGACGACGTAGTCGCGGCCCTCGAGGCGCAGCGTGCCCCGGTCGCGCGCCCCGGCGTAGCCTCCGGCGTCGCGCAGGGCATCCCAGCTGACGATCTCGGCGCGGACGAACCCGCGCTGGATGTCGGAGTGGATCAGCCCGGCGGCATGCCAGACCGACAGCCCGCGGCGCAGGTGCCACGATTGCGCGGGCTTGTCCTCGCCTGCCGTGAAGAAGGCAACCAGCTGAAGCAGCGAGAACGCTCCGCGCACGACGGTCTGCAGGCTGGACTCGGCCAGGCCGAGGTCGTTACGCATCGCCTCGGCGTCGGGGTCCGACAGTTCCGAGAGCTCGGATTCCAGGCGCGCCGAGACGGCGACCGCCCGGGCGCCGATGGCCGCGGCGTGCTCGGCGATCGCCTCCGGAACAACGTCTGAGCCCTCCTCGACGTTCGCGACGAACAGCACGGGCTTGGCCGTCAGCGGCGAGAGCAGGGTCATCGCGTCGCTCGCCCCGCTGGGCGGCGGCACGGTGCGGGCCGGCCGGCCGGAGGACAGCGCTTCGATCACCTCGCGCAGCCATCCCTCCTCGGCGATGGCGTGACGGTCGCCCGACTTTGCCGTCTTGGCGACGCGCTCGAGCCGGCGCTCGGCCTGCTCGAGGTCGGCGTAGATCAGTTCGGTCTCGATCGTCTCGATGTCGTGCAGCGGATCGACGCGGCCCTCGGGATGCACGACGTTCTCGTCGGTGTGGGCGCGGACGACGTGCACGATCGCGTCGGTCTCGCGGATGTTGGCCAAAAACTGGTTGCCCAGCCCCTCGCCGCGGTGCGCCCCGGCGACGAGGCCGGCGATGTCATGAAAGGCGATCGTGTCGGGCACGATCTTGGATGCGCCGACGATGCCGGCGACGATGTCGAGACGCTCGTCGGCCACCGGCACGATCGCCACGTTCGGCTCGATCGTCGTGAACGGGTAGTTCGCGGCCTCGGCGGCGACGCCGGTGAGCGCCGTGAACAGCGACGATTTGCCGGCGTTCGGCATTCCCACGATCCCCACCTTCATCGGCATGCGGCCGCCCCCAGTCCCGTTCCCAGCAACGCTCCGGCGAACACGTCGGAGGGATAGTGCACTCCCAGGTAGGGACGGCTGATCCCGAATGCCGTCGCAGTCGCGTACAGGATGGGGGCGGGGACCAGACCCCGGAAGGCGCGGGCGGCCGCGAACGAGGTCGTCGCGTGCGCGCTGGGAAAGGAGAGGCGCGAGACGACCGGGCTCAGCGGCGGTAACCCGACGAGCCTCGGTCGCGAGCGGCGCACGGCGAGCTTGACGGCGTAGTTGACCCCGTAGGCAACAGCGACCACCGTGGCGCCGTGCAGCCAGCGTGCCCTGCGGGGGCGGTCGAGCAGCGCGCCACCCGCGCCCAACGCCAGCCAGCAGGCCGCGTGCTCACCGGCGCGAGAAAACGTTGCGACGATGTGCTCGCACAGCGGCGCGTGACCGCGGGTGCGGGCCAATAGGAGCAGCCGATCGTCGAGAGCCTGGACAGAGGGCACGGCTGAAGGACTGTAGGACCCACCGCGATCCGGTGACCGCGCGCCCCCTCGGCGCGCGGTCACCGGGGTGAGCGTGCCTCTCTCAGCCGGCGCGGCTCGCGGCCATCCCCAGACGGGCCGGCGAGTCGTCGTCGCATCCGGCGAAGAAGCTCCCCGCCACCTCCAGCAGGTGATCCAGTCCGTCAGCGGCGTACAGGATTGGCTGATAGCGCGTGATGTCGTACGGCAACGTGCCCATCTGAGCGAGGTCCAGGGGCCGGATCTCGGCGGAGCGGAACTCGTCGATCTCGCCGTATGAGGAGAGCAGCCCCGCGCCATAGGCCCGGAGCTCCTCGTGCTCCCAGACAACGCCGAACTCGATCGTGAACCAGAAGATCTTGGCGAAGAAGTCACGTCCCGCCGGGGTCTCCAGACGGCGGGCGGCGTGACCGGCAAGACGATTGAGCTCGGCCAGGCGCGGGCCGGCGAGCAGCGCGCCGTGGCCGATGACCTCGTGGATCAGGTCGGGCTCGGGCGTATACAGCGGGCGAGCGTGGTGGCGGACGTACTGGGTCGAGTGAAACACGCCGTCGGCCAGCGAGCCGTAGAAGTCCTCGAAACCGACGAGGCCGGCGGCGGGGTGATAGCGAAAGCATGTGAGGGGCATCAGCCGCTCACCGACCTCGGCCAGCTGGGGGATGTGGTCGGCCGGCAGCGCCAGCCGGGCCATCGCCTCACGGCACTCGCAGCAGGCGAGTCGCTCGTGCTTGGCCGCCAGTTCGCGGCACACCAGCTGCCAGACCCCATGCTCCTCGGGCGTGTAGCTGACGCGCGGGATCGGCTCTCCGGGCGACCAGCGCAGGGCGCGGGCGGCGATCAGGTTGCGCCGCTCGCGGTAGTCCGGATCGGCGAAGCCGGGGTGGTCGTCGTCGAGGTGGACGGTGACCTCGCCGTCCTCGGCGGTGGTGATCGGCGCGTACAGCCGACCCTCATCGAACACCGGCAGGCACCTCCTCGGTGCCGGTCGCCCACGACAGGCCGTAGCGTCCGTCGTCCAGCGCTTCGCAGGCGGCTGTCAGGTGCAGTGGCGCGAACGTGTCGCACATCACCGCCAGCTCGCCGGTGAAGCGCTGGCCGATCGACTTCTCGGCCAGCCCCGGCGCGGGTCCGTGCGGAAGGCCCGACGGATGCAGCGTGATCGAGCCGATGTCGACCCCGCGGCGGGAGCCGAAGTCGCCGGAGACGTAGTAGATCATCTCCTCGGACTGCAGGTTGGAATGGTTGTAGGGGATCGGGATCGCGTCGGGCTCCCAGTCCAACGGACGCGGGCAGAACGAGCAGATCACGAAGTTTTGCCCCTGGAAGGTCTGGTGGACGGGCGGGGGCATGTGCACCCGGCCGACCACCGGCTCGAAGTCGTCGACGTTGAACGTGTACGGGTACACGTAGCCGTCCCAGCCGACGACGTCCAGCGGGTGGTAGTCCAGGCCGAAGCGCTGGTAGCCACCACGAACCCGCACTACCAGCTCGTGCTCGCCCACCTCCCGATGGCAGACCAGCTCGGTCGGCGGGTGGAAGTCGCGTTGCGAGTACGGAGCATGCTCCAGCAGCTGGCCGTAGCGGTTGCGATAGCGGTTCGGGGTCTCGATCTCGCCCGGCGTGTGGAACGTCAGCCACAGCTGCTCGTCGCCGGGCGCAGGGCGAAAGCGATGGGTCGTGCCGCGCGGGATCACGACGTAGTCGCGCTCGCGATAGGGCAGCGTGCCGAAACTTGTCTGCAACTCGCCGCTGCCGGCGTGGACGAAGATCACCTCGTCGCCCTCACCGTTGCGAAAGAAGCAGTCCTGCTCCTCCGTGGGCCGGCAGACGGCGATCTCGACGTCGGCGTTGTACATCAGGACCTGGCGCCCGAAGATCGGATCCCCGCCGGGAGCCAGCATGCGCGAGTCAAACAGGCGGTGGACGTGCGCCGCCGGCACCCACTCCTCGCGCTCGATCGCGGTGAACGAGCCCAACTCGGTGACCCGGCACGGCGTCTGGCGGTGATACAGGATCGACTCGTTCCCCGAGAAGCCCTCGAAGCCCATCACCTCCTCGGTGAGCAGCCGCCCGTCGTCGTCGCGCCAGGCGACGTGGCGCTTCTCAGGGACTCGCCCGTGTCGTTCGTAGCGCACCGCTACAAATTCCCGCGGCGGTCCTGCTCGCGCTCGAGCGCCTCGAACAGGGCCTTGAAGTTGCCCTCGCCGAAGCCGCGGGCGCCGTGTCGCTCGATCAGTTCGAAGAACACCGTCGGCCGGTCGCCCACTGCATCGGTGAAGATCTGCAGCAGATAGCCCTCGTCGTCGCGGTCGACGAGGATCCCGAGCCGGCACAGGTCGGCGATGTCCTGATCGATCTCGCCGATGCGCTCGGGCACCTCGGCGTAATAGGAGGCGGGGATCGGCAGGAACTGCACTCCCCTCCGCGCGAGCTCCTCGACCGTGGCCACGATGTCGGTCGTGGAGACGGCGATGTGCTGGACGCCCGGTCCGCGGTAGAAGTCCAGGTACTCCTCGATCTGGGATTTGCGCTTGCCCGGTGCGGGCTCGTTGATCGGGAACTTGATCCGCCCCGACCCGTCGGTGACGACCTTGGACATCAGGGCCGAGTACTCGGTCGAGATGGCCTCGTCGGAGAAATGGATGAGCTCGGTCATCCCGAACACGCGCTCGTAGTAGTGAACCCATTCCTGCATGTGGCCGAGCTCGACGTTGCCGACCACGTGGTCGATGCCGACGAGCAGCCCGTCGGCTCCGGTGGGCCGCTGCGCCCGCGCCTCGAACCCCGGGAGAAACGCGCCCGCGTAGTCGCTGCGCTGAACGAACTGATGAAGGGTGTCCCCATAGGTCTGCACGGACGCGAGCACGACGCTGCCGTGCGCATCGGACTCCTCGTAGGGCGTGTGCACCCCTCGGGCGCCGTGGGCCACCGCGTGCTCATAGGCCGCCGCCGCGTCGGGCACGCTGAGCGCGATCGACCGCACGCCGTCGCCGTGCTGGTGATGATGGTCGGCGATCGTGTCGGCGCCGGTGAGCGTGCCGGTCAGCACGAGGCGGATCCGGCCCTGCTCGAGCACATGGGAGACGCGCTCGCGCGAGCCGGTCTCCAGCCCCCGGTAGGCGGTCTCGGTGAAGCCGAACGCGTGGCTGTAGTAGTAGGCGGCCTGAGCCGCGTTGCCGACGTACAGCTCCAGGTGGTCGATTCCGTGGACCGGCATCGCCTCGGGCGCGCGGCGGGTGGGGGCGGGTGCGTGTGTTGTCACCTGTGCAATGATCCGGTGCTCAGCGAGCTGCCACAAGACCGGTACGTTGCGTATCAGTGGCGGAAGGGGGCCCAATGGACGACACCGACCGAACGATTGTTGCGCTGCTCCGCGAAGATGCGCGGCGCTCATTTCTCGACATCGGCCGCCACGTGCACCTGTCGGCGCCGGCGGTCAAGCGGCGCGTCGACCGCCTGGAGCGCGACGGGGTGCTGCTCGGCTACACGGCGGTCGTCGATCCGGAGGCCTTCGGCTGGCACGCCGAGGCGTTCGTCGACATCTACTGTGAGGGCAGCATG
>DATAUL010000065.1:0-9838 GCA_036268255.1 Solirubrobacteraceae bacterium | reverse complement strand
TCGAGGCAGCGTTCCGGCGGCTGGTCAAGCGTGATGCCGCGATCGCCGGGGAGCTGCTGCTCGACCTGCTGGCGCTCCAGCGGGTCGCCTATCCGCATCCGGTCGCCTACGACCTCGTGCTCGGTCTCGGGCGGGGCTGCGTGCGGGTCACGGTGGGGGAGGGCCCGCCAGTCATCGAGCTCCAGGGCGCGGCGCGCACCCGCGAGGAGGTCGACTTCCGCGTCCAGGGCGCGCCGGCACCCATCGCCCGGCTGCTGATCGCTCGCGGCATCTGGCGCCGCCTGGGGGGTTGGGTGGGAGGCCGGGTCGCCCGCGTGCGCGGGCGCCGGGGCGGGCTGGTGGCGCTCGAGGCGCTGCTCTCGATGCCGCTGGACCTGGTCGCGCTGCGCGACGCCGGCGCGACGCTGCGCGCCCAGTCGATCCTCGGCCTGGTTACCGGCATGGTCGACGGCGCCTGGACGGCAGGCGAGAGCTTCGTGATCGCCCACCGCGATCCCGACGCCGAGGTCACGTATCTGACCGTGCACGACGGGCGGGCGCTCGTTGTGACACGGACGGCGCCGGTGGGGCGCGTTGCCACGACGATCGACGGTCCGGCCGACGTCCTCGTCGCCGTGCTGAGCGGCGCTCCGGCGCCCGACGGGCGCGTCAGTGGGGACGAGGGCCCGCTGCAGAGCCTCCGCACGTGGATCAAGCGCGCACAGAGCGCGTGATTTCGCCCCCGCTCACCTCGCTGGAGCGTCGCGGCGTCCGCCGCGATGCCTAACCAGAAAGTCGCCGCCAATGACCCCCACCTGCGCCCACCTCCACGTCCACTCCGAGTACTCGCTGCTCGACGGGGCGTGCAAGGTCGACGCCCTCGCGGCGCGGGCGGCGGAGTTCGAGCAGCCGGCGCTCGGCCTGACCGATCACGGCGTGATGAACGGCTCGGTCGAGCTGTTCACGGCCTGCCGCAAGCACGGCGTCAAGCCGATCATCGGATGCGAGGTCTACACCGTCGACGACCACGCACGGCGGGCGCCGGGCAAGCTCGAGCGCTTCCACCTGACGCTGCTGGCGTCCACGCCGACCGGTTACCGCAACCTCGTCAAGCTTTCCTCGGCAGGTTTTCTGGAGGGCTACCAGCGGGGCAAGCCATCCGTCGACATGGCCCAGCTGGCTGCCCACGGCGAAGGGCTGATCGCGCTCACCGGCTGCCTGGCGTCCCGCTTCTGCCGCCATCTCGCCGACGACAGGCCGGCGGATGCGCGCGCCCACGCGCACGAGTTGATGGACGCCGTCGGCGCCGACAACGTGTACTTCGAGGTGCAGAAGAACGGCATCGCCGTGCAGGACAAGTGCAACGAGCAGATCGTGCGCATCGCGCGCGAGATGGGCCGGCCGCTGGTCGGCACCGGCGACGTGCACTACCTGCGACGCGAGGACTACCACCACCACGCGGCGCTGCTGTGTGTACAGACGAAGTCGATGCTCTCGGCGCCGAAGATGAGCTTCGGCACCAACGAGTTCTACCTGCGCTCCAGCCAGGAGATGGCAGACACGTTCGCCGAATGGCCCGAGGCGCTCGCGTCAACGCTGGAGATCGCCGAGCGCTGCAACGTGGAGATCGAGCTCGGCCGCCAGCTGATCCCGCGCTATCCGACGCCCGAGGGGACTCCGGAGGCTGACTACCTGCGCGATCTCGTCGACCGGGGGCTGCGCGAGCGCTACGGCGACCCGGTGCCGGCCGCGGCCCGCGAACGCGCCGAGTACGAGCTGGGCGTGATCGATCGCATGGGCTTCAGCGCCTACTTCCTGATCGTGTGGGACTTCGTCAAGTACGCCAAGGATGCGGGCATCGCGGTGGGCCCGGGCCGCGGCTCGGCCGCCGGCTCGATCGTCGCCTACTGCCTGGCGATCACCGACGTCGACCCGCTGCGATATGACCTGCTGTTCGAGCGCTTCCTCAACCCCGAGCGGGTGTCGATGCCCGATATCGACATGGACTTCTCGGTGCGCGGGCGTGAGCGCGTCATCCGCTACGTGACCGACAAGTACGGCAAGGAGGCGGTCGCCCAGATCGTCACCTTCGGCAAGATGTTTCCGCGCGCCGCCACCCGTGATGCCGCCCGCGTGCTCGGCCACGACTATGGGGCGGGCGACCGGTTGGCCAAGCTGATTCCCGATCCGATCATGGGGCGTTCCCCGAGCTTTGCCGAGTGCCTGGCGCCGGGGCAGCCGCTGCGCGCCGAGGTCGACCGCGACGGGACGGCCAAGCAGATCATCGATGTCGCCCAGGGCCTCGAGGGCATCGTTCGCAACTCCTCGATCCATGCCGCTGCTGTCGTCATCTCCGACCGGCCGCTGACCGACATCCTTCCGCTGCAGATCGCCGATGCGGGCGTCGACGAGGACGGCGAGCGGGTCTTTCGCACCGTCACCCAGTTCTCCATGAAGCCCGTCGAACAGCTCGGACTGCTGAAGATGGACTTCCTGGGCCTGCGCAACCTCGACGTGATCGAGGACGCGCTCGACATCGTGCAGCGCTCCACCGGGGACCGGCCGGACATGAGCACGCTGCCGCTCGACCACACGCCGACCTACGAGATGCTGGCCGCCGGCGACGCGATCGGGGTGTTCCAGTTCGAGTCCGAGGGAATGCGGGAGGCGCTGAAGAAGGTGCGTCCCACCGAGTTCGACGACCTCGTCGCCCTCGGAGCGCTCTACCGGCCCGGCGCCATGGACCAGATCCCCGCCTACGCGCGGGGCAAGCGCGACGCCGAGTCGATCGTCTATCCCGATGAACGGCTGCGCCCGATCCTCGAATCGACCAAGGGCGTGATCATCTACCAAGAGCAGGCCATGCAGATCGCCAAGGACCTCGCCGGGTTCAGCGGCGCCAAGGCCGACGACCTGCGCAAGGCGATCGGCAAGAAGAACCGCGAGGCGATGGCCAGGCTCAAGCCCGAGTTCTTCGCCGGCTGCCGGGCGTCTGGCACCAGCGACGCGGTCACCGAGCTGCTCTGGACGACCAACGAGAAGTCGGCTGACTATTCGTTTAACAAATCTCACGCCGCCTGCTACGCCCTGATCTCGTACCGCACCGCCTGGCTGAAGGCCAGCTACCCGGCGGAGTACATGGCGGCGCTCATCTCCTCGGTGATGGACACCAAGGACAAGGTCCCGTTCTTCGTCGCGCAGGCCGAGCAGATGCGGATCGCGATCCTGCCGCCTGACGTCAACCTCTCCGACCACGAGTTCGTCGTCGTCGAGGGCAACATCCGCTTCGGGCTGGACGCCGTCAAGGGCGTCGGCTACCAGGCCGTCGAGGCGATCAAACGGGCGCGGGAGGACGGCGGCCCCTTCACCAGCTTGTTCGACTTCTGCGAGCGCGTCGACAACCGGGCCGTCAACAAGAAGGCGATCGAGGCGCTGATCAAATGCGGCGCGTTCGGTTCGACCAACGCCCCGCGCAAGGGGATGCTGGCCGTGCTCGAGCAGGCCCAGGCGGCGGGCTCGAAGGCCCAGCAGGACGCGCTCATCGGCCAGGGCTCGATCTTCGATCTCGGAGGGGCCGACACGGCCGACGCCGCCGGCGGGGCGGCCACGGGGGGCGGGACCTTCTCAGCCCCCAGCCACGCTCCGATCCCCGGCGAGGAGTTCGACCGCACCGAGATGCTGGCCGCCGAGAAGGAATCGCTGGGCCTGTTCATCTCGGCCCACCCGCTCAAGGAGATGGGCCCGGCGCTGCGGGCAAAGGCCGACAGCACGCTGGCCGAGCTGCCGGACCGCCGCGACGGCGACTGGGTGACGGTCGGCGGGATCGTCACGCAGTTCAAGAAGATCAAGACCAAGAAGGGCGATCTGATGGCGTTCGCCACCATCTACGACCTCGAGGCGTCGGTCGAGATCGTCGTCTTCGGCAAGGTCCTGGACGCCTGCGGGAACGCCCTCGAAGCGGACTCGATCGTGCTCGTGCGCGGCAAGGTCGATCACAAGGACCGCGACAAGACCTGCCTGATCGCACAGCAGGTCGAGAGCTTCGCGCCCAGCGAGGAGGAGGTGCTCAAGGCCCAGGTGCAGGCCGCCAAGCCGGCACTGACCCCGGCGGCGCTCCGGCTGCGCCTCGATGCCACGGCGCTTCCCGCGACCGCCCTCGGCGAGCTCAAGGATCTGTTGGGCGGCTTCCCCGGCGAGTCCGACGTCGTCATCGAGTTGGCCAGCACCGTCGGACGGCGCCGGCTGAAGCTCGGGCCGAGCTTCAGGGTGGCGCGCAGCGCCAGCCTGCACGCCGAGCTCGACGCGCTCCTCGGCTCAGCGCTGATCCCCGAGAGCGCCGGTCAGGGCGAGCCTGAGCAGCGCGCAGCCAGCGTCGCCTGAAACGTGCTCCAGCCGCCCGCGCGGTCAGTGCACGTGCAGGTTGATCCCGAGCAGCAACAGCGGCCACAGGACGACCGCCAGGACGGCCGAGACCACCGGCCGGATCGCGTCGAGGTTCTCCAGATAGTGATGAGCCGAGGCAACGAGCGCCCCGACGACCAACCAGAGGATGCTGGGCAGGCTGATGCGCATGCGGCCTAGTTCGCCGCGGCGGCTCGTGTTCCCTTCCGCTCAGCTGGGCAGCCAGGGACCGCGCCAGCCGCCGAAGCCCGAGACGAGCTTCTCGGCCTCGGCTGGACCCCACGAGCCCTGGGCGTACCGGATTGCCTTGGGAGGTGCGTCGAGCAGCGGCTGAACGATCCGCCAGCACTCCTCGACGCTGTCCTGGCGAGTGAAGTGACTGGCGTCGCCGATCAGGGCGGCGTGGAGCAGCACCTCGTACGGGGTGGCACCTTCGCCTCCCTCCTGGGCGAACTGCATGTCGAGATCGATCTCGGCAGCGCCGCGCCGGTCCGCTCGCAGGGCATCGAGCACCATGCGGATCCCCGAGTGGGGATCGATCCGGAAGACCAGCTGGCTGGGCTGCGGGCGGCGGCGCGCCTGGCGGATGAAGGGTAGGCGCGGTGAGTTGCGAAACACGAGCCGCAGCTCGGTCTGGCTCGTCGGCATCCGCTTGCCGGCCCGGATGAAGAACGGCACCCCCGACCATCGCCAGCTGTCGATCTCCAGGCGCAGTGCGACGTAGGTCTCGGTGTCGGAGTTCCGGCGCACGCCGTCGATCTTGCGGTAGCCCTCGTACTGCCCGCGCACGGCGCGCTTGGGGTCCACGGGGATGACCGAGCGCAGCACCGACGCCTTGGCATCCTTGAAGCTGTCGGGATCGCCCGCCGCCGGAGGGTCCATGGCGGCGGCGGCCACGATCTGCATCAGGTGATTGACGACCACGTCACGCAGCGCCCCCACCGGATCATAGAAATGCCCGCGGTCCTGGACGCCGATGCTCTCCGCCATCGTGATCTGCACCGCGGCGACGTAGCTGCGGTTCCACACCGGCTCGAGGATCGCGTTGGCGAAACGCAGATACAGGATCTCGTCGAGCCCCATCTTGCCGAGGAAGTGGTCGATGCGATACAGCTGGGCCTCATCGAGGTGCTTGTGCAGGTCGGCGGCCAGCGCGCGCGCCGACGCCAGGTCGTGGCCGAACGGCTTCTCGACGGCGACGCGCCGCTCGCCCTGCACCAGCCGGGCGTCGGCCAGTCCGGCGACCACGGCGGCGAACAGCGAGGGTGGGGTCTCCAGGTAGAACACCGGGTTGTCGGCGTCGCCGAGCGCGCGGGCGACGGCATGGTAGGTGGCGGCGTCACCGAAATCGCCGCTCACGTAGGACAGGCGTTTGGCAAACCGGGTGAAGACGGCGTCGTCGATCGGCTCGCCGGAGGCCTCGATCGCCAGACGGGCATGCTCGCGCAGCTGCTCGTTGGACCAGTCCTCAACCGCCACTCCGATCACCGGAACGTTAAGCATTCCGCGCCGTTCGAGCCGGTATAGGGAGCGAAACGTCATCTTGCGCGCCAGGTCGCCGGTGATCCCGAACACCACGAGCGCGTCGCCGGGCCGGGTCAGGTTGCGACGGGTGGCGGGCACCGTCTCAGCTCGCCCGCTTCTGGCGGCGGGTGGCGGTCCGCCTGCGCGAGGCCTGGCCGCGCTTGCGCAGCGTGAAGCAGAGGTCGACCTCCTCGCCCGTGGGTCCGGTCCGATCGGGACCGTTGGTCTCCAGCACGCAGGGCAGCTTGTCAAACCGCGGCTCGGAAAGGTACGCCGCGCAGCCGGCTTCGCCGAGCTCGCCGGTGCCGATGTTCGCGTGACGATCGCGGTTGGAACCGAGCGGCGTCTGGGAGTCGTTGAGATGCAGCGACCCCAGCCTGCGCATGCCGACCTCCTGTTTGAACGCGTCGAGCGTCTCCGTCAGCCCGCGGGGGGTCCGGATGTCGTAGCCGGAGGCCAGCAGATGGCAGGAGTCCAGACACACCCCCAGCCGCTTGTCGCCGCCGGCCGCTTCCAGCAGGTCGGCCAGCTCCGCGAACGACCGGCCCAACGTTCCGCCGGCGCCCGCCGTGTTCTCCAGGTGCAGGGGACAGCCCCCGGTCTCGGACAGCGCCTCCTTGATCAGCGCGCCGGCGCGCTGGATCGCCTGGGCGACGTCACCCGTCTTCGCCGAGCCCGGGTGCAGGACGACTCCGGAGGCGCCGATCCCGGCGCCCACCGTCAGCGACTGGATCAGCGACGCGCGGCTCTTGTCCCGGATCTCCTTGTCCTCGGAGGCGCAGTTGAGCAGGTATACGGCGTGGATCAGCACGGCCTTGATCGGGCTCGGCTTCATCGCGTCACGAAACGCCTGGAAATCGTCCTCGCCATAGGCGGTGGGTCGCCACATTCGAGGCGACTGGTTGAAGATCTGGATCGCCTGGCAGTCTTTGTCGACCCCACGCTCGATCGCCTTGGCCAGGCCGCCGGCGGGTGAGACGTGCGCGCCGATTAGCATGCTGTGACGGTGTCCATTCGAGTTCGCTTTGCTCCTTCCCCAACGGGCGCGCTGCACATCGGCGGAGCGCGCACCGCGCTGTACAACTGGCTCCTGGCTCGCGGCCAGGGCGGCACACTCGTGCTGCGCATCGAAGATACAGACCGGGCGCGCTCCACACCTCAGAACGTCGAACAGATCTTCGACGCCCTGCGCTGGCTGAACCTCGACTTCGACGAAGGGCCGATCTTCCAGTCAGAGCGCGCCGACCGCCACGCCGAGGTGGTCGCCCAGTTGCTGAAGAGCGGTCATGCCTATCACAGCAACGCCACCACCGACGACGTCCGCGCGTTCAAGGATCGCCACGGATCAGACCGTGGCTTCCGTGGCCAGCCGGAGGCGAGCGGAGCCGTCCGGCTCCATGTCCCCGACGGCGAGACGACCGTCCGCGACGTCGTCCGCGGCGAGACCCAGTTTCCCAACCAGAACCTGGACGACCCCGTGATCGCCCGCGCGGACGGGACGCCGGTCTACAACCTGGCCGTCGCCGTCGATGACTTCGACGCCGGTATCACTCACGTGGTGCGCGGTGAGGACCACCTGTCCAACACCCCGAAGCAGATGTGGGTCCTGGAGGCGCTCGGGGCTCCGGTACCGATCTACGCGCATCTGTCGCTGCTCTACGGGCCGGACGGCAAAAAGCTGTCCAAACGTCACGGCGCTGCCTCCGTGCAGGCGTTGCGCGACGCCGGCTATCTGCCCGAGGCGGTCGACAACTACATCGCGCTGCTGGGGGCCGGCTTTGCCGCCGACGAGGAGTTCTTCACCCTGCCCGAGCTGGCCGAGCGCTTCCGCCTGGAGCGCGTTTCGAAGAATCCCGCGGTGTTTGACGAGCGCAAGCTGCGGCACCTGAACGGGCGCCATCTGCACGAGCTGTCGATCGATGAGGTGACCGAGCGCCTGGAGGCCTACACGGGACGGACCGGCCTGCGGGGCGCCGTTGAGATCTCGGCGGAGAAGATCCAGACGCTCGCCGACTTCTGGCCGCTCGTGTCGTTCCTGTTCGACGGGCCGGTCGACGACCCGGCGGCGTTCGAGAAGACGATCGGCATGGACGGGGGTGCCGAGACGCTGCGCGCGGCCCGCGCGGCGCTGGCGCAGGCCGAGCCATTCGATCCTCAGACGATCGAGACCGCGCTGCGCCGGATCGTCGAGGATCGGGGCGTCAAGCCCGGCAAAGTGTTCCAACCGGTTCGGGTGGCGATCGCCGGCCAGACCATCTCTCCGGGGATCTTCGAGAGCGTGGCCCTGCTGGGCCGCGACGAGACGCTGGCGCGCATCGACGCGGCCCTGCGGCGCGCCGGCTGAGCGCCCGGGTTTTTTGAGGGGCGGCGCTCAATAACCATCGAACATCTGCCGATAAACCAGCCGATGAGTTGGGGAGCCGAACATCCAGGCACAATGAATGACGCCCTCGCGGGCGCGAGGGATGAGTGAGAGCGGTGGCTGTGGCTGCAGTGAATACCGGACCGACTGATCCATACGCCGCGCGTGAGCGCCACCACAACGAGGGCCACGGCCGTCGTCTGACCACGGCGTTCGAGGCATTGGAGGCGTATCCGGTCCTCGTCGAGTCTCGCAACCGCGTGCTCCGGCTGTTCGAGCACGGAGAGCCGTCGGTCGGTGACGTCGTCTCGGCCGTCGAGGCGGACGTCGCCCTTTGCGTCACCGTCGTGCGCCTGGCCAACCAGGTCGACGGACCCAGCCGGGGCCGTGTGGAGAGCGTTGTCGCGGGCGTCGACGTCCTGACGCCCCAGACGGTGCACGCGATTGCCCGCCGAGCGCGCACGTTTGACTTCTTTGAGCGCACCGCCGTGTGGCAGGGCGTTCCCGAGCGCTTCCGCCTGCATGCCGTCGCCACCCAGCGGGCCGCCGACCGGCTGGCGCGAGAGGTCGGCTACGACTCGCGGGACCGCCTGATGGTCACCTCGCTGCTGCACGACATCGGCAAGCTCGTGCTCGTACACGCCTATCCCGGCTACCCCGGCCAGGTCCACGGAGATGCCCGTACCCCGGAGGAGCGCCTGCAGCGCGAGCGTCGCGAGCTCGGCGTCGACCATGCGCTCGTCGGCGGCGTGCTGGCTCGCCGCTGGACGCTGCCGCGAACGGTCGCCAGCGTGATCGAGCGCCACCACTCCGAGGAGGCCACCGACGAGGCCGCGATCGTCCGCCTCGCCGACATGCTCGCCCACTATGTCCTCGGGGGCACGATCTCCCCGTCGGAGATGCTGGCCGCCGCCCGCACGATGGAGCTGAGCCCCGCCCAGCTGCGCACCGTGCTCTACGAGCTGCCGCTGCCGGCCGCGAGCGAGCGCCCGCGTCAGGTCGAGCCGTGCCCGATGTCGGCCCGCGAGGTCGACGTGCTGCGCCGCCTCGCGAAGGGCATGGTCTACAAGCAGATCGCCTCCGAGCTCGGCCTGTCGACGAGTACGATCCGCACCCACCTGCACAACGTCTACGGCAAGCTCGGCGCGATGGACCGCGCCCAGGCCGTGCTGATCGCCACCGAACGCGGCTGGATCTAACGGCAGCCGCGTGCGCGGGAGCGCGCGCCGTCCCCTAGCATCGGGCGGCGATGATCTCGATCACGACCAAGTCGCCGTACGCGCTCAGCGCGCTGGTCGAGCTACATCGCCAGGGAACGGCCGGACCGGTGCCGATCGCCGAGCTCGCTCGCCGCCGGGAGATCCCCGTGCAGTTTCTCGAGCAGCTGTTCGCCACGCTGCGCCGGGCCGGCGTCCTGCGCTCTCAGCGCGGCGTCAAGGGCGGCTACACGCTGGCCCGCCCGGCCGACGAGGTGACCGTGCTCGAGCTGGTCGAGCTGCTCGACGGGCCGGTGGGCTCCAGCAGCTCCGGCGTATTCGCCCAGGCCGCGCAGGCCGCTTCCGCGGTCCTCGC
>DATAUL010000064.1:0-4761 GCA_036268255.1 Solirubrobacteraceae bacterium | reverse complement strand
TCCGCATGTCACAAATGGGCTATTGCCGAGACCCGCTCTTGCCGATACGTCCGAAATGCGAGAACCGTGGACCGTTGCCCGAGGATGGCGGCCGCTCCTCAGGCCGTCGCTACTGGCTGCGCTCTTACCGTTCCTGTTGGTGTGGTTGCCTCCGGCGCGGTGGCATCACGGCCTCCTGGCCGCTGCGGGAGCGCTGACACTGGTGATCGCGGCGGCCGCGGTTGCCGCGCCGTGGGAGCGGCTCCCCAATTGGGGGCCGTGCATCCTGGCCTTCGCCTATCTGATCGTCGTCGTGCTGCTGCGCGCGGCCGGGGGCCCCTCCGGGGTGGCCGTGATGGTCCTGCTGCCCGTCTTCTGGCTTGGGCTCTGCGGGACACGGCGCCAGCTGTGGTGCCTGCTCGTCGGGGTCATCTTGCTGTTCGTCGTTCCGCTGCTCCTGGTCGGCGGCGCGGACTACCCACCCAGCGCGTGGCGGGCCGGGATCCTGTTCGTCGCGCTGTCGGGAATCATGGGCGTGACGATGCATTCGCTGGTCGCTCGCGTGCGCGACCACGAGCGTGTTCGTGACCACCTTCTGCACCGGCTCGACGAGCTTGCCCACACCGACTCCCTGACCGGACTGCCTAATCGCCGCGCCTGGGAGCTCGAGCTGGATCGTGGCCTGGCGCGTGCCCGGCGCACCGGCGACGCCGTGAGCGTTGCCCTGATCGACATCGACAGCTTCAAGGCCATCAACGACGTTCGTGGCCATCCCGGGGGGGATTCGGTGCTGATCGACGTCGCGCGCCGGTGGGTCGAGCTCCTGCGCCCCGACGATATGCTCGCCCGGATCGGCGGCGATGAGTTCGCGATCCTGCTGCCCGACTGCACCAGAGCCGAGGGCCCCGATGTTCTCCGCCGCCTCCGCGCCCAGATGCCGACTCCCATCACGTGCTCGGTCGGTCTGGCCACGTGGGACAGGATCGAGCCCGCCGACCGGCTGATGGTACGCGCCGACACGCTTCTCTATGACGCCAAGCGGGCCGGACACGATCCGGACGACGACGACGCTCATCAGTCGTCGCAATCGTACGAAGCGGTAGTCCGAGCCTAGGCCGAGGTCTTCGGCGTCGGGCAGATGACCGGATGCAGCTCCGTGGTCAATCGGACGATCTCCGTGGTCACGGCTCGACGGCCGTGTCTGGCTTCTTGGGGAGCAGGCGGTGACCGTCGACCACGGCGGTGGCAAGATCGATGAGCTTGCGGTTGTCGATGCGGGAGCGCTCACGCAGCATCTCGAATGCGCTCGCCTCGTCGATCGAGTGGCGCTCCATGAGGATGCCCTTGGCCCGTTCGGTCAGGGCGCGGCGCCCGAATGCGCCCTCGAGGTCGTGATACTCCGCGAAGCGCCGCAGCACGATGTCGATCGAGCTCTGCCAGTCCCCCACGTCATCGTCGGAGACGTGGGCAAACACCCCTCGCTTGGACGCTTCCTTGACGAACACGGGATCGGGCGCATGGAGGAGGGCGATCACGGGGCAGGCGGCCTCGCGGACGATCTTGTCGATCAGATCGAGCGCGTGCTGGGAGCTTTCACCGAGTCCGACAAGGGCGACGTCGGGTCGCTCCTGGGCGGTCACGGTGCCGACCTCGTCGACCTCGATCTCCCGCGCGATCACCTCGTGGCCAAGCGCGACGACGATCGGTACGACGAGCTCGAGGCGGTCCTTGCGCTCGTTGGCGATCAGAACACGCAGGTGCTCGGTCCTCTCGGGCACGGAATCCACGGTCCGATTCTAATTCCTGTGTCACCCCCGGGCCCGCGAGCAGGACCGTGTGGGCGGAGTACGATTAAGCGAAGCCTTCGCCTCAACCCCCGGCGGGCACGCTGTTCCCGGCTCCAACCACGCGGCCGGCGCGGACTGTCATCTGACGCGATCGACAGTGAAAAGAGCGCCTCAGGAGCCATCGATGTACTGCTTCGTCCACGTACCCGCTCGATCCGGCCGCATTGCGGTTTCAGACGCACGATCGCGCTGTCGTCGTGGTGTCCTTACGACCCGTCCGGGGAGCGGTGCTCTCGGTGAGCCCTGAACCGACGAGCGGCGGCGATTCGCCTCAGCCGGCCGACACGCGCACGCCGATCCCGCGCGACCACCGCGGTTGGCGCGTTACACCCGCCCCGGACGGCCGCGGCGCGCCCGACCCACCCAAGGGCAAGTCGCCGCACCGCTCCCGCGGGTTCATCTGGTTCGTCGGCGCGCTGCTGGCGTTCAATCTGGCCTCGGTGATCCTGTTCTCGCCCGGTGGGCAATCACGGGTGAAGGTGCCGTTCAGTCCCTACTTCCTGTCCCAGCTGCGATCCGGCCGGGTCGCGTCGATCGCCTCCAAGGGAGACACGATCCAGGGCACTTTCAAGTCGCCGGTCAGCTACCCGACCGCAAAGGGCACGGCCGCGCCGACGACACTGTTCGCCACTCAGGTGCCGACGTTCTGGAACAACGGCCAGCTGACAGCGTTGCTGCGGTCCGAAGGGGTCGAGGTCAACGCCCAGTCGACGACGCAGACCACGTCGCTGATCGTCTCGGTGCTGCTCGGATTCGGTCCGACGCTTTTGATCGTCGGGCTGTTCGTCCTGTTCGCTCGCCGCGCCGCCAAGAGCGGTGGCGGTATGGGTGCGCTGAGCAGCTTCGGCCGCTCCAAGGCACGCCGGATCGATCCGGCCACGATCCGGGTCACATTCGCCGACGTGGCCGGGATCGACGAGGCGAAATCCGAGCTGACGGAGATCGTCGACTTCCTGCGTAGCCCGGAGCGCTACGGCCGACTGGGTGGGCGGATGCCGCACGGCGTCCTGCTGTCCGGAGCGCCCGGGACGGGCAAGACCCTGCTCGCGCGGGCGGTCGCCGGGGAGGCGCACGCGGCGTTCTTCTCAATCTCCGCCTCGGAGTTCATCGAGGCGATCGTCGGCGTTGGCGCGTCACGCGTTCGCGACCTGTTCGCCAAGGCCAAGGAGGCGGCCCCGGCGATCATCTTCATCGACGAGCTGGACGCGATCGGGCGCTCGCGCCAGGGGTCGGTGTCGCTCGCCGGCGCCAACGACGAGCGCGAGCAGACGCTCAACCAGATCCTCACCGAGATGGACGGCTTCGAGTCAGTCGAGGCGGTCGTCGTGCTGGCCGCGACCAACCGGGCCGAGATCCTCGATTCCGCGCTTCTGCGCCCGGGACGCTTTGACCGTCGGGTGGCCGTGCAGCCACCCGACCGCGAGGGTCGCCGAAAGATCCTTGAGGTCCACACGCGCTCGATCCCCCTGGCCGACAGCGTCGACCTCGAGTCGCTGGCGGCGACGACTCCCGGGATGGTCGGCGCCGATCTCGCCAACCTCGCCAACGAGGCCGCACTGCTCGCCGCGCGGCGCAATCATCACACCGTCCAGACGTCTGACTTCACCGACTCGCTGGAGAAGATCTTGCTCGGGGCGCCCCGCGGAATCGTCCTATCCGCCGCCGACCGGGAGCGAACTGCCTACCACGAAGCCGGTCATGCGCTGGTGGGGATGCTCACCCCCGGCGCCGATCCTGTGCGCAAGGTGTCGATCATCCCCCGGGGCGCCGCACTCGGCGTGACCCTCTCCGCGCCGGATGATGACCAGGTCTCGTACACGCGCGAGGACCTGCTCGGCAAGATCAAGGTCGCGCTCGGTGGCCGGGTCGCGGAGGAGACCGTCTTCGGGACGATCACGACCGGAGCCGAGTCCGACATCGACCAGGTCACCGCGACCGCCCGGCAGATGGTCGGACGGTGGGGCATGAGCGACGCGATCGGCTTCGTCAGAGTCCTCCCGGCTGATGGGCGCGGACCGTTTCCGGGGAGCTCAGGCGAGACGTCGGAGGCAACCCAGCGAGTGCTCGATGAGGAGGTGCGCCAGCTGATCGACGCCGCTCATGGAGAGGTGACCGCGCTCCTGGCCGAGCACCGCGACCGTCTCGAGACGCTGACACGCGCACTGCTCAAGGACGAGACGCTCGACGAGGTCGACGCCTACGCTGGGGCACAGATGCCTCCGCGCAACCCCGACGCGCCTGCTCTCGACCCGCCTCTCTCCAAACCCGCAACCCCAACCAGAATCGAAGCGTGAAAGATGGACGAAGACACGATCAAATCGCTGGTCACCCGACTGTCACGCCCGCACCCTTCCGGGGGTGTTGTCATCGAACGAGCGGCGATCCTCGCCGACGGGGGCGACTTCCCGGCGGTCATGGACTGGATCACCGCTCACTCCGGCAAGGCCGACACCGTCGCGGCGACGGCGACACCGCGTGGCCTGCACGGCCCACGGATGAACGACACCAACCCCACGATCTCGCCGACGCCGCTGCGGTTCGTGCTCCCGAACGGCGTGCTCGACTGACAAGCGCCGCGGGCCGAGTGTGTGATCCTCTGTAACGACACCGACGAGAGGATCGGCATGACGCGCAAAGCGGATTTCAACGCAGAGGAATGGGAGCGGGTTGTCCGGGGGCCGGTGCTTGCCGGTCTGCGCGTAATCGCCGCCGACCGCGGCGGGACCCTTCGCGAGAGCATGTCGATGGGCCGGGTCTATGCCGAGGCGCGACGCGAGCACGGCGAGAGCGATCTGCTCGACGAGATCGTGGCCAGCCCGCCGGCGCTGGACCCGCGCCAGCTGAGCTCGCCGCAGGAGCTGCAGGGCAAGACGCTGGACGGCCTCGCGGAGGCGGTGCGCATTCTCGAGGAGAAGGCCACGCCGGAGGAGGTCGA
>DATAUL010000063.1:0-3583 GCA_036268255.1 Solirubrobacteraceae bacterium | reverse complement strand
CGTCCGCTATGGCAAGCCGTTTCGCTTCGACGCGGTGCCGGACTCCACGCGCGAGCAGCAACAGGAGGTCGCCGGCATCATTCTCGAGCGGATCCGCGAGCTGCACTCCGAGCTGGTGCAGCTGGGGCCGCGCGGCGCGCTCCGGGCCGCGCGCCGCCACGCTCTCGCCTAGGGAATCGCGGCGCTAAGGCATTACTGCGGGCTCGGGACGCCGGCGCCGACGTGGGCGTCGAGCCACCCGCACATGTCGTGAAGCACGGTCTCCTGCTCGGGCTCGTTGAGAATCTCGTGATACAGGCCCTCGTAGGGGATGACCGTGATATCCGCGGCCCCGATTCGCTCGCCGAGCATCACGCTCCCGCTCGGCGGGCAGAGCCGGTCCTCGCTGCCGTACATGATCAGCGTCGGCACGCGTATTTCTGCCACGAGCTCCGGGAACCGCCGGCCGGCGGCGATCAGCTCGGCCACGGTGCGGGCGGGCAGCTTGCCGTGGTGGACCATCGGATCTGCGCGGTAGGCCGCCACCACCTGCGGGTCGCGGCTGACCAGCGAGGCATCCAGAGCGATCAGCCCCGCTCTCGGCGCGACCGCCGACAGCACCCGCGCGATCAGCCGCGACGGGGCGGGAGCGGCATCGAGTGCGGCCAGGGCGCCGGACAGCAGTAGGCCGGTGAGGCGGTCCTGGTGCTCCAGCGCGTACTGGACGGCCAGCAGGCCGCCCATGCTGTGGCCGAGCATGAACACCGGGAGGCCCGGATGTGCGTCGCCGGCCAGGACAGTCAGCCGGTCGATATCGGACACCGCGTCGGCCAGCCGGTCGATCACCGCGCGCGGTCCCTCGGACCGGCCGTGACCGCGATGGTCGAGCGCGTAGGCCGCGTAGCCCTCGGCGACCAGGCGCTGGGCGACGTGCTCGTAGCGGCCGGAGTGCTCGCCGAAGCCGTGGACGATGACGACCACGCCGCGCGCCGGACGCTCCTCGGGGGCCCACGACTGCCAGAAGATGCCGACCGCGCCCGCCCCCGCGCCGGTGAGTGTGCCGGTGGCGTGGATCACGTCTCGTCGGCCGCCCACGGAACGATGACCGCGTCCTCCAGCGGCGAGTCGCGCGCGACGACGTAGTCGGCCGGCTCGGTGTCCGAGGGGTTCTCCAGGACGTGAGTCTCGCGCGGCGGCACGTAGAGCAGGTCGCCCGGCTCCACCACCAGCTCCTGCTGTAGCCGGTCGCCCCAGCGGATGCGCATCGAACCCGACAGCATGTACACCGCGCTCTCGCAGCCGTCGTGATAGTGGGGGCGCGAGATCGCGCCGGGCGGCACGCGAAACCGCCCCATGTAGATGTTGTGGGCACCGGCCGTCGTCTGCGAGATCTCCGCTCCGCCGACGACGCCACGCGGCGTCTCGCGGTCCGGTCCCGGCTTGACGATCCTCATGCCGGCGAGTCTACGCGGGGGGATGCGTCTCGATCTGCAGAGGTGGCTGCGGCGCCGCCTCGTGGTCGACCTGGAGCGTGGTGTGGCTGACGCCGAAGCGGTCGCGCACCTCCTGTTGCAGGACCCGGCGCAGCTCATGGCAGTCGTCGCCGGCGCGCACCACGACGTGGGCCGACAGCGCCGGAAAGCCCGAGGTGACCTCCCACACGTGCAGGTCGTGGACCTCGACGACGCCGGGGTGGGCGGCGAGCGCGCGGCCGATCTCCTCGGGGTCGAGGCCCGCCGGCGCGGCCTCCATGAAAACCCGTCCCGAGGCGATCAGCAGCCCGTAGGCGGCTCGCAGCAGCAGCCCGGCGATCGCCAGCGAGACGATCGGATCGGCTCGCTGAAACCCGGTCGTGAGGATCACGGCGGCGGCCACGGCGGTGGCGATGAACCCGTAGAGGTCGGTCAGCAGGTGCTGGTAGGAGCCCTCGACGTTGAGGCTGCGCTCGCCGGCCGAGCCCCCCTGAGCGACGATCCGCGTGGCGGCGTAGTTGACGACGATCCCGACGAGGGCGACGATCAGCACGGGTGCGGCGTGCACATGGGGCGGCGAGACGAGACGGCGGATCGCATCGATGACGATCAGCACCGAGAGCACCACGAGCGTCACGCCGTTGGCCTGCGCACTGAGGATCTCGGCCCGGCCGAGGCCGTACGTCATCGCTCCCGCGGCCGGACGCTGCGCCAGGCGCGCCGCCGCCAGCGCCATCGCCAGCGCGACCGCGTCGGTGAGCATGTGCGCGGCGTCGGAGAGCAACGCCAGGGAAGAGGCCAGCACGCCGGCGGTGACCTCGGCGACCATGAAGCCAAGGATCAGGGCGAGGGCGGCCTTCAGCGCGCCGCGCTCGGTCTCACGCGATCGGCCGTGCGCGTGCTCGTGCGTGTGGGCGTGCGCCATCAGTTCACCGACGGGTCCGGCGGCATCCGCGCGACCAGCGCAAAGCTGCCGCCCTTGCGGGTCAGCACTGCCCCCCACAGGTCCAGCGGCGTCTCGGTGAAGGCGTCCTCGCGCTTGGCGGGCTCGAGGATCCAGTCGCCACGTTCCAGCTCTGCATCGAGCTGACCCGGCCCCCAGCCGGCGTGCCCGACGAACGCCCGCCCGCGGCGGACGCCCGCGGGCGTGCCCTCGTCGACCTCGCCCCCGAGCACGCCGACGTCCTCGAACGCGATCAGGGCCGCCGATTCGGTCTCGTCGAACTCGGCGAGGACGATCAGCGCCGACGGCTGCACCGGTCCGCCGATGTACAGGGAGTCGTCGACGTCCAGCACCGGCTCGAGCTCGGACACCGCCTCGCCGACGGTCGTCTCCGACGGCCGGTTGAGCACGAGGCCGAGCGCGCCGTCACCGGAGTGCTCGACGATCAGCACGACGGTCCGCCAGAAGTTCGGATCCGACAAGCCGGGACCGGCGATCAACAGCTGCCCGCGCGTGGAGTCCACTGCTCGCGAGCGTAGCCCACTCACAGCCCCAGCGAACGCCCCAGGATCTCCTTCATGATCTCGTCGGTACCGCCGCCGATCGGGCCCGTCCGGGCGTCGCGCAGGGCGCGCTCCAGCTCCGGCGGAAGGTGGAACAGGCCTGCATCGCCCCCACGGCGCCGAGTGCCATCAGCGGCCGCTCCCACTGGAAGTTGGCCATGATCTCATAGAACCCGCCGTGCAGCGTGCCGAGCAGGTTCTCGCCGGGAACGAACACGTCATCAAGTCCGATCTCGGCGTTGTCGGAGGCATGCCAGCCGAGCTTGCCCAGCGCGGTGCGGCGGATGCCCTCGCCGCGGTCGATCAGCAGGAACGAGATCCCCCGGTGGCCGCTCTCCGGCTTGGTCGCGACGGCGCACACGAGCACGTCGGCGCGCCTCCCCGCCGGTGATGTAGGTCTTGGCATCGTTGACCACCCACCCGCCGTCAACCTCGCGCGCGCGAGTGCGCCGCGGTGAACGGCGGGACCGCCGCGCGTGGCTCAGAGGCCGTAGGAGCGACCGATGACATCGAGCATGATCTCGTCGGTGCCCGCGCCGATCCGGTTCAGGCGCATGTCGCGCCACACCCGCTCGATGCCGTACTCCTTCATGTAGCCGGCGCCGCCGTGGATCTGGATGCACTCG
>DATAUL010000062.1:0-14874 GCA_036268255.1 Solirubrobacteraceae bacterium | reverse complement strand
TCGAAGCTGCTCCGTCCGATCTTTCTCGCGCTCCTGTCGGAGATCGTCGACCGCGCCTACGAGCGAGCCACGCTGGCCGGCGGCCGGCTCGAGCTGCCGCTGCTCCTGTGCCTCGACGAGGCCGGAAACGTGGCGCCGCTGCCCAACCTCGCCGAGGTCGCCTCCACCGCGCCCAGCCACAACATCCAGCTGGTATCGATCTTCCACGACCTCGCCCAGGCCCGCAGCCGCTACGGCAAGCAGGCCGAGACAGTCGTCAACAGCCATCGCGCGCGGATGCTGCTGCCCGGCGTGGCCGACCTCGACACGCTGCGCTACTTCTCCGGGCTGGCCGGCGAGGAGGAGGTGCGCGACACGACGAGCACGACAGGGGCGGGCGGCGGCAGCCGCACGACGGGCCTCAAACGACGGCCGCTCGTGGCGCCCGAGGGGTTGCGCCAGCTGCCTGCCGGACACGCGTTCCTGCTCTACGGTCGGATCGCACCGGCCCAGGTGCGACTGCGGATGTGGTTCGCCGATCGGCGCCTGCGAGCCCTGGCGAAGGGAGGCCCGGCATGAGCTGGATCGGACCTGACGACTGGCGCGACGACTGGCCGCCCGACGACGAGTGGCCCGAGCTGCAGGATGGGCGCTGGCCGCTGACCTGGCGCGGCCTATTGCCCCGCGAGCGGTGGGTCTGGTTCGAGCGGCTGTGGAGCGATGTGTGCTCACTGCAGGAGCGCTACCGGCTGGCAGTCCGATCACAGTGGTGGGAGGACGAGCTGCAGCTGGAGGTGCTGGCCGCACTGGCGGCGTGGGTGGCCCGCTACGACGCCGGCGAGTGGGACGATCCTCCCGGCAAACTGTCGCTCCTCTTCGATCTGGAGCGGATCGCGGGGATGCTGCGCGACGGGATCGAGCCGTTCTACCCCGACCGCGACCGGATCGCGTTCGTTCGGCACCTGATCGATCTGGGGTGTCAGCCGCCGCCGGGGAAACGGATCCCGCCCGCCTCACCCGACACTTAGACCCATCGTCGACATCGAGGGCTTCGGCGGGGCGTGACCGGGGTCTCCGCCACGGTCGCTAGCGTGGCGGTCGTGGCCATCGAGGACCGAGAGCCCCGTTTTCCGCTTGGCGCCGCCGTCACCCTGCAGGAGCTTGACGCCGACCCCCATCCGATACACGCCCGGTTGCGGGAACACGAGCCGGTCTCGTGGCTGCCGAGCCTCGAGGGGTGGCTGGTCACGCGCCACGACCTGGCGCTTGAGGCGATGCGGGACGCCGCCACATTCACGGTCGACGACCCGCGCTTCTCCACCGCCCGGGTGATCGGCCCGAGCATGCTCAGCCTCGACGGAGACGCTCACGAGCGACACCGCGCGCCGTTCGCCGGCCCGTTTCGGCCCGGCGCAGTCAACGAACGCTTTGCCGATGTGGCGCGCGCCGAGGCCGAGCGCCTCGCCGGGGCGGTCGCGGCCGCGCCCGGCCGGACCGCCGAGCTGCGCCGCGCGTTCGCCGGCCCGATGGCCGCCGCAATCGTCACCCGGGCGCTCGGGCTGACCGGCGAGGAGGTCGCCGACGTACTGGGCTGGTATGACGCAATCGTCGCCTCGGTGACGTCCATCACCGCGGGCGAGGGTCCGACCGACGCGGGCGCGACGGCATTCCGCAACCTGCGCGAGCGGCTGGAGAGCGTCATCGCCGATGGTGACCAGGGCTCGTTGCTGGCGGCGACCGCCGGCGCGGACACCCCGCTGTCACACGACCAGATCGCGTCCAACGCCGCCGTGCTGCTGTTCGGGGGGATCGAGACAACCGAGGGGATGATCGCCAACGCGCTGCTGATGCTGCTCCAGCGTCCCGATGCGCTGACCGCCGCGCGAGCCGACCCGGCGCTGCTGGACGGGGCCATCGACGAATCGCTGCGGCTGGAGCCGGCGGCAGCGGTGATCGACCGCTATGCCACCGCAGATGTCACCCTCGGCGGCGCCGAGATCGAGCGAGGAGAGCTCGTGCGCCTCTCGCTGGCGGCCGCCAACCGGGATCCGGCGGTCTTCGCCCGTCCCGACGAGTTCGACCTGACCCGCTCGCGGCGCGGCAACCTCGCCTTCGCCCAGGGCCCCCATGTGTGCGTCGGCGTGCACCTGGCTCGCCTGGAGGCCCGGGCCGCCGTCGCCGCCCTCCTCAACACCCTCCCGCAGCTGCACCTGGACGGCGAGCGCCCTGCGTCGGTGCGGGGTCTCGTGTTCCGCAAGCCGCCGCGGCTCGACGTCAGGTTCTAATCATCGCCGTCCGGCTCCGACGTGCGCTCGCGCACGAGCTTCGTCAGCTCGCTGGTCAGCCCGATCGACGGTCCGCCGATCAACACCCACGAGCGGGTGATCCCGATCAAAAAGCAGACGATCATCGTAATTGCGATCTGCCGCGCGTCGCCGACGTCGGCGGGGTGAGCGCCGAGCTCCAGACCGCCGATCAGCTGCACGACGAACGTCGCCCCCAAGCTGATCAGAAACAGCGCGTCGCGCGCGCTCGTCCAACCCGAACCGCTGCGGCGCACCCGCCATAGCGAGAGCATCGCGCCAACCACGAACAACACCCCGAAGATCGAGACGACGACGGCCGTCCCGCCGAGCTCGTCGCCCGGGAGGAGGCCGAACAGCGACACGGTCAGCGCATTGACGAACGCAGTCAGCGCCGCGGCCGCCCCGACGCGGTGGATGTGGGGAGCGGCGGCGTCCTCCAGCCGTTCATGGGCAACCGAGATCGCCACGAACAGCAACCCGATGAGCGCACCGGCCACGCTCGCGCTGGCCACGAACAGGTCGTGGAATTTCTCGATCGCCACCGGGTCAGCGGCGGCTGCGCTCGACCATCACCGAGGTCGCCTTGACGGTGGCCGTCGCCTCGACGCCCGGCGCCAGGCCGAGCTCTTCCACCGAGTCGCGGGTGACCGCAGCGGTGATCAGGAACGGGCCGGCCTCGATCTCGACGAGGGCCATCACGCCGTCGACCTCGACCGAGCGCACGACGCCCGCCATCCGGTTGCGAGCCGACAGCTGCCCGCCCGTCACGTGGCGCTTGCGGCGCCGGCGGCTGAGGCGCGCGACCTCGTCGGACGACACCATGCGCCGGTTGCGCTCGTCTCGGAACGTGGTCAGCTTGCCGTCGCGGTCCCACCGCCGCAGCGTGTCCGGGCTGACCCCGATTGCGCTGGCCGCTTCGCCGAGCGTAAGGTTGGCTTGCACGCCGTAAACATTGCACAGGCGCGGCCGCGCCGCCAGCACGACTGCCACCAGCTCATCAAGGAGAACCAATCGTGAAGCTCAGCGCCCGCAACCAGCTCAAGGGCACCGTCTCGGAGATCCGCCGCGGCGAGGCGATCGCCAACGTCGTGCTCGACGTGGCCGGAGAGCGTCTGGTCGCGTCGATCACGGTCGAGGCCGTGGAGGAGCTCGGCCTCGCCGAGGGCTCGTCGGTGACCGCGATCGTCAAGGCCTCCGACGTCATCATCGCGACGGACTAACGCCCACCCGCCCTGCCATGCCCCTGAGCGCCCGCCATCCCCGGCGCCGGCACAACCGCACGATGACGCTGCCCACGCCCGGAATCGAAGCCGAGATGCCGATCGACAGCCTCCCCGCCGGCGGAATCGGCGCCGAGAACGCCTACGAGCTGATCTCCTCGGAACTGCTGCTCGACGGCCAGTCACGGCTGAACCTGGCCACGTTCGTCACCACCTGGATGCCGTCGGCCGGGGCCCGGCTGATGGCCGAGACCGCCGACAAGAACATGATTGACAAGGACGAGTATCCCCAGACCGCGGAGATCGAGGCCCGCTGCGTCAACATCCTCGCCGACCTGTGGGGATCGCCGGAGGCCGAAAGCGCCACCGGCTGCTCGACGACCGGCTCAAGCGAGGCGGCGATGCTCGCCGGGATGGCGCTGAAGTGGCGCTGGCGCGCCCGGCAGACGGCCGCCGGCAAGCCGGCCGACCGCCCCAACCTGGTGATGGGAGCGAACGTCCAGGTGTGCTGGGAGAAGTTCTGCCGCTACTGGGAGGTCGAGCCGCGGCTGGTGCCGATGGAGGGCAACACCTTCCACCTGACCGCCGACCGAGCAGTCGCGCGCTGTGATGAGAACACCATCGGCGTCGTCGCCATCCTCGGCTCGACGTTCGACGGCAGCTATGAGCCGGTCAAGGAGATCGCCGATGCGCTCGAGGCGTTCGAGTCCGAACGGGGGATCCATGTGCCGATGCACGTCGATGCTGCCTCCGGCGGGTTCGTGGCGCCGTTCATCGCGCCGGAGCTGGAGTGGGACTTCCGCATCCCCCGCGTGCAGTCGATCAACGCCTCGGGCCACAAGTATGGGCTCGTGTACCCGGGCGTCGGCTGGGCGATCTGGCGCGACAAGAAGGCGCTGCCGCGCGACCTCGTGTTCGACGTGAACTACCTCGGCGGCCACATGCCCACGTTCTCGCTGAACTTCTCACGCCCGGGCAGCGAGGTGATCGCCCAGTACTTCATGTTCACCACCCTGGGACGCAGCGGCTACACCGCCATGATGAGCAGCCTCCGGGAGACGGCGATGCACATCTCACAGGGGATTTCGAAGCTCGCGCCCTATCGGCTGATCTCGGACGGCTCCGAGCTGCCGGTGTTCGCGTTCGCGCTGCGCCCCGAGACGAAGAACTACACGGTGTTCGACATATCCGAGCGACTGCGGGAGCGCGGCTGGCTCGTGCCCGCCTACACCTTCCCTCAGAATCGCCAGGACCTCAGCGTGCTCCGGATCGTCGTGCGCTCCGGGATGCACATGGAGATGGCCGATGACCTGCTGGGGCACCTGCGGGCCGTGACCGAGACGCTGGAAGCACTCGACGGACCCCTGCCCCGAGCCCTGGCGAGCACGACCCAGGCCTTCGCCCACTAGTTGTCGAGAGCGCTCAACGTCGCGGCAACGCCGTCTCATCCCGGCCGGCTTACACGGGCGCTCGTCGTCGCCGATGCAACCGCGCGACGCGAGGTGGCGAGAAGACAAAAGCGACGTGCGGTCGTGGCCGCGGACGGTCGAGATCGTCGATGGATCGTGGCTCGCGATGGACGGTGCGTTCCGGCCCGAGCCGCCGCCGGCACCGGCGCTCGCTCCCGGAACGCCCGACGACGAGGAGATGCACGCCACCTGGGAGGCATGGTCGCAGTCCTCCGATCGCGCCACCGAGCTTCGCGCCGCGCTGCAGGGCGCGATCCAGGCCGGCGAGAACAGCGAGATCGCCCGCCTCAAGCAGGAGGTTGGCGCGGCGGGTAATTACCTATGCAGACAGTCCGAACGGCCCGGGGCCGCGACCGAGTCACCGTCCCGGAAGCCTCGCCTCATCTACCTCGGACGGAGGTATCGCTATGACTTTTAGTCGTGCATCCCGAAGCCTTCCAAGATCCGCGGCGCGGCGCGCTCGATGCGCGCCATGCGGGTCTTGGACTGCTTGGCGCCATTGAAGTGGAGCAGCCAGCCGCGCCGGCGGCCCGGGGTGAGGCGCTCCCACGCGTCGAGCAGGGCAGAGTCCGCGTCGAGCAGCATGCCGAGCTCCTCGGGGTAGGGCCCGTCCTCCGCGGGAGCGCGCTTTAGGACTGACAGACCGGCCTGCTCGATGCGGATGGCGTCCTGCACGAGCGCGGCGATGGTCCTCTTCGCGGCCGCGACATCTGCCACGGAGCGGAACTCCATGCGCAGCGCGGAGCGGGTGTTCTCGCCCTGCTCCTTGAGCACGCCGTCGGGGTCCTCAAGCAGCGCGCCCTTGAAGAAGAGCAGCGCGCACAGCTCCTTGAACGGTTGGAAGATGACGACGTTCGATCCCCCGTGCGTGTAGCACGGCTTGCCCCACTTGAACTCCTCGTCCAGTCCGGCCCGAAGCAGCACGAGCCGCAAGGCCTCGAGCTCGGCCCGCCACGCGCGCATCCCCTCGATGTACTCGGCGACCTTGGGAGCCTTCGGCCTATCGGTCATCAGACTCGGAGAGCGCGGCGAGACCAGAAGTAGTAGCGCCTTCGAGTCACAACGGTCTGCCGGACGCTGAGACGATCGCCAGACCTTACAGCTCTAGCCCGCACACCAGCACTGTCGACCTCGGTTTCGTGGCTGCGTTTTCGGCAACGAGCAGTAGCCGCGAGGGTCCGCGGGCCCACCTCCTCGGCTACGGCTTGGGCTCAATCGCTCGTACAGCATCTGGCGCACCAATGCGCGCGCGAAGTCGTAGCGCTCGCCGTTGAGCGGGCGGACCGGTTCCTTGGTCAGCGCCGCAACCCACCGACGCAACGATGCTCCCGACGCGGCCATGCCGGCGCAGCACTCCGTCGCGTCACCCTCACCGAGCGCCAGCGCGATCAAAGCGAGGGCGAACCGGTCACCTCCGCGCGTAATCCGACACCGGCTCGGCACTACCTGTTCATCGTTGCCGCCGTTGACCCCCCGCCCGCCTAGAAAGCTAGAGCAGCTGCGCCAACTGCGACCCGGCGTCGCGGAGCTCATCGAGCGTCGTCGCCTCGAGTACCCGCTCCAGGTCCAGCACGCGCGCGCCCATCGCGTCGAGCTCGCGAGTGCCGACGATCGCGTGGCACGGGACGCCGGCCTGGCGCGAGCGGGTCGCCACCTCGGAGATGACCTTGCCGACGAGGCTCTGCTCGTCCAGCTTGCCCTCGCCGGTGATCACCGCCCGGGCGGCGCGCATCCGGGCATCGAAGCCGACCGCATCGAGCACGAAGGCCGCCCCCGAGACCAGCTCGGCCGCGAACGCCGCCCAGAGGCCGCCTGACAGACCGCCCGCCGCGCCGGTCATCGGTTCTCCGCGTGGATCCCGCGGGAGCCGGCGAGCCTGAGCATTGAGCCGCGCGGTGAGGCGTCGTACCTGGTCGGGGTCGGCGCCCTTCTGCGGGCCGAAGACCCGGGCCGCATCGGCGAACGTCGTACGCACGTCACATAGCACGACCAGCCGCACCCCCTCCAGGCCGCCGCCACGCTCGATCGCACGAATCGCCCCGGCGCCGCCGTCGGTGGTGGCACTCCCGCCGACGCCCAGCAGGATCGTGTCGGCGCCCGCGGCCGCGGCGGCGACCAGCAGCTCACCGGTGCCGAACGTGCTCGCCTCGATGGCGTCGCGTTCGGCCGCCGCCACCAGACCGAGGCCGCTGGCAGCCGCCGTCTCGACGATCGCCGTCGAGCCCCTCACCGCGAAGTGCGCCTCGATCGTCCTGCCCAGCGGATCGCTGGCCTGCACCGCGTGCACCGAGCCGTCCATCGCCGCCACCAGCGCATCGAGCGTGCCCTCGCCCCCATCGGCCGCCGGGCACAGGTCGACGGGCCGCCCACCGTCGCGCAGGCCCATCCCGATCGCCTCGGCCACCTGGACGGCCGTGAACGTGCCCTTGAACGAGTCGGGGGCGACGAGCACCGTCTCCCGGATGCCGGCGATCGGGTTCACGCCGCCAGTATCGGGCATCCTGTGCGAGTGGCGAAAACCGACTACGAGCTAATCGACGCCGGCGGGCGCGAGGTCAGGATCTCCAGCCCGGGCAAGGTCTTCTTCGCGGGTCCGGAGATCACCAAGCGAGACCTCATCGAGTACTACCTGACGTTGTCCGACGCGGTCGTCAACCACCTGCGCGACCGACCGACCGTGCTCAAGCGCTTTCCCGAGGGCGCCGGCGGCGAGCCGTTCTTTCAGAAGCGCATCCCCGACTCAGCTCCCGAGTGGCTGCAGACGACGACCGTGACCTTCCCCAGCGGCCGTACGGCCCGCGAGTTGACGCCCAACGACGCCGCGCATCTCGTGTGGGGCGTCAACCTGGGAGTGATCGACTGGAACCCGTGGCAGGTTCGCGCTCCGGAGCTCGATCACCCCGACGAGCTGCGCGTCGATCTCGACCCGACGCCGGAGGCCAGCTGGGATGACGTGCGCCGGGTGGCGCTCGTGTGCGGCGAGGTGCTCTCCGACCACGGGCTGACTGGCTACCCGAAGACGAGCGGCTCGCGGGGGATCCACATCTACGCCCGGATTTACCCTCAGCACGACTTCTTCGCCACCCGGCGAGCGGCGCTGGCACTGGCCCGCGAGGTGGAGCGCCGGGCGCCGGACCGGGCGAGCAGCAAGTGGTGGAAGGAGGAGCGCCACGGAGTGTTCGTCGACTACAACCAGAACATCCGCGACCGCACCGTCGCCTCGGCCTACAGCGTGCGACCCACCCCGGACGCCCGCGTGTCGACGCCGCTGCGCTGGGACGAGGTCGCCGACGTGGAGCCGGCCGAGCTGCGGATCGACACCGTGCCGGCGCTCGTCGCCCGCCGCGGGGACCCGAGCGCCGATATGGACGACCATGCCGGCTCGCTGGACGCCCTGCTCGATCTGAGCCGGATCGACGAGGAGCAGCGGGGCCTGGGGGACGCGGCCTGGCCACCGCACTTCACAAAGCAGGCGGGCGAGCCTCCGCGCGTGCAGCCCAGCCGCGCCCGCAAGCCGTCGCAGTAGCGAGCGCTCGCGCTTCTCAGATCTTTTTCTGACGTGGGGAAGGAACTGCCCGGCCCGGGGTCAGAGAGGGCGACAGCCGGCATAGGGACCGGCTGAGAGTCGCCGGGATCCGGTGGTCTGAGTCGATGCGCCGGGTTCGTCGTCCACGACCGAAGGAGCGCACGTCATGAGTAAGTCCAACACAGCCAGCAGCCACGAGGGCGGGCACCTGAGCAGCCGCCGCTCGTTCCTGGTCGGGACCGGAGTGGGGGTGGGCGCCCTTGGTGCGGGTCTGCTCGCGGACGTTCCGCTGGCGGTGGCCGGCACTCGCCTGCGGGAGGGCGACGAGGCGATCCTGCGCTTCCTCGCGGCGCTCGAGATCCTGGAGACCGACCTCTGGCAGCAGTACAACGAGCTGTGCGGAGTCCAGGACAGCGAGGTCCCGGGCGGGACCGGCAACGCGGCCTTCACGGCCGCCCTCGCGGTGCTCGACTCAGACATGGCTCAGTACGTGCACGACAACACCGATGACGAGTTCACCCACTTCACGTTCCTCAACGCCTACCTGCAGGCGCGGGGCGGTGATGCGGTGAGCCTGGAGCGCTTCCGGACACTGCCGAGCAGTCAGGCGACCGGCGCCCAGCAGATCAAGCGCCTCACCAACCTGATGGAGCTGACCGTCGACACCAGCTGGTACACGCGGTATCGCAGTGACAACCAGAACCCGGACTTCGGCGACACGCTGCCGCAGGCGATCCCCGGGCTGGCCAACGGGATGTTCCCGGCGATCCCGCGCTCCGATGCCGACCTCACGCCCCCCGATCACCTGCAGGCGATTGCCAACACGGCGGGCTTTCACTTCGCGACGATCGAGCAGGGCGGCACGAGCCTGTATCCCCAGCTCGCTCAGCGCGTCCATGACAAGGAGGTGCTCCGCGTTCTGCTGAGCATCGGCCCGACCGAGACGATGCACTTCCAGACCTGGTCGGACAAGGCCGGCAACGCCCCGGCGCTGACCGACCCGACGAACGGGCTGGTGTTCCCGGATCTCAACTCCCCGCCGTTCGGCGGCGAGCTGTTCCAGACCAACCTGATCATGCCGGAGCCGACGATCTTCCTAAGCCGGAAGTTCCCGGTGTGCTCGATCATCCGCCCCACCGAAACCGAGGGGGCGGCGATGGGGGCGTTGAAGTTCCTGACCGACGACGGACTGTTCCGCGGTCAGTCAGACAGGTTCTTCGCCTTCATGACCCGGCTTGCCAGGGAGGCGGACGCCGCGCGACCGGGACACTGAGCCCACCCGGTCCCCGGCTGCGGGGGGCGCGGCGCCCCGCGGCCGGCGGCGCCGCCGGCGCGGTGCCATCCCCGTTGGTCAGTCGGCAGGCTCGAGTAGGAAGAGCGGGATCTGACGGTCGGTCTTGGTCTGGTACTCGGAGTAGTCGGGCCAGACCGCGACGGCGCGGTCCCACCACAGCGCGCGTTCATCGCCGTCGAGCACCCGGGCGTTGTAGTCGCCCTTCGACGTGCCGTCCTGGAGCTCGACGAGCGGGTGCTCGACCAGGTTGTAGTACCACGTCGGATTCTCAGGAGCGCCTCCCTTCGAGGCCACGGCGACATAGGCGCCGTCGTGCTCGACGCGCATCACCGGGTTCTTGCGCAGCTTGCCGGATCGTGCGCCCTTGGACGTCACCACGATCGTCGGCACCCCGCGCAGCTCGGTGCCGCGCGTGCCCCCTGATCCCTCGTACTCCTCGACCTGGTCACGCACCCACTGGGCGGCGGGTGGCTCGTATTCACCTTGCAACGGCATGTCTGTCTCCTTCTCGTGATTCTCAGGACTGCATCTGTTCGAGGCGGCACTCGCGCGGGGGCTTGTCGTCGCGCCAGCGCAGGATCTTCGTTCCGTGGCGGATCCGGCCATCGGAGGCATGATCGAACGTCACCTCGACGACCAGCTCCGGTCGCAGCGAGATCCATTCCAGGTCGCGCTCGGACTGCCAGCGGCTGGGGTCGCCGTGACCGCGCTCCCCGGTCTCGTACGGGCGCAGCGTGTCGACGAGCGCGCGCTTCTCGGCGGCACGCAGCCCCGAGGAGTGTCCGACGACGTGCAGCGTCCCGCCGTCGTCGTAGAGCCCGAGGATCAGCGAGCCGACCGTGCCGTCCTCCTTGCCCGGCCGGTATCCGGCCACCACGGCGTCGATCGTGCGCACCCGCTTGACCTTGACCATTCCCTTGCGCTCGCCGGGCCGGTAGGCGGCGCGCAGGTCCTTGGCCACGACACCCTCGCCGTGGGCCAGCCACGGCGCGGTGCCGGCCGGGTCGCGGGTGAGGGGTGTGAGACCGATCGCCATCGCCGAGGTCAGCTGCTCGAGCGCGGCGCGGCGCTCCTGAAACGACAGCGAGAGCAGCGTCTCGTCATCCAGCGCCAGCAGGTCGAAGGCGAGGTAGTGGGCCGGCGTCTGCTCGGCCAGCATCTTGATGCGGGACTCGGCGGGGTGGATACGCTGCTGCAGGGCGCCGAAGTCCTGCGCGGGGTGGTTGGGGTCCGAATCGTCGTCGATCACGATCTCGCCGTCGACGACGTAGCGCCCCGGTGCAAACGACAGCTCCGGGAAGTACCGCCCGAGCGGCTTGCCACTGCGCGACTGGATCGTCTGCTCGTCGCCGTCGACGAACACGATCGCCCGGAACCCGTCGAACTTCGGCTCATAGGCCCACTGGTCGCCGAGCGGAAGCTCCTTGGCCGAGCGTGCCAGCTGGGGGGCGACCGGAGATGTGAGCGGCAGCGACACGGTGCCGCCGATGCTAGTGCCCCGATTCGCCGCGACATTAGCCGTGCGCGTCGGTACCACCGGTCTGCTCGAGCTCGGCGAGCCTGGCCACAGCTTTGGCGTGCTGCTTTGAAGCGGCCAGACGCCACGCGGCCGCGGCCTCGTCCAGCCGACCGCGCTCATAGAGGATCTGGCCGAGCCGATATGCCCCGTCGCCGGGCGGGCTCCGCCGCGACGTGGCCGCCGCCGAAGCGGCAGCCCCCTGCTTCAGAATCTCGCGCTCGAGTCGCGCCAGCGGGTCGGCGATGACGTCTTCGTCATCCACATCCGAGCCAGGGGGACCGGCGACGACCGGGGACCATGGAGGAATGGGTTCAAGCGGGGCGCGCGACCGGACGCGCGAGCGGGCGCGCCTCCACTCGATCGGCGCCGGCCCGGACGGAGCGTCACCGGGGGGCGCGGCGACGGGCGGAGCGACCGGGGTCGCCGGCCCGGCGCGAGCCATCCGGCGAGCACGCCGTCGCCGACGCACGGACAGCCGAGTCAGCAGGACTGCGGCCGCAGCGCTGACGATCACCACGCCGATCATGATCAACGGCGCGGCCACGCTCCCGCCGCGGTGGCCAAGGAGCGTCGCGACCGCGTCGGTCACCGGTCAGAACCCAGCATCATCGGATGGAGCGGCCTGGTCTGCCCCTTCATACCCGCAAGCCTCCCTAAGGCTCTCCACTACTCAGGAGGGTCACGGAACAGTACAGCTGTTTTGCGCAAATTCAAGCCGAGCGGTTTCACCCCAGATGCCGACCGGAGACGGCCGAGACGGATGGCAGCGGGTCGCTAGGATCAGGGCGGTATGGGTGCCCACGCAACCGTCGCCGAACAGGAGTACCTCGAGTCGCTGTTCTGGCTCTTCGAGGCAGGATTTCCGATGACAGGTGCCAATCTCGCTCGGGCGATGCGGCTCTCGGCGCCGACGGTGCACGAGATGCTCGGCCGGCTCGAGCGCGGCGGCTACATCGCCCGCGGCGCGGGACGCGGGATCGAGTTCACGGACTTCGGGCGCGAGCACGCCGAGCGCGTGGTCGGGCGCCATCGCATGATTGAGCGCTTCCTCACCGACGTGGTGGGAGTCCCGTGGGACGACGTGCACGAGGAGGCCGAGAAGCTGGAGTACGCGATGACGCCGCGCTTCGAGGCATACGTGCGCGATTCCGTCGGCGACGCCACGACCTGCCCGCACGGTCACCCGATCAAGGTCGGCCAGCGCGTCGACGGGGTGCCACTGGCCGACTGCACCGTCGGTGCCACGGTGCAGATCCTCCGCCTGGAGAACGAGTCCGAGGATCTGCTGCACTACCTCAAGACCGCCGGCCTGGACCCCGGCGCGGAGGGCACGATCACCGCCTCCGACGGGCAGACCGTGGAGCTCGACCTCAACGGGACGCCGGCCACGATCACCTTCAGCGTCGCCGAGACAGTCTCGGTGCGCGCCGATCCCTCGCCTCCGCCCCGCACCGCCCTGCCCGAGCAGCTGGTGCTCGGCGGCGGGCGCTACGGCCGCTAGCCGCTGCGCCGCCCCGGGCCTCTCACCCCGCGACCGGCAGCTCGCGCCCGGTCGCCAGCCAGCGCCGCAGCTGCGCGTAGATGGACGGATGGTTGAGCAGGTCGAAGTGGTTGGCGCCACCGAGGTGGCTGTAGTGGTCGATGACGAACTGCAGCTGCTCGCCGCGGCCCTCGTGCGACCAGGCGCTGGCACGCCGGACGAGCAGGTCGCCGACGAGCCGCCCGAGCGGATGTTCGGGGTCGCGGGTGAGCGTCGCCGAGACGAAGTAGTGATTGGCGCTGTCAAGAAACGGGACGACGGTGCCGGTGTTTGACCAGAACGCGTCGGGATCGTGGCCCTGCCAATCCTCGTCGACCACGTAGCCGTAGCCGAGGTCCTTGACGCCGGCGGCGCGCACCTTGATCGGGGTGGCGAAGGGGCGCGTCTCGGGCAGCCGCGAGAGCGCGTGGCAGGCCGCGTTGGCGGCCAGCTCGAGCGGCGCGCCCTTGTGCGGAGCGCCGAGCATGAAGACGTGGCGAACGAGCTCTCGCCAGCTCCCCGGCTGTGCGTAGTGACACGCCCCGCGAGCCACCAGGCCGCCCATCGAGTGCCCGACGAGCGCGATCTCGGCCACCGGAACGGGCCAGTTCGCGGTCAGCTCGTCCATCAGGACGGCGAGGGCACGCCCGTTGTCGGAGATGTGCAACCCGCTGTTGTAGCGAATGAACACGGGGGAGTAGCCGAGCTCTGAGCGCAGGCGGTCGCCGTAGGGCACGTGCTGCTGGGACCGCAGTCGCCAGGCGTCGTCGGTCTCGCCGAGGCCGTGCGCGAAGACGACGAGCCGCCCTGTGGCAGCGGGGAACGCCTGAGCCAGCGACCCGGCATCCAAACCTACGTCGGCGCGGGCGTGGCGCAGCGACATGGGAATCTCAAGCCGGCTGCCGGCCGCCCGCAGGCGGTCTCCCCACGCGCCGTTGATCGCGCCGATCACGGCGCGGCCGGCCGAGTGCTCCTCCAGCGACGGAGCGTCACGAGCGCGGGTGAAGCCGTACGCGACGGCGCCGCCGCGCACGAGTGACCCCGTCAGCGCGCGCGCCGCCGCATACGCGCCGGCTGAGATCTGATCGTGGGCCGCGCGGACCGGCTCCGCCGGGCGGCCCAGCAGGCCGAACACCCGGCCGGCGATCCCCGCGTGCACGTCGCGAGCCTGCGCGGCGATGCCCGCGGCGGCCTCGCTGCCGAGGCGCCCGAGGGCGCGTGCCTCCTCAGGCCGCATGCGCGGGCGCGGCGACCTCCGCGTAGGCGTCGGCGAGGCGCTTCACGCCCTCCTCGATCTGTGGCACGGTGACCCCGGAGTAGGCCAGGCGCAGCGAGGACTCTCCGCCCTCGAGCACGAAGTCGGTGCCCTTGACGAAGGCCACGCCGCGGGCGGCGGCAGCATCGAACATGGCGGACACATCGGTGCCCTCGGGCAGGTCGACCCACATGAAGTAACCGCCCTCGGGGGCGACAAAGCGGGCATCGGGCAGACGCTCGGTGAGGGCGTTGCCCAGCGCTTGGGCTCGCTCGCGGAGCGCCTCGCGAACCGTGTTGATCGAGCGGTCGATCGCTCCCGAGCGGGCGAACTGGTTGACGATGCCCTGGGCGACCATGTTGGGCGAGATGTAGGTGCTGGTCGCGAGCTTGGCGATCTGCGCGATCAGCTGCTCGGGGCCGACGAGGTATCCGACGCGAATGCCGGGGCAGACCGTCTTGGAGAACGAGGAGGCATAGACCACGACCCCGTCCCGCCCGCCGTCCATCGAGACCATCGTGGGAAGCGACTCGCCGGCGAAACGCAGCGTCACGTACGGGTCGTCCTCGAAGATCGTGAAGTTGTGGGCGCGGGCCAGCTCGATCAGCCGCTCGCGCTTGGGGCCCGACAGGGTGTAGCCGGCGGGGTTCTGGAAGTTGGGGATGATGTGCGCCAGCTTGGGCTGGGCGCCGGTGGCCAGCACCCGCTCCACGGCGGCCGTGTCGATCCCGTCGGGCTCGAGCTCGACCATCCGCACATCGGCACCGCGGTTGCGCAGCGCCAGCAG
>DATAUL010000061.1:0-4230 GCA_036268255.1 Solirubrobacteraceae bacterium | reverse complement strand
GAGACCTACCCCGACGGCTGGGAGTCCCCCAAGCCCTACATCCGGATCGTGCCCTCGCCCGAACCGGTCAAGTAGGACTCGACCCCGTCCACCCCGCCCGCCCTGCCGGCGGGCGGGTGCCGCGCCGCAGACTCCGCCGGGCCCTCACAGCAGGTCGACGCGGGTGAGCTTCTCCGGGTTGCGCATCGACTCGATGCCGACGATCCGGCGACCGGGGCGGGCAGCCACTCCCCGAAGTACTTTTCCCGTCGCGCGCGGGATTTACGTAGGGCATCGAGGGCGAGACGGCCGACCACCCGCGTCAGCCAGGCCCGCAGATGAGTCAGGACAGCACGGTGCGCACGACCTCGATGGCCACCACCGCGGCGACGATGCCCCCCACGAGGACGAGCACCGCCAGGGTCAGGCGCAGAACGATCTGCGGGGTGCTCATCCGTTGGCCTCGTCGATGATCAGGGCGGTGAACGGCGGCCCGCCGGGCGGCGAGACGTTGAACGCCAGCGCCCACTTGCCGACCATGATGAGGGCCGGCGCACGGCGCGAGTAGACCCCCGGCCGCGTCTCGGTCAGCTGATACTGCTGCTGGGGCATCTGCATCTCCGTGTGGTTGAAGGTGAGGGTGACGTCGGCGTGCCGGACGGGTTGGCCTCCCTTGGTGATGCGCAGGGCGAAGGAGTCCGGGGCCGCCGCCTTGTTGGGTGAGACGAGGACCTGCAGCCGGTAGCCGGCGCGCTCGATCGTCTGGGCCACGGTGCCGGGCCCAACTGATGCCAGCGCCGCGTTCTGCTTGGCGAACGCCGGCGGCGGGGGAGCGAGGCTGGAGAGCAGAGCGGCGACGAACACCGCGCCGGCGACCAGCACCGCCTCGACGGCGACCAGACGCCGTAGGAGGCTCGCCGCTCTGACGGCATCGGCGCCGTCCCCGGCGCTCGAGCCACCACCGGCGGCAGCCAGCCGCGGCCGGGTCGACAGCAGGTTGCCCGCGGCGACCGCCATCGCCACCAGCAGGATCGCGATCTTGACCAGGATCGCCACCCCGTAGCCGGTGTCCCACAGCGCGTCGAGCGCCGGCATGTGATCGATGGTGGCGATCGTGCCCGTCGTCAGCAGCAACGCCACGGACCCCAACGCCACCGTCGAGAAGCGCGGCACCACGACCGACAGCGCCGCCACTCGACGCCTCGAGTCCGCGGTGAACCACAGCACGAGCAGCCCCACCAGGCCGCCCAGCCACACCGAGCCGGCGATCAGGTGCAGCCAGTCGACTGGGACCGACAGGCCGCGCGGCGAGGTCTGACCGGCGTGCCCGACCGCGCCGGGCAGTACCAGCACCGCTCCGGCGGCCAGCAGCGCACCGGTCTGGGCGAGGATCTCGGCCAGCGACCGAGACCGACGATCGGGCCGGTCGACGAGCAAGGCGACCCAGGCAGCCACGCAGAAGAGCGCGAAGCACAGCATCATGTCGACGTAGCCGCGTCCGAACGCGGTCACCCGGAACAGCGGCACGAGCGCCCCAACGTCGAACACGGAGCGCAGTGAGTCCGAGGCGATCGCGAAGTCCAAGTAGACCGGGATTGCCAGGACCCCGATCACAGACGCCGCTACGAACGCGACCGAGAGCGCGCGCAGGCCGGTTCCGTCGACCCGTCGAGGCAGCGATCGGGCAACGAAGAAGCGGAGCGCGAACAGGCCGATCGCCACCATCACCGACAGGAACATCACCCACCGGGTGATCAGCAGGTTGGGAGCGGTGGCCCCCGCGGAGATGCTCGGGACCGCGAACTTCGGCGCCGGCCCCGGGTTGGGACCCACGGCATACGTGAACGCCCCCTGCACCGGATGGCCGTCAACCGAGATCGCGCGCCAGTAGATCAAATACCAGCCCTCGGGCAGCCTCGGTCGCAGCGGTACGACCAGGGTGTCCGGATCGGCCGCCGAGCGTCGGACCGGGCCCGTGGTCTCCTGGTGCCCGTCGACGTTGGTGACCGAGATGATCGCGAAGCGCGGTTCGACGGCCTCGTCGTAGGTGAGCGAGACCTGACGGGGCGGAGTGTTGAGCACGCGGCTGGCCGTCGGCGAGGTCCTGATCAGATAGGCGTGCGCCGAGGCGACCTCGGGCATCACCGCCAAACACAGGACGACCGCCACCAGCGCGCCGAGGATCCGCCCCGCGCGCGTCACGCCAGGCTCCTCCCGCCGCTGCGGCCGTCTCCGCCCCCGCCCCGGCTCATCAGGGCAAACCCGCCCGCCGCCAAGCCGAGCACGCCGACCACCAGGGCGATGATCGTCAGCAGCGACGTGCCGCTCCCGCCGCCGAGCGAGTCCTTGACCTCGATCGTCGGCGCCGGCGCCTCCGAGGACTCCGCGCCGGACCAGTCGACGATCGAGCCGTCGGAGTAGGTCTGCTGCACGCGGAAGGTGTAGTCCTTGGCCGAGGCCGGCTGGGCGAGGAACTGAAACAGCGAGTCCTCGCCGGTGGGGGTCGCCCCGCCCGTCCAGGTGACCTTCTGCACCACGGCGTCCTCCCCGGAGCCCGTCGACTGCACCTGCTGCCTCCACCCGGCCGGCGGCGGCACGAACGAATCGATGCCGAAGCCGCTGGGCACGGTCATGACGATCTTCGCCGTGGTCGCCCCCGACTTCTCGGTCGGGACAGCCAGGCTGTAGAGCTGCAACTGGCCTGAGACCGACACGGCCGGGCTGACGCGGGCATGCCCGATTGCGATCGCTGGGATGGCCAGCAGTCCGATGAGCGCCAGGGCGGCGACCCGCGGGGCCCGCGCCAACGCGATATGACGTTTCACGTTCTGTTCCTCCTTGGTGGGCTGACGATGTGGTGCGGCCGGGCCAGGGACCCGGCGGCGCGCGTCAGCGAGGAGGGCCCCGCCCGCACCAGCCGAGCGCCAGGGGCGCCAGACGGGGCAGCAGCGCGGGCACCGGACGCGGCGCTCGGGCCGGGCGCGACGGCGCGACGCGAGCGTGGGCTCCCCGGCGGGAGGCCACCTCGCGCAGGATCCACCGGGCGCCGTGCAGCAGGGCCGCGAGCACGAGCCCGACGCACAGCGCGGCGGGGATCGCCCACCAGCCGCCGTAGCCGAAGACCCCGGCCACGCCGGCCGGGTGTCCGGTGGCGACCAGGCCCTCGAGGAATTCCTGGCAGGTGTAGACCGCCAGTAGGCACGCGCCGCACGTCAGCCACAGGCCGATGAGCGAGAGCCCGTAGCGCGGCACGGTCGTCTGGCCCGAGAGCGCCCGGCCCAGAGACGACAAGAACGCGCCGGCGCTCAGTGCGATCGCCAGGACCAGCCACGGAACGACCGAGTGCAGGTACGAATGTCCCTGACGCTGCAGCTCGGCGCTGGCGCCGGCCCCGAACGCCAGCAGATACCGCAGCTGGTGGACGGCGAAGGCGGCGATCGGGACGGCCGCGGCACGCGCCAGTCCGTAGCGGATCGCTCGTCGCCTCGGCGCCCCCATCAGGTCGCTCCGCTGAACAGGTCGAGGGTCCGGGCCATGCCGCCGTCGACGCAGATCGTCTCCCCGGTGATGAAGCGGGCCGCGTCGGAGGCGAGGAACACGACGACGTCGGCGACGTCCTCGACCGTCGACCAGCGCCGCAGCGGCGTCCGTGCCTCGACCATCTCCACGACGCCGGGAATCGCCTTGTTGTGGGCCCACATCTCGGTGTCGACGACGCCCGGGGCGACCGAGTTGACGCGGATCCCCTGCGGCCCGAGCTCGCTCGCCAGCGAGCGGGTGGCCGCGTCGATCGCGCCCTTGGTGGCGGCGTACACGTTGCGATGGGGGGTCCCGACTACCCCCGAGACCGACGACAGGCTGATGATCGAGCCGCGCTGGCGCTCCGCCATGCCGGGGGCCAGCGCCGCCACCAGCAACAGGGGAGCACGGACGTTGACCGCGTGCATCCCGTCGATCACCTCGGCATCGACGTCGCGCAGGAGCCTCCGGCCGCCGAGCGCGGCATTGTTGACGAGCACGTCGACGCGCCCGAGCTGCGCCTCGGCCTCGGCCGCCAGGCGGTCCGGCACTGCGGGGTCCGACAAGTCGGTCTCGATCACGACCGGGTCATTCGCCAGCCCGGCGGCCACTCGCGACAGCGCGTCGCCGGTGCGAGCTGCAAGGGCCACGCGGGCTCCCGCCCGGTCCAGCGCCGCGGCGATGCCGGCTCCGATGCCGCGGGAGGCGCCGGTCACCAGGGCGGTGCGACCC
>DATAUL010000060.1:0-29484 GCA_036268255.1 Solirubrobacteraceae bacterium | reverse complement strand
GGCGGGCTCGTCCTTGCCCGCCAGGCGATCACGGCCGCGCTGCACGGCGGCGATGAACTTGCTCAGGTTGACCTCGAGCGTGTTGAGGATCTCGTCGGCGTAGTCCTCGGCGCCGAGGCGGATCTCACGCTCGCGACCGCGGGCATCCTCGATGATGTCCTCGGCGGCGCGCTCCGCCTGCTTGGTGATCTCCTCGTCGGAGACGAGACGCTCCTGGCGCTCGCGCGCCTCCTTGACGATCCGCTCAGCCTCGCGCTTGGCCTCAGCGAGCATCTCCTGGCGCTCCTTCACGATCCAGCGGGCCTGCTTGATCTCCTCGGGGATCGTGGCGCGCATCTGATCGAGGATGTCGTAGATCTCCTCCTTGTCCACGCGTACCTGGTCGGTCAGCGGGACCGGCTTGGCGTTGTGGACGAGGTCGTCCAGTTTGTCGATCAGTACAAGGACATCCATTTAACAAACCTCTGTTTCGTCAGCGCCCGAGTCGTTCCTTCAAGTGCCGCGCCACTTCGTCGGGGACCAATTCATCGATCTCCCCGCCAAATGTCGCGAGCTCCTTGACGCCGCTCGAGCTAATGAAACTGTACTTGGGCGAGGCCATCAGGTAAACGGACTCGATCTCCGGAGCCTGCCGGCGGTTGAGCTGGTTCATCTCCAGCTCGTATTCGAAGTCCGAGATGGCGCGCAGTCCTTTGACGATCGCCATCGCCCCACGCTCGCGAGCGAATGTCACCAAGAGCGAACTGAACGTCTCGATCTCGATGTTGGGCAGGTCGCGCGTGGCGCCCTGGAGAAACGCGATCCGCTCCTCGGCGCTGAACAGTGTGTTGCCCTTGCGCCACGGTAGGTTGACGACCCCCACGACGACGGTGTCAAACATCTTCGACGCCCGCCCGATCACGTCGAGATGGCCGTAGGTGACCGGGTCGAACGTGCCCGGGCAGATGGCGATGCGGTTATCGGGAGTCATGGATGCGGATCAGGGTGTCGCCGTAGCGGCGCTCGTCCACCGCCCCCAGACTGAGCTCCAGGGGATGGCGACGATCGCTCTCGGAGACGACGCGGGCACCGGTGGCTAGCACCGGGCCCAGCGCCACCTTGAGCTCCCGTCCAAGGAGGTCGGCGTGGCGATATGGGGGATCGAGGAACACCAGATCGTATTGACGAGCGGCCCGGCGTGCGCGCTCGAGGAACCGCGCCACCGGTTGGCGCACCACCTCGGCCTCGATCTGCAGGGCCGCCAGGTTGCGCCGGATCGCGTCGACAGCGGCCGCCCCGGAGTCGACCAGCGTGGCCTCCGCCGCCCCTCGCGAGAGCGCCTCGATGGCCAGCGCACCCGACCCGGCGAACAGATCGAGCACCCGCGCACCCTCTACGTCGCCCAGGATCGAGAACACCGCCTCCCGCACCCGATCAGACGTCGGCCGTGTCGCCGACCCCCGCGGCGCCACCAGCCCCCGCCCGCCATACGCACCCCCGATCACCCGCATGTGACATTTACCGGCATATGCACGGCTTTTATCGCTTTCTGCGAGTCGGCGCACCAAACCGGCTGCATCCTCCGCCGCCGCGGGCCGCCCAGCGAGCGCGGAGGCACAGACGTGCGATCCCCCGAGGCGCCCGCGGGAACCCGTCACGCCCGGATCGGAGCCAGCGCCTCAGCGCCAAAGAGTCCCTCAAGGGCGTCAGCAAGCAGAGCGTTCTCGGGCAAAACAAGCTCAGGATCCGCGGCATCGAGAGCCTCAGCCCGCATCCGAGCACGCTCAAGCAGCTCCCGGTCGCGTGGCATCTCGGCGACACGAAACTGTGCCAGCCCACTTTGCCGTGTGCCGACGAGCTCCCCTTCGCCGCGCAGCTCGAGGTCGATCTCGGCCAGGCGGAAGCCGTCGGTGTGCTCGGCCAGTGCCCGAAGGCGAGGCGATCCCTTGGGCCCGAAGAGCAGGCACAGCGATGCGTGCTCGCCACGGCCGATGCGCCCCCGCAGCTGGTGGAGTTGCGAGATCCCGTAGCGGTCGGCGTCCTCGACGAGCATGACGGTGGCGTTCGGCACATCGATCCCGACCTCGATCACCGACGTGGCGACGAGCACGTCGGCCTCGCCCGCGGCAAACGCTCGCATCACCCCGATCTTCTCTGAGCTGGGCAGCTGCCCATGCATGAGCACCACGCGGAAGTCGCGCAGCTCGCTAGTCCGCAGGCGCTCGAACTCGGCGGTTGCGGCTCGGGCGGCCAGGACCTCGGACTCCGAGATGAGCGGGCAGACGACGAACGCCTGGCGCCCGGCGCGCAGTTCCTCGCGGATGCGGTCGTAGGCGCGAGCTCGCTCACGCTCGGTCGAGCACACGAACGTCTGGATCGGCTGGCGGCCGCGGGGGAGCTCGGCGAGCACGGTGAAGTCCAGGTCGCCGTAGTGCGACAGCGCGAGCGTCCGGGGGATCGGCGTGGCCGTCATGTGCAGCACATGGGGACTCTCCCCCGGCCCCGCCTTCGCGTCCAGCGCCGCTCGCTGTCGGACCCCGAAGCGGTGCTGCTCGTCGACGACCGCGACCGCCAACGAGGCGAATTGCACCGGTTCCTCGATCAGCGCGTGGGTGCCGACGATCAAGGACAGCTCGCCGGAGCCCAGCTTGCCCAGCAGGTCGGCGCGCCGCCGGCCCGGCGTGGAGCCGGTGAGCAGCCCGAGCGGCACCGCCTCGCCGGGCATGAGCGCCTGGATGGTGGCGAAGTGCTGCTCGGCCAGCGGCTCGGTGGGCGCCATCAACACTCCCTGATGGCCGTGCTCGACGGCCCGCAGGAGCGCGTACAGGGCGACGACCGTCTTGCCGGAACCGACCTCCCCCATCAGCAGGCGCTGCATCGGCCGACTCCCGGCCAGGTCGCCGTCGACGGCCTCCATCGCCCGCCGCTGATCTCGGGTGGGCGTGAACGGGAGCATCTCGGCCAGCCACCGCGCGCTCAGCTGAGGCTGGCCGTCGAGCACCGGAGCGAACGCGCCGTGGCTGCGCAGCCGGCGCCGGCGCAGGAGGGCCAGCTGGACGAGCAGCAGCTCCTCGAAGGCGAGTCGCCGCCGCCCCTGCGCCTGCTCGTCGTCGCTCTCGAAGTGCATCGCGGCGAGCGCGGCGCGGCGCTCGGACAGCTGCTCGGCAACCCGCATCTGCGCAGGCAGGGGCTCGGCGACGTCGACCAGCGCACCGGCATGGTGGCGGACGAGAGCCAGGATCTGGGTCGAGGACAGCCCCTCGGTGGCCGGATAGTGGGCGACCGCGTCGCCGTCGCCGCCGACGGCCGCGTCGGTGGTCGGCGCATGGCCCTGGACGCGGAACCGGTTGCGGCTCTCGAACTTGCCGTGCAGCGCCAGCCGCGTGCCCGCCGGGTACTTGTGGACCAGCCACGGTTGCTGAAAGAACGTCGCCTTCATCGTCCCGCTGGCGTCGGCCACGGTCGCCTCGACCAGCGGGCGCATGCCCCGCCGGCGCACGGGCCGGGATGCGATGCTGCGCACCTCCACGACGACGGTGGCCGTCTCGCCGGCGATCAGCTGGCTGACCGACCGCGCCTCGCGGTGGTCGCGCGGCAGATGCCCGAGCAGGTCACCGACCGTCAGCAGCCCGAGCGTCTCGGCCGCGGCCTGAGCCTTGGTGCCCTCCACCTTCAGCGGGCGGGCGAGGACCGACGGCCGCGGGTAGCGGATCGGAGCCTGCGCCAGCTCGGTGTCATCGAGTGAGCGGGAGGTGGCGAACGCGGTCGCGGACATGGGACCGCACGGATGATGACCACGTTGGCGGTCGGCGGCGGCCGGCGCGCTCACTCCGCGCTGAGCAGCCACCAGTAGCTCGGCTGCCCGCCCTCGGACAGCTCGAGCTCGACGCCGTCGCCGACCATCCCGTGGACGGCCGCGTCGTCGAGCGGAGCGTTGGCGCCGCGCAGGCAGGTGATGAGCTCGGCGTCCTGAGCCAGATCCTTAAGCACGTCGCGCAGCGTCGCCTCGGCCGGGCCCCAGGCGATCAGCTCCTCCTGCACGAACCCGACCGCGTCACCGGCGTGGAACCGGCCCTGGGCGTCGTCACGCGCCGCCGGGGCGACGGCGCCGGTCCGCACGTGGCGCAGCGTCGCGTCCATCGCGGCCGCATTGGCGACTGCCGCCCGGCCGGGCTCGAGGCTGACCACCGCGGCCAATCCGGCCTGGGGCGAACGCGAGGCGACGACGGCCACCGTCCTGTCCGACAGCTCGGCCGCCCGCTCGGCGGCCATCAAGACATTCGGGCTGTTGGGGAGCACGACGATCTCGTCGGCGGGGACGCCGTGGATCGCGGCCAGCAGGTCATACGTGGAGGGATTCATCGTCGGGCCGCCGTCGAGGACATGCACGCCGAAGCTCTCGTACAGGGCGCGCATACCGTCGCCGTTGACGACCGCGAGCGCGCCACACAGCGTGGACGTCGACGCGGGTCTCGTCACCCCGGCCGCCAGGCGCTCGGCGCGGTCGGCGACCTGGATGCGCATGTCGGCCACGTCGAGGTGGGAGACGACGCCGTGGTCGGCGAACACCGCGGTGGCGGCATCGGGGTCGTCGGTGTGCACGTGGACCTTGAGCGTGGTCGTGTCGCCAACGACGAGGACCGAGTCGCCGAGGCGCTCGAGCGCGGCGATGAAGGCTCGCTGCTCCAGGTCCACGCCGGTCACGGCGAAGTTGGTGCAGTAGCGAAACGTCGAGGAGGCATGCTGCGGATGGGTGACGCGCGCCGCCCGGTGATGATCGAGCCGCGGCGGCTCGGAGCCGCGCAGGGCGCCGAGGATCCCGGCCAGCATCACCGTCAGCCCATAGCCGCCGGCATCCACGACGCCGGCCTCGCGCAGCACGGGCAACAGGTCGGGTCCGCGGCGGACCGAATCCTGGCCGGCGTCGAGCGCGCTCTGGATGACGTCGGCCAGGGCCAGATCCTGCTCGCCGTCGCTGGCCTCCGCGCCGAGGCGCGCGTCGGGCATGTGAGCCAGCTCCGTGGCGACCCGGTGCGACATCTCGCGCACCACGGTCAGGATCGTGCCCTCTGCGGGCTCGCGGACCGAGCCGTAGGCCTGGTCGGCGGCGCGGGCCAGAGCGGCCCCGATCAGCACCGGGTCCACGAGCTCACCGGGGCGGCTGGCGAGCTCCTCCGCGGCGCCTCGGATCAGCTGGGAGAGGATCACGCCCGAGTTCCCACGCGCTCCCAGCAGGGCGGCGCGCGCGACCGAGGCGACGATCTCGTCGCGGCCGATGTCGTCGATCGTGCGGTTCTCGGCGTCGGCGGTGAGCCGGTCGAGCTCGGTCAGCACGGCGCGCAGCGTGAGCACCATGTTGTCACCGGTGTCGCCGTCGGCGACGGGGAACACGTTGAGGTCGTTGACCTCCTCGCGCCGGTCCTCCAGCGCCGCCAGGCCCGCCTCGATCAGCGCACGGAAACGGACGACGCTGGGATCGGACGTCCCCGCCTCACCGGCCTCGCCAGTCGCTCGCCCGGGTGCCGACACCCGACCCTCAGCGGGCTTTGGTGATCTTGCCGGCCTTGAGGCAGCGCGTGCAGACGTACACGCGGCGGGGAGTGCCGCCGTCATCGATGCGCACCCGCTGCAGGTTGGGATCAAAGCGCCGCCGGGTAGCCACCATCGAGTGGCTGCGGTTATTACCGAACGACGGGCCCTTGGCGCACACGTGACATATCTTGGGCATCGCGGGCAGTATAGGGCGAACCGCGGACTCCGACCTCGGCCGCGGCCGGGCCCGTGCCGCCTCACCTTCGCAGGGTCCATGTCATCCTTTGCGAGGATCGTCGTCACGGATCGAATGTGCTCAATTCCCACTCGACCTGAGAACACCGTCAGATGAGCTCCGGAGCCCCGGCCCGTTCTGCGCCCCGCCAGCCTCCCGGGCTTCCGGAGCGTTACCGGCTTCGCCGCCACATCGCCTCCGGCGGCATGGCGTCGGTGTGGTCCGCCGAGGACCGGCTGCTCGATCGCACGGTGGCGATCAAGATCCTCGCCGAGCGCTTCGCCCGCGACCAGCTGGCCGTCCGCCGCTTCAAGCGCGAGGCCCGTGCGGCCGCGCGGGTGTGCGGGCACAACCACGTGGTGACGGTCTTCGATGTCGGCGACACCGAGCCGGCAGCCGGCGATCCCGCCCACGAAGGGCGCGCCTTCATCGTCATGGAGTATCTCGCCGGCGGCACCGTCGCCGACGCAATCCGGGTCGGCGCCGTCCGCCGCCACGAGGCGCTGCGCTGGCTCGGTGAGGCGGCCTCGGCCGTGGACCATGCCCACGGCTGCGGGATCGTGCACCGCGACATCAAGCCCGCCAACTTCCTGCTCGATCGCAGCCGGGTGCTGCACGTCGCCGACTTCGGCATCGCCCGGCTGGTTTCCGAGGACACGATCACCTCCTCCGACCAGCTGTTCGGGACCGCCGCCTACCTCGCTCCCGAGCAGGCGCTGGGCCGCCCGGCGACGAGCGCCTCAGACCGCTACGCGCTGGCGGTGGCCGCGTTCGAGCTGCTGGTGGGCGAGCGGCCGTTCGGAGCCACGCACTTCGCCGCCCAAGCGCGCCAGCACGTCGAGGACGAGCCGCCGACCGCCAGCGAGCGTAATCGCAGCCTTCCCGCGAGCGTCGATCCGATCCTGCGGCGGGGCATGGCCAAGGAGGCCGGCGCTCGCTTCGAGAGCGCAGGAGAGCTCGTGGCCTCCCTGCAGCGGGCATTGACCGAGGTCCCGACGAGCACCACCCGCCGGATCGCCGCCGGCCCCCGGGCGCCAAGGAGTTCCCCGGCTTCGCCCAGCCGACGGCGTCCCTCGGCCGTGCCTCCCGGCAGGAGAGCGCTTGCCGAACCGGCCCTGGCACGCTCGCGGCCCGCGCCGTCGCACCGCCGCGGACGGGCGTTCGCGCTGATGGCGCTGGCGATCGTCATTCTCGGCGTCGTCGCCGTCGGGCTGGCCGCCAGCCGCGGCGGCTCGACCAAGCACGCATCCTCGACCCAGGCGCGCGCCAACCACACCGCGGCCAGCACGGTGCCGCGGCGTCACCCGGCTCCCCGGCACACGGCTGCGACGACGAGCACCCCCGCCCAGACGTCCTCGACGGCCACCACGCCGACGGCGGCGACCAGCCCCGCCCAGCTGCAGCAGACCGGGCACGACGAGATGCTCAACGGCGACTACCAGACGGCGATCGGCACGCTTCGCCAGGCGATCTCCGCCTCGGACCCGGGGACCCTCACCTATGCCTACGCGCTGTATGACCTCGGCCGCTCGCTCGTCCTCGGCGGCGACCCCAACGGCGCGATTCCCGTGCTCAAGCAGCGACTGAAGATCCCCAACCAGACGGATGTCGTCCGGCAGATGCTCAACCAGGCGTTGCAGGCGGCCGGCCAGGCGCCTGAGCAGTCACAGACCCAGACGACGCCAGCAGCCCCGAGCGGCGACCGCGGACCCGGACGTCCCGAGGGCCACGGCCGCGGCCACGCCGGTCCCACGGGCGGCGCCGGCCTGGCGCCCGCGCCGTCCCACGGACAGCGCCACGCCGACGGCCACGTCGTCGAGCACGTCAGCGTCAGCTTCGTCGATTAGACGAGCAGCGCCGCCGCGCTCACACCGCGAAGCCGGCCCGGCCCCGTCGACCGCTGAGCTCGTCCTTGGCCTGGAGCGACGCCAGCACCGCTTCCACGGCGTGCCGGCCGGTGTCGCGCTTACTACCGCCGCGGACGCGCTCGCGCGCCTGCTCCATCGTGTCGACGGTCAGTAGGCCGAAGCCGCAGGGCACCCCGGTGTCGAGGGCCACGCGCATGATCCCGTCGGTCGCCCCCGAGCACACGTAGTCATAGTGGTCGGTCTCGCCCCTGATCACCGCTCCCAGGCAGACGACGGCATCGAAGCGCCCGGACTCGGCGGCGAACTTGGCGATCACCGGCAGCTCGAACGCCCCCGGCACCGAATAGGCCTCGATCGAATCGATCCCGGCCTCGCCAAGCGCCTCCCGGGCGCTGCCCTCGAGCGCTTCGGCCAGCTCGCCGTAGAAGCGCCCCACGCAGAGCGCGATCCGTCGCTCAGCGGCCATCGCCGTTGGCCCGCTCGCGCTCCTGCTTGCGCTCCCGGTCGTGCTCGTGCTCCTCCTCGAGCATTTCCTCGTCGAGCGCCAGGCCCTGATGGTGGAGCGTGTGCCCCAGCTTCTCCGCCTTGGCTCGCAGATAGGCCGCGTTGTGGAGGTTGGGAGCATGCTCGATGGGGATCTGATCGGCGACCGACAGCCCATAGCCGGCGAGGCCGGAGATCTTCTTGGGGTTGTTGGTGAGGATCCGGATGCTCGTGAGGCCGAGATCGACGAGGATCTGAGCCCCGATGCCGTAATCACGCAGGTCGGCGGGCAGACCGAGCTTCAGGTTGGCGTCGACGGTGTCGAAGCCCTCCTCCTGAAGCTTGTAGGCGCGCAGCTTGTTGAGCAGGCCGATCCCCCGCCCTTCCTGACTGAGATAGAGCAGGACACCGCGCCCCTCGCGCTCGATCATCGCCAACGCGGATTCCAGCTGCTCGCCGCAGTCGCAGCGCAGTGAGTGAAAGACGTCGCCGGTCAGGCATTCCGAGTGCACGCGGACGAGCACGTCGGGAACGCCGTCGACATCCCCCTTGACCAGCGCGACGTGGTGCTTGTTGTCGACCAGCGACCGGTAGCCGACGGCCACGAAGTCGCCGAACGCGGTGGGCAGCGAGGTCGCCACGACCCGCTCGACGAGCTTCTCGTGGCGCCGGCGATAGGCGACCAGGTCAGCGACCGTGATCATCTTCAGGCCGTGGCGCTCGCAGTACACCCGCAGGTCGGGCACCCGGGCCATCGTTCCGTCGTCATTCATGATCTCGCAGATCACGCTGGCCGGGATCAGGCCGGCCAGCCGGGCGAGGTCGACGCCGGCCTCGGTCTGGCCGACGCGCTCGAGCACGCCGCCCGCCTTGGCCTTGAGCGGGAATACATGACCGGGCTGGACGAGCTCGCGAGGGCTGGTCCGGGGATCGATCGCGACCTGGATCGTGCGAGCGCGGTCGGCGGCTGAGATGCCCGTGCTGACGCCCGAACGGGCCTCGATCGAGACCGTGAACGCCGTCTCGAATGCCGACTCGTTCTTGGCCGCCATCAGGTCGAGCCCCAGCTCCTCGCAGCGCTCCGGGGTCATCGCCAGGCAGATCAGGCCTCCCCCCTCCTTGCGCATGAAGTTGACCCCCTCGGGGGTCACGAACTGGGCGGCCATCGTCAGATCACCCTCGTTCTCACGGCTCTCGTCGTCGCAGACGACAACCATCTTGCCCTGACGGATGTCCTCGATCGCGTCTTCGATGGTGGCGAAGGTGGGCGAGGTCTGACTCATCGGCTGATCAACCTCTCTACGTACTTGGCCAGCACATCGACCTCCAGGTTCACGATCGCGCCGACCTCGGCCGTGCCGAGATTGGTGCGTTCCAAGGTCTCGGGAATCAGGGAAACGGTAAACGATCGGCTCCCGAGGGCCGCCACGGTGAGCGAGATGCCGTCGACGGTGATCGACCCCTTGTGGACGACGTAGCGCAGGACGTCCTCGGGCGCCTCGATCTCCACCCGGCGGGCAAAGCCGTCGGGCTCTGAGGCGACGATCGCGCCGGTGGCATCGACGTGACCCTGGACGAAGTGGCCGCCCAGGCGGTCGGTCGGTCGCAACGGCAGCTCGAGGTTGACCGCCAGCCCCGGGCGGCCCTCCGCCAGCGAGCTGAGGTGAAGGGTCTCGTTCATCACCTCGGCGGTGAACGCGGAGTCCTGGATCGCGGTCGCCGTCAGGCAGACCCCGTTGACGGCGACCGAGTCGCCCTCGCTCAGCTCGGACGCGAGCGAGCTCGAGACGGTCAGGCGCACGCCGTCGGGGGAGCTCTGAAGCTCGGTGATCCTGCCGAGGTCGGCGATCAGCCCCGTAAACATCGGGCGATCACCATTCCCTCAGGCGTGCGGAGACGAGCAGGTCATCGTCGATGCGCCGGCAATCGAGGGTCAGCGCGCGCACGGCGTCGGCGATCTGCTCGACGCCCTCGCCCTCCAACGGGTCGCGGGCGGTGCGCCCCCCGAGGATCACCGGCGCCAGGAACAGGCGGATCTCATCGATCTCGCCGGCGTCGAGGAAGGCCCCGGCCAGGTGCGGACCGCCCTCGAGCAGAATCGAGGTGACCCCCGCTGCCCCGAGCTGCTCGAGCGCCGAGCACACGCGCGCCGGCTCGTTCTCGCCAGGCGCGACGATCACCTCGGCGCCGTGGGCCTCCAGGGCGTCGGTGGCGCTGCGGGGGGCCGCGCGCGAGACGACGATCGTCAGCGGCACGCGGCGCGCATCGCGGACGAGCTGCGCATCAAGCGGCAGCCGCCCGAGCGAGTCGAAGATCACCCGCCGGGGCTGGTGGACGACGCCCTCCAAGCGGGCGGTGAGCAGCGGGTCGTCGGAGAGGGCGGTCCCCACGCCGACGGCCACCGCATCGCACTCGGCTCGCCAGCGGTGGCCGAGCCGGCGGCTGGACTCGCCGCTGATCCACTTCGAGTCCCCGCTGCGGGTGGCCACCTTGCCGTCGAGCGTCATCGCCGACTTGAACAGCACCCACGGGCGGCCGGTGCGGGCGTGCTTGCGAAACGGCTGATTGAGCAGCCGCGCGCGATCGGCCAGGTCGTCGTTGGCGAGCACGACCTCGACGCCGTCGTCGCGCAGGATCCCCAGTCCGCGGCCCGACGCGTGCGAGGAGGGGTCGTCGGAGGCGACGACGACGCGGGCGATGCCGGCCTGGCGGATCGCGTCGGTGCACGGCGGGGTGCGCCCCTGATGGCAGCACGGCTCCAGGGACACGTACAGGGTCGCCTGCGAGAGGGCCTGGTCGCCGGCCGCGCGGATCGCCTCCACTTCGGCGTGTGGGCCGCCCAGCTGGCCGTGGAAGCCCTCGCCGATGACACCGTCGGAGTCAGCCAGCACGGCGCCGACGAGCGGATTGGGGCTGACGTAGCCGCGCCCCTGCTCCGCGATCTCGATCGCGCGAGCGAGGTGGCGGCGGTCGATATCGGTCGGAGCGGTCATCACTGCCGCTGATGTTAGGACCCGGTTTGCGGAATCTCTGCCGGCACCGCGGGCGCTCAGCCGGCGCCGGCGTCGGAACCCGGCGCGGCGCACTTGCCGAGGTTGAGCCGGTAGACGCTCATCTCGGGGCCCGGGTGCGAGTACTGGCTGGGGTAATAGTCGATCGACCAGTCAAAGCTGAAGGGCACGGCGCGCGAGGTCTGCGCGAACGGACTGATGTGGTACATGAGGCGCGCGTGGTTGGCCAGCTGGGCGTAGTAGGCGATCGCCGACGGTGCGATCTTCGGCTGCGCGAACGAGCGGCCGGCCTGCAGGGATCCGATCACCACCCAGCAGTAGCCCGAGTTGACGTATTCGTTGAGCAGCTCGGGCCGCAGCGTGCGCTCGTACTCGTCGACGGGGACGTAGCGGTGCTCGCCGGGCGGCAGATGGTTGCCGGACGCATCGACGTCGGTGATCGACGTGTTCCAGATCCGCCAGCGCCCGCCGTTGGGCGTGGCCGTCAGCGAGCGACCCACGTCGTGTGACCAGTCGCCGGAGACGATCGGCTCGACGACGACCTTGGCGCCGGCCGGCACGTGGCCGACCATCCAGCGCCTGGCGACGTTGCGGGTGTCCGGACGCGACAGGACGACGTCGTTGTGGACGTCTGCGGCGATGCTCTGGCCCAGCATCACGAGCGTCGCTCCGCCGGCGGCCACCAGGACCGGCACCCGCCGCGAGCGAATCAGCCAGCGGACCAGCTCGACCGTGGCATAGGCGGCGAGCAGGGCGATGATCTCGAACACCGGCAGCAGCCAGCGTCCGAAGAAGCGCTGCTGATCTCCCATGAAGATGACGAAGGCGACCGGCGCCGGTATGAGAACCGCCGCCATCGTCAGCCAGCGCCGGGCGATGAGGAGCACCGCGCCGCCGAGCGCCGCCAGCGCCGGCGCCCAGCCCAGGCCCCACGTGAGCGTCCACAGGTAGTAGGCGGTCCCGCTCGCGGCTGTCGTGCCGAGCTTGATCGGATCAGAGCCGCCGGCCAGCGACTGCTGCGTCGAGACCCCGGCCTGGAAGGCGGAGAAGTCGAGCACGGCATAGGGGTTGGCGGCAACGAAGGCCAGCAGCGCGCACGCCACAGCGAGCGCGACCCGGCGCAGCGACGTCGCCGGCGCGCCCGCCACGGCATCAGAGACAAACGCCCCCAGCAGGCAGACGATCGTGATCCCGCCGGTGTACTTGGTGGCGGCCGCCAGGCCGATGCCGACCCCGGCGAGCACGTAGTCGCGCCGCGAGCCGTTGCGCAGCACGCCCGCGATCCCATAGAGCGAGAGCGCGATCGGAGCGAGGGTGGGAACGTCGTTGAGCGCGAGGTGGCTGTAGAAAATCGGCAGGAAGGCCAGGCCGAAGATGGCGGCGGCGAGCAGCCCGGCGGTGCGGTTGAACAGCCGTGCGCCGGCCAGGTAGGTGAGCCACACCGATAGCGTCCCGAGCGCCGCCGCGACCACGCGGGCGATGACGAACACGTTGGTCGGATCGGCGGCGTAGAGACGCCGCACGGCGTCCCCCGAGCCGAACCACAGCTCGAAGACGACGTGCAGCAGATACGAGTAGGCCGGCGGGTTGAGGAAGTACTGGGGGTTGTAGTCGTGGCCGAAGTAGGCGATCGCCCGGGGGACGAAGTGCGTCGCCTCGTCGACGTTGTAGCTGTAGGGCAGTCCCTGCTTGACCCCCCAGAGGCGCAGGCCGAAGGTGATCGCCAGAAGCGCGACGAGGGCCGGCACGTGCAGGTCACGCCGAGCGCGAGAATCCGATCCCCCCCGCCCGGACGCGGGCTCCCGTTCGGCCGGGCCCAGGTTCCGGCGGCGCCTGAGCGACCGCGGAAGCAGCGGCAGCGGCAGCGGGCCGGTCTCAGGCTGGGCGGGATCTCCTACCGTTGTCGGAACCATGTCCATGTTGGGCTCCGAGTATCCCGCTACCGTGTCACCGAACGCGCGGGCCCGGTCACAGCACTCTCCGGGGAGTGTCGCGCGCTCGCACCGCCCACCGCCCCTCGCCTCGTGAAGCTCATCATCCAGATTCCCTGTTTCAACGAGGAGCAGCAGCTGCCCGAGACGCTGGCGCGGCTGCCGCGGGAACTGGAGGGCTTTGAGTCGGTGGAGTGGCTGATCATCGATGACGGCTCGAGCGACGCGACGATCGCGACCGCACGAGAGCACGGCGTCGATCATGTCGTGCGCCTGACCAATCACAAGGGTCTGGCCGCCGCCTTCCAGGCCGGTCTGGACGCGGGGCTCAAGCTCGGCGCGGATGTGATCGTAAACACCGACGCCGACAACCAGTACGAGGGCTCCGACATCCCCAAGCTCGTCGCGCCGATCCTGCGCGGCGACGCCGACATGGTGATCGGCGACCGCCAGGTGGATTCCAACGTCAACTTCTCGCGCGCCAAACGGCGTCTGCAGCGAGTCGGCTCCTGGGTGGTGCGCCAGGCCTCCTCGACCGAGGTGCCCGACACCACGTCGGGCTTCCGGGCCTACAACCGCGAGGCCGCGCTGCAGATGACGGTCGTCTCGAAGTTCACGTACACGCTGGAGACGATCATCCAGGCCGGCAAGCTGCTGGTGGCGATCGACCACGTGCCGGTGCGCACCAACGCCAAGACGCGCGAATCGCGGCTGTTCCCGTCGATGACCGCCTACATCCGGCGCAACGGCCTGTCGATCTTCCGCATCTACGCCCAGTACGAGCCGCTCAGGGTCTTCTGGGGAGGCGCGCTGCTCACGGGGATTCCGGCGCTGGCGCTGTTCATTCGCTTCCTGGTGACGTTCTTCGAGCACGGCGGCCACTCCGGTCACGTCCAGTCGCTGATCTTCGGCGCGGTGCTGTTCATGGCCGCCATGCTGCTGGGCGCGCTCGGCGTGATCGGCGACCTGCTCGCCGCCCAGCGGACGCTCTCACAGCGCACCTTCGAACGGGTGCGCCGAATCGAGCTCCAGCTCGGCGTCGAGCCCTCGCATTACGAAGCGAATCCCGCCCGACCCGGGGCCCGCAAGCCGGGCCCGCCGTCGGACACGCAGGACCGCGAGGCGCTGGAGGTATGACGGCGGCCGGCGTTCCCACTGGGAACACATTTGACAAGTACGGGTCCTCCAACCCGGTCGTACGGCACCTGATGTCGGGCTTCGAGCGCAACGTCGATGAGCTGTTCGCGCAGGCGGCGCCCTCGTCGGTGCTCGACGTCGGCTGCGGCGAGGGCGTCCTCACCGCTCGGTGGGCGCAGCGGCTGCCGCCCTCCCCGGCGGGACGCATCGTCGGCATCGACCTGGAGGACCCCAAGCTCACGTCCGAGTGGGCGGCTCGCGACACCCACGCCAACCTCGAGTTTCGCCCGATGACGGTCGAGCGGCTGCAGTTCGCCGACGACGAGTTTGACCTCGTGGCCGCCACCGAGGTGCTCGAGCACGTTGATGATCCCCGGCGCGCCGTCGCCGAGATGGCCCGCGTGGCGAGCCGGTGGCTGCTCGTCTCGGTTCCCCATGAGCCGCTGTGGCGGATGCTCAACATGGCCCGCGGGGCCTACCTACGACAGTGGGGCAACACGCCCGGGCACCTCAACCACTGGACGCGCGCGGCCTTCGCCAAACTGCTCAGCGCCCACGGGGAGGTTGTCCAGACGCGCTCGCCGTTTCCGTGGACGATGCTGCTCGTGCGGGTCCGCTAGCGGTGCGGAGGTGAGTTCGACGGCGAGGGTGGCGCCCGGGGGTGCAGGCGGGCCTGAACCACCTCCCGGGCCTTCGGACGGACCCTCGCCAGACCAGCCGTCGTTCGCGTCCGGCGCGCGCATCCTGTCGATCGGGATCGCCTCGACCGGGATCTTCACGTTCGCCTATCTGGCGATCTCCAGCCACGTCCTCGGCAAGGCCGCCTACAGCCGCATCTCGCTGTGCTGGGCGATCATGTTCGTGATCCTGTCGGTGATCTACCGGCCGATCGAGCAGTTGCTCTCGCGCACGATCGCCGACCGCCGCGCGCGCGGGCTGCGCAGCCACTCGCTGCGCGTCCCCGCCTCGATCCAGCTCGGCTTCGCCCTCGTCTTCCTGGTCGTCGCGCTCGCCCTGCGCCATCCAATTGAGCACGGCATGTTCAACGGCTCCTCGGACCTCTACTGGATCCTCGTCGTCGGGGTGCTGGCCTACGCGGGCAGCTACTTCGCCCGGGGCTGGCTGGCCGGAAACCAGAAGTTCGCCCTGTACGGCGGCCTCGTCTTCCTGGAGTCGACCTCGCGCTTTCTCTTCCCGCTGGCGGTTGCCGTCGGCATCGGCTCGGGCCAGGGGGTCGTCGGCCTGGGGATGGCGGTCGCGCCCTTCGCCTCCCTGTCGGTGATGCCGTTCGCCTTCTCGCGTGTGCGGGCCGGCGCCACACGCGATTCGGCCAACGCGGCCTCCGCCGAGGCCCCGGTGCTCGATGCGGCCACCGAGGGAGGCCCCGCGGCCGCCCAACTGGAGCAGGACAACACCGAGCTCTCGCTGCGCCGCGGCGCCGGCTTCGCGGTCTCGGTCGTCGGGATCATGTTCTCCGAGCAGATGCTGATGAACGCCGGGGTGCTGATCGTCGCCGCCAGCTCCGGGGGAAATCTGACAAGCGGGCTCACCGGCTTCGTGTTCAACGTCATGTTGATCGTCCGGGCCCCGCTACAGCTCTTTCAGGCGGTCCAGACTTCGATCCTTCCCCACCTCGCGGGCCTCGAGGCCCGCGAGTCAGCCGAGGAGTTTCACCACGCGATCCGCACCACGGTGCTCGTGATCGCCGCCTTCGGCGCAGCGGTCGCCATTGGCCTGCTGGCGATCGGGCCGCCGGTGATGACGATCCTGCTCGGCGACAAGGGCTTTCAGTACGGGCGCGTCGGCCTGGCGATCGTCGGACTCGGGATGGGCCTGCACCTCATCTCCGGAACGCTCAACCAGGCGGCCCTGGCCCGCGGGCGCGCCCGGATCGCTGCCGGCTCGTGGCTTGTGGCGGCCGCGCTGTTCGTGGCGTTCGTCGCCCTGCCGACGATCCACTCCGAGGTGACGCGCGTGGAGGTCGGCTACTTCGGGGCGACGGCGGTCCTGACCACGCTGCTGTTCCTCGTCTACCGGCGCGGGCCGCTGCGCGGCAGCCCGGCTCAGCCGCCCTCGGCGGCCGCCGCGATGCGCTGATACGTCGCGCCGGGGTCGTCGGAGTTGAACACCGCCGAGCCGGCGACGAGCACGTTTGCGCCTGCGTGCACGACCGGTCCGGCGGTCTGTTCGTGGATGCCGCCGTCGACCTCGAGCCCCACCGTGTCGGGGAGCGCCTCGCGAAGCCGCATGACCTTCTCCAGCGAGTGAGGGATGAACGACTGGGCACCCCACCCCGGGTTGACCGTCATGCAGAGGGCCATATCGAGGGAGTCCTGCCAGACGTCGGAGAGCATGTCGATCGGCGTGGCCGGGCAGACCGCGGCGCACGCCCGGCATCCGGCCTCGCGGATCGCCTGAAGCGTGTAGTGGACGTGCGGCGTGGCCTCGACGTGGAGCGTGATGCTGTCGGCCCCGGCCTGGGCGATGTCCGTCACCTGGCGTTCGGGGCGGTCGACCATCAGGTGCACGTCGATGATGGCGCCGGCCTGGTGGACGAGGTCGGCGAGCGCGGAGACGACGACGGCCCCGAACGTGATCGGCGGGACGAAGTGCCCGTCCATCACGTCGACGTGGATGACGCGCGCCCCGGCGGCCAGGACCTCCTGGACCTGCGAGCCCAGACGGGCGAAGTCGGCCGACAGGATCGAGGGTGCGACGTGCAGCTCGGTCAGGGCGACCGCGGGGTCACGGGTGCCCGCCACGTCGTCGTCAGACCGCCACGAGCATGCTGGCGCGACAGTGGTTGCACTGCACGATCGCCGTGCTCGACATCCGCACGATCGTCGAATGCTCACCGCAGTCGGGGCACACCGACACGAGCTCCCAGCGCTGGAGGCAGTACACGCAGCGGTAGCGGCCCGGAACGGCTGTCGGGCGAAGCCACGGCTCCCCGCAGCCGGGGCACTCGGGTCCGAGCTTGACGGCGGGATCGGTCATTTCCTCAACAAAGGCTAACGCGCGTCACTGACGCTTGAGACGAGCGATGAAGAATCCGTCCGTGCCGTCGGTGTCAGGGGCGGTGCGCCGATAGGGGCCGTCAGCGGCGAAATCCGGGTGGGCGGACAGGAAGGCGTCGATCACGTCGTCTGACTCGGCGCGGCTGATCGTGCAGACCGAGTAGACCAGCGTCCCGCCGCTTCGAGTGGCGGCCGCGGCGGCGCTCAGGATCCGCGCCTGGTCGGAGGCGAGCTCGACGATACGCTCGGGATTGACCCGCCAGCGTAGGTCCGGGCGCGACTGCAGCGTGCCCAGGCCGCTGCACGGCGGGTCGAGCAGCACCCTGTCAAAGCCCGCCGCCGGGTCCTCCGGCGGCTGCCCGGCGTCGCCCACGCGAACCGTGGCGCAGCTCACCCGCATCCGCCGCAGCGTGCGCTCGAGCGCCTGCGCCCGGCCCGGATGGCGCTCGACCGCGACGAGCTCGCCCTGATCGCCCATCAGCGCCGCCAGATGCGTCGTCTTGGCGCCCGGGGCGGCGCAGAGGTCGAGCACGCGTTGGCCGGCCTGGGGATCGAGCGCCCGGGCGACGTCCATCGAGGAACGCGCCTGCGGCATGATCGCCCCCCGGGCCCACAGCGGCGAGGCGTAGGCATCGAACGCACCATCGAGGATCAGCCCCTCGGCAACGCCCGGTGCGGCTCGGCTCGCCACCCCCAGCTCGGATGCAACCGCGGCTGGATCGCCCACGAGGGTGTTGACCCGAAGCGCTGATTCAGGCGGCCGGTTGACGGCGCTCAGCAGCTCTCGCGCGCGCTCGGCGCCGAGCTCTGACCACCACAGCTCGGCCAGCCAGACCGGCACCGAGTGCAGGATCGCGGCCGTCTGCGGCGTGCGGTCGTCCAGCGCTGCCAGGACACCGGCGCCCTCGCGCGTCGCTCGCCGCAGCACGGCATTGACGAGTCCCGCGCCGGCGGGCGAGGAGTGCTTGGCCAGCTCGACCGACTCGTGGACGGCGGCGTGCTCGGCCGTCCCGTGGAGAAACAGGAGCTGCATCAGGCCGAGGCGCAGGGCGGCCAGCACCGGTGCGTCCAGGCGCTCCGGCGGCCGGCTCGAGAGCCGGGCGAGGACATGGTCGAGCGTGGCCACACGCTGCACGGTGCCGTAGGCCAGGGCCACGGCGAAGGCCCGCTCGCGCGGATCGAGGTCTTTGGCCTCGGCATGAAGCGCGCGGTCGGCGTAGGCGCCCTGCTCGAACACGCGGCGCACCACGGCGTAGGCGCAGGCGCGACCCGGAGAGATCCCCGGGGCACTCCGCGCGGGCGCGGCGGGACTCATCCGCGCTGACCGCGCAGGAAGGCGTCGCCGGCCATCGCCCGCCGTCCGGCGGGCTGCACGACGGTCAGCTCGAGCACGCCCTCCGAGCAGCCGAGCAGCGGGACGGCGCGGTCCAGGTCGAGCTCACCGCCGGGCGGATCGCCCTCGCGCGCCGGGCGCGCGACGGCCTCCCAGACGCCGAGTCGCTGATCGCGGTCAGTCGTCACCGCGGCCCCGATGTGGGGCGACAGGGCGCGTACGACCCGTTCTGAGTCGATCGCGGGGCGGTCGCCGCGCAGCAGACGGTCCTCGGCGGTGATCTTCTCCGCATAGGTCGCGCCCGCCTCATCCTGCTCGACGAAGGCCGGATGCTGATCCAAGGCGCGTACGAGCAGTTCGCCACCGAGACCCTGCAGCCGCTCAACGAGCGTGCCGTACGTGTCCCGGGGCCCGATCGCCTCCGCTGCGGTCAGGCACACCGGCCCGGAGTCCAGCCCAGCGGTCAGGCGCATGATGCTTACCCCGGTGCGCTCGTCGCCGGCCATGATCGCACGCTCGACGGGCGCCGCGCCGCGCCAGCGCGGCAGCAGCGAGGGGTGCACGTTGAGCATCGGGTACTCCGACAGCAGCGGCTCTTTGATCAGCGCGCCGAACGCGCACACGATGACCGTCTGCGGCTCGGCGCCGGCGATCCGCGCCCGGGCCTCGTCGCCGTTGACCGATTCGGGCTGATGAAGCCTGATGCCGAGCTCACGGGCGGTGTCGGCGACCGGCGGCGCGGCCAGCCGCCGGCCGCGGCCGCGCGGGCGGTCCGGCCGGGTGACGACGAGCTGGGGGCGGTGGGGAGACTGAGCGAGCCGCCGCAGCACCGCGGCGGCGAACGACGAGGTGCCGAGATAGACGGTGCGCACCGGTGGTGAGCCGTCGCCCGCGGCGCTCAGGCGGGCAACGCCTCGCGCAGCGCCTTCATCGCCTCCTTGCGCTGCGAGCGCGAGATCCGGTCGAGGATCAGCACGCCGTCGAGGTGGTCGACCTCGTGCTGGATCACGCGCGCCTCCAGGCCGGAGGCCTCGATCGTGATCGGCCCGCCGAACTCGTTGAGCGCTTGGACGCGCACGTGAATCGGCCGCTCGACGTCGACGTGCACGTTGGGGAGGCTGAGACAGCCCTCCTCGAGCGTCTCGAGCTCAGAGCCCGACCACTCGATCTCCGGGTTGACGAGGGCCGAGACCGGCGACTGCTGGTGCACGCGGTAGACGAGCACGCGGTGCAGCACTCCCACCTGGGTGGCGGCCAGGCCGACCCCGATCGCGTCGTTCATCAGCGCCCCCATGCGCTGCACCTCGTCGCGCAGGCTCTCGTCGAAGCGGTCCACGGGCCGGGCGCGGGTGCGCAGCACGGGATCGCCGAACTTGCGCACGTGGGCCAGTGCCGCCACCCGGCGGGCGGCGACCTCGGGATCGAGCTCCTCTTCGGGCTCGCCCTCCTCGGGCGCGTCGAGCTGCTCGGGATCCTGCGGCTCGGCGACCTCGGTATCGGTGACGTGATCGGACACGTTATTCATTTTATTGAGCTCACTGGGGGTCGACATCGACGCTGACGCTCGCCCCCCGCCGCGCGGCGCCCGGGGCCACCGTGGCGACGGCCCGGCCGACGGCATCGATCGCCGGCTGGCGCTGCTGCGCCTTGATCACCAGCTGCTGGCGCCAGCGGCCTCGCAGCCGAAACAGCGGTGCTGGGCCGAGCACGGCGGCGTCCAGTCCCGTCAGCTCGGCGTGCAGCGCGCCGGCCGCCTCGCGGGCCAGCCCCTCCTCGGGGGCCGAGCAGATCACGCGGATCAGCGATCCGTACGGCGGATAGGACAGCACCTCACGCCGGGTCAGCTCATCGGCCACGAAGCCGTCGGAATCATGGCGGACCGCATAGCCGATCGGCCGTGCGTGCGGCGCCAGGGTCTGCACGAGCACCCGGGATCGGTCCCCACCCACCCCGCGTCCGGTGCGCCCCGCCAGCTGGGTGATGAGCGCAAACGTCCGCTCCTCGGCGCGGAAGTCCGGAAAGCGCAGCGTCTGGTCGGCATCGAGGACGACGCCGAGCGAGACGCCGGGAAAGTCGTGGCCCTTGGCGACCATCTGGGTGCCCACCAGCACACCGGCGGAGGCGTGCTCAAAGGCCTGGAGCGTGCCCGCCCGGGCGTCGAGCGTGGCGGCATCGGCGTCGAGGCGAAAGATCGGGAAGGGGTGGGTGGGGTCCGAACCCAGCGCCTCGTGCAGCTCGTGCTCGATGCGCTCGGTCCCCGCGCCATGGCGGGCCACCGACACCGAGGCGCACGACGGGCAGCGTTCGGGCACGAGCTCGCGATGGCCGCAGTGGTGGCAGGCGACGAAGCCGCTCGGGCCTGCGGCCCACTCGGCATCCGGCCTCGCTTGATCGGGCCGGGTGGGTGGGTTCTGATTCCGGCTGCGGTGGAGCACGAGCGCCACGTCGCAGTTGGGGCACAGCCACACCCGTCCGCACGACCGGCAGGAGAGGAAGTTCGACCAGCCCCGCCGGTTGAGCAGCAGGATCGCCTTGCCGCCGGCGCGGCGCAGGTCGGCGAGGGCCATCCGCGTCTCGGGATGCAGCGGCTGATGATGGCCGCGCATGTCGAGCACCTCCACCGGCGGCATCGGCCGGCGGTCGACGCGCGTTGGCAGCGCCAGCCGTCGCATCCCCCGGACGCTCTCCGGCCGTGGGGTCGCCGATCCGAAGACGAGCACCGCTCCGCTGTGCCGTGCGCGCCACCAGGCGACGCGGCGGGCGTCATAGCGGGGATCGCCCTCGTGCTTGTAGGAGCTCTCGTGCTCCTCGTCGACGACGACCAGCCCAAGGTTCTCGACGGGGGCGAACACCGCCGAGCGGGGGCCGACGCACACCCGTGCCTCTCCTGTGCGCAGCCGCATCCATTCGTCGTGACGCTCGCCCAGGCTGAGCGCGGAATGCAGCACGGCGACGATGTCTCCGAAGCGCACTTGAAAGCGCCATAGGACCTGCGGGGTGAGGGCGATCTCCGGCACGAGCACGATCGCCGAGCGCCCGGCGGCCAGCGTGGCCTCGACGGCTCCGAGGTAGACCTCGGTCTTGCCCGAGCCGGTCACCCCCTGCAAGAGGAAGCCCTCGGGCGGCGGATGCGCGTCGGCGAGTGCGTGCCCGAGGGCCCCGAGCGCGGCGTCCTGATCGGCGGTCAGCGGGGGCGCGATGACCGAGGCGGATCCGACCGCATGCTTGACGGGCCGCCGCGGGCGCACACGGCGCTTGAGTGCCACCAGCCCGCGGGACTCCAGCCGGCGCAGGCCGCCCGTCCCCAATTCGGCCGCCGGGGTGCGCCCGGTCGCGTGGAGCGCGGTGAGCACGGCCCGCTGGCCGTCGGTGAGGCGGGTCTGGCCGTTGCCGAGGGCCTGCTCTCCGGCGTCGGTCAGCTCGGCGACCAGCACGCGGCGCGCGCCGGTCCCATCAGCCGCGCCGGGGGCCAGCATCAGCGAGAGCGCCCGGGCGGGGGTTGAGCAGTACTCGCGGGCCATCCACTCGGCCAGCGCCACGAGATCAGGGCGCAGTCCGGCGCCGACGACCGCCTCGGGCTCGGCCAGCCGCTCAGGCTCGAGCTCGGAGTGCTCGGCCAGTTCGACGACGACGCCGAGCGCGCGCTGTGCCCCGAACGGGATGCGCAGCAGCGAGCCCACCGCCACATCAGCCTGCTCGGCGTTGAGGCGGTAGTCGAAGGGCCCGCGCACGGCGCGGGTGCGAGTCAATGGCTGGACGCGGGCGATCACGGGAGTTCAATGACACTAGGCTGCGGCCCGGCCGGTTACTCTCCCCCGCGTGGACCCCGAGCCCGGCGAGGAGATCTTCTTTCACGGCCACCCGTCCTGGCGCTCACTGGCCGGGTTCTACGCCAAGGGTCTGATCGGAAGTCTGGTCGTCGGCGTGCTCGTGGGTGTGATCACGCGGATCGCCGATCATCACGTCGAGGTCGGCTGGGTGGTGGTCGCCGTCGTCGTCGTGTTCCTCGTGCTGGTGGCGATCGGCCAGGTGCGGCGCATCCAGACGACGTACTCCATCACCAACCGGCGGCTGGCGATCGAGACCGGACTGCTGTCCAAGCAGCTTCACCAGACCCGTCTGGAGCGTGTCCAGAACGTCAACTGCGTCCAGTCGCTGGGCGCCCGGATCCTGCGGATCGGCGCCGTCGACTTCGACACCGCCGCGGAGGCCGACTTCGACTTCTCCTTCCGCGGGGTCGGCGATCCGCGTGGGATCGTGCGCACCGTCGACCGGGCGCTGCACAGCCTGCGCGGGGAGTCCGCGGCCCCGCACGCCCCACACGCGGACGTCTAACCGGCGGTCACACTCCCATCACACGGCGATGTCAGAAACGGGCCATATGCTCCCGTTTCTCACCTCGGCACCTGGATCGACAGCTGTGAAGTCGAATCAGTGGTGCCGCGGACGGACGTCAGACCGACGGCGCCCACCCCCGTGAGGTCGTCCGTGATCGCCGACAGCGTCGAGGTCAGGCCCGTCGCCGCGCCGGCCGACACGAGCTTGCCAAGGTCGGCGTAGACGAGCGCCGTCACCCGCGAGGGATGACCGCCCAGGACGGCGCGGTACGGCGCGGCGCGGCTCAGCGTGCCCCCGGTCGGCTGGGCCACCGCCGAGATCCCCTGCATGCCGGTGGAGATCACGACGAGTCCCCGGAACACGGCGTAGTCAAGCTGCAGACCGGCCGAGAGAGCAAGTTGGTGAACGGTGACCGGGCCCACCGTCCGGTCGTTGAACACCGGCGCCGACGCCGAGCTGTTCCCGGCCGGCGCGAACAGCTGCGCCAGCGGCGCCTCGAGCGCCGCGAGCTCGCGCTGGGTCCGTGCCGGGTCGGGGGTGCGCGCGACGATCACCAGCGTCGGCGAGCCACTATGCGGCACCACGGCCACGGCCGCCTCGCGATGGAAGATCGAGATGATGTCGGGCACGTTGACGCCCTCGGAACGCAGCGCGGCGCCCAGCCTGGTCAGCAGCGGCCCGATCCCGCCGGCGACCCCCGCCGAGGAACCCGCGTTGAGCACCCGCGGCGCGACCCGGTCAAGCCCGCTCACGTCGAGCATCAGCGTCGCGCCGGCCGGCATCACCGAGGCCAGCGTCGGCGTGAACGACGCATTCGGGGTCCCGTTGACCTTGACAAGCGTCGGGTCGAGCACGCTGTGGATGCGTACGCCCAGACCGGCGCTGGTCGGCGTCACGGTCATCGCCGCGGCCTGCAGCGACGGCTGGTAGAGCAGCGAACCGAGCGCCCCGATCGCGCCACCCTGATCGGCCAGCAGCCGCCGCACTCCCGCCGGCGAGGCGTAGGCGTCGAGCACCCGGTCGCCCGTCTCGCCGGCCGATGCGCGGCGGTAGGTCGGGTCGGTGGCCAGCGAACCGGACCCGGCTGAGGACACGCCGATCGCGGCGCGCACGCTCGCGTCCTGGCCGATCACGAGAAAGCGCCCCAGGAACGCCAGCTCGTTGCCGGTGGCGTAGCGAAGGAGTCTCGTTCCCCGCGCACTGCCGGCGCTGACCGCTCCCTCGGAGCGCACGAACGCTCGAGCCCGGGCCGCATCCCGGGTCTGAAGGATCAGCAGCGAACCGGCCGTCGACGTCGTCGTGTCAAGCAGCGCCAGCGCCGCCTCACCGCCCAGCCACGGCCTGATCTGACGGGCGTAATCGGCCGCGCGACCGCCGGCGATCACGTTCGACAGCCGGCCGAGGAGCGCGCTTGCGGCCACCGGGAAGTCCGGGAAGCGACGGGCCACGCCAAGCGCCTGGCCGACCCCGGCGCGCCCGCCGTCCAACGACACGTTCACGTAGGCGAGCGCATCGGCGGGCACGATCGCGGCCGCCCCGTTGGGCGGCCCGCTGCCCGACCCGCCGCGGAGGGCGAGCACCGCGACGACGATCACCGCGACGACGAGGACGGCCAGGCCGCCTGCGACCATCCGCCGGCGCGCGTGCCCGCTCGCGGGCCCCACCGCCGGACCGCCCACCGGATCGGCCGGTCGCGCGGGCTCGTCCGTCAGAACGTCAGTCACTCACGCAATGAATCACGCCGGGGCGCTGCGTGCGCCACGTGCGCCGCGTGGGTCGCGGCTGGTGGCGGGCCGGCGCTCGTTGCGCTCGACGAAGTCGATGATCGCCGGCACGCCCTCCAGGCGGTAGCGCTCGCGCAGGCGGTTCTCGATGAAGTACGCGTAGTCACGGGTGACGCGCGCCCGCGAGTTCACCTGGATCGAGAAGCGCGGCGGGCGCTCGGCCGTCTGGGTCATGAACAGCAGGCGCAGGCGGTGCCCGGAGCCGGCCCCCTTGCCGCCGGCGCCGACGGGCGGCTGGCGGGCGGCGACGATCTCGGAGAGGAAGCGGTTGAGCTGCGGGGTCGGGATGCGCGTCCGGGTGCGGTCGGCGAGCGTGATCGCCTCGATCAGCAGCCGGTCCACGTGCCGGCCGGTCAGGGCGCTGGCGGTGAGCACCCGCGGCCGCAGGCGCAGCTTCTTGTGCACCCGGGCCCGCTCGTGGTCGAGATCGACATTCTCGGCGACGTCCCATTTGTTGAGCACCAGCGCCGTGGCGCAGCCCGCGTGCATCGCCATCTCGGCAACCCGCAGATCCTGCGTGGTGACGCCGTCATTGGCGTCGCACACGACGAGCGCGACGTCGGCGCGCTCGGCGGCGCGCTGGGAACGCAACGAGGTGTAGTACTCGAGTGACTCCCCCACCTTGGCCGCGCGGCGGATGCCGGCGGTGTCGACGAGGATCAGCTCACGGTCGCGGTAGGTGATCGGCAGGTCGATGGCATCCCGGGTCGTGCCGGCCACCGGCGACACGATCACCCGCTCCGAGCCGGCGAAGCGGTTCAGCAGCGAGGACTTGCCGACGTTCGGGCGGCCGATCAGGGCCAGGCGGATCGCGTCGTCGTCGCCGTCGTCATCCGGCGCGTCTGGTGCCAGGGCGGCGATTCGGTCGAGTAGGTCGCCCGTGCCCAGGCCCTGGGCGGCGGAGACGGCAATCGGCTCGCCGAGGCCGAGGGAGTAGAAGTCGGCTGACAGCAGCAGGTCCTTGGCGGTGTCGATCTTGTTGGCCGCCACGAGCACCGGCAGCGGCGAGCGGCGCAGCATCTCGGCCATCTCCTGATCGCCCGGTCGCACACCCGCCCGCGCGTCGACGACGAGCACGGCGACATCGGCATCGGCCAGGGCCGACCGCGCCTGTTCCTGGATCTGACGAGCGAGGACATCGTCGTCCTCAAGGTCGATCCCGCCGGTGTCAACGAGCGTCAGCGCGCGCCCGTTCCACTCCGTGCGCAGCTCCTTGCGGTCGCGGGTGATCCCGGCGCGCTCGTGCACGACCGCTTCGCGTGACTCGGTCAGGCGGTTGACCAGCGAGGACTTGCCGACGTTGGGATAGCCGACGATGGCGACTTTCATGGGACTCAGTATGCGTTAACTCTGCGAGCGCGCCGCTTCGACGAGCGACACGACCCGGTCGACCGCCTCGTCGAAGCTCAGCTCGGTCGTGTCGATCGTGACGGCGTCGTCGGCCGCCCGCAGCGGTGAGTGCTCGCGCTCGGAGTCACGCTGATCGCGGATCACCTGCTCGGCGAGGACGGTGGCGGCGTCGCCGCCCAACTCGGCGGCGCGGCGGGCGGCGCGAGCCTCGGGGCTGGCCGTGAGGAACACCTTGACCGCGGCGTCGGGGGCGACCACGGTGCCGATGTCGCGGCCCTCGGCGACCCAGTCGCCGTCGCTCATCAGGCGCCGCTGCTGGGCCACCATCGCCGAGCGGACCTCCGGCAGCGAGGCGGCCTTGGACGCGGCCTCGGTCACCTCGGGCGTGCGGATCTCCGCCGTCACGTCGCCTCCGTCGAGCAGCACCCGCTCGCCGACATCGATCACGACCCTCGGCGCCACCTGCGCCGGGTCGGCGCCGGCCCGCAACGCCGCCAGCGCCACCGCGCGGTACATCGAGCCGGAATCGAGGTAGGTGAACCCCAGCTGCTGGGCCACGGCGCGGGCCACGCTTGACTTGCCGGCACCCGCGGGGCCATCGATCGCGACGACCATCAGCCCGCCATCACGCCGAGAGCGACGCGAGGTCGTCGATGAACCGGGGGTAGGACACGTCGGCGGCATCCATGCCGAGCACCTCCACGCCCTCCCGGGAGGCGACGCCGGCCACCGCCCCGAGCAGCGCCAGCCGGTGGTCGCCGTGAGCTTCCAGGCGCCCGCCGCGCAGGCCGCCCGTGCCGCGCACGGCGAAGCCGTCGTCGAAGGCCTCGATGTCGGCCCCCAGGCCGCGCAGGCCGTCGACGACGGTGGCGATCCGGTCCGATTCCTTGACCCGCAGCTCGCCTGCGCCCCGCACAACCGTCTCGCCCTCGGCAAAGCAGCCGAGCAGAGCGACGAGGGGCAGCTCGTCGATCGCCAGCGGCACCTCGTCGGCCCCCACCGTGGTGGCCTCGATCGGCCCGTAGGAGACGTCGAGGTCGCACACCGGCTCGGCGGCGCCGAACGCCCCGGTCTCCTCCAGGTCGCCCACCACCACCGCCCCCATGCGCTGGGCGATCGCCAGAAAGCCCGTCCGCGTCCAGTTGACCCCGACGCCGTCGAGGACCAGCCTCGAGCCGGGCACGAGCACGCCGGCGGCGATCAGGAAAGCGGCGCTCGACATGTCGCCGGGCACCGCGATGTGCTCGATCTCCAGCTCGTCGCAGTTGCCCACGCTCGACAGGTAGCCGCCGCCGGGCAGCGCCTCGCGCCCGACCTGCGCGCCGGCCGCCAGCAGCATCCGCTCGGTGTGATCGCGGGTCGCGATCGCTTCGCGGACGCTTGTGCGATCGGTCGCCAGACCGGCCAGCAGCACGCACGCCTTGACCTGTGCCGAGGCCACCGGAAGCTCGTACTCGATGCCCCGCAGGGCGGCGCCGTGCACGGTGAAGGGCGCGAAGCGGTCCTCGCGGGCGTTGACCTGCGCGCCCATCTCCCGCAACGGGGCGGCGATCCGATCGACCGGCCGGCGGCGAATCGAGTCATCGCCGTCCAGCGTGAACCCCCTCCCCTGCTGAAAGGCCAGCCAGCCCGGCAGCAGCCGCATCAATGTTCCGGCGTTGCCGACGTCGATCGCGCCCTGGGGGACGGTCGCGTTGCGCATTCCCACGCCGCGGATCAGCAGCTCGTCGCGGCGCGCCTCGACGATCGCGCCCAGGTCGCGTACCGCCTGCAGGCTGGAGCGGGTATCAGCCGCGTCCAGGTAGTTGGTGACCCGCACCGGCTCTGCGGCCATCGCCCCGACGATCGCGGCACGATGGGAGATCGACTTGTCCGCCGGAGGGGCGACGTGCCCGCGCAGCCGAATCCGATCCCGCCCACCCCCAAAGCGCACGTTCACGGCCGCGCCACCGGGAAGCCGAGGCCGACGACCAGCTCCTGCGCTCGCTCCGCGGCGTCGGCGCCCGCGATCCACAGTGCGATCACGCCCTCGCGCATGTCGCTCGCCGGATACAGCGCCATGTCGGTGATGTTGACCCCCGCGCGACCCAGCTCGAGCGCCAGCTGGGCGACCACCCCCGGCCGGTTGGGAACCGAGGCGCGCAGCTCGAACACCTCTCCCCCCGCCAGCTGACCCTCGAGCAGGCGCCGGCGGTCCTCGGCGGCCGCGTCGTTCCAGGCGGTGACGGCGGCGGAGTCGCCGGCCTGCAGCGCGGCGCGCACGGCCGTCAGGCGCGCCATCACCCCGTCGATCTCGTCGAGCAGTGCGTCGCTGTTGGACACGTAGATGTCGGTCCAGATCGCGCTCGGCGCCCCGGCGACCCGGACGGCGTCGCGGAAGCTCGGCCCGGCGGCCGGCAGGCGCTCGGAGCCCGCCGCGAGCGTGCCGGCCGCCTGGGCGACGAGCACGTTGGCGAGCACGTGTGGCAGGTGCGAGACGGCGGCCAACATCCGGTCGTGGGTCTCGGGCTCGATCGCGGTCGGCCGCGCCCCGAGGCCGAAGAGGAGGCGGTGCAGGCGCTCGTAGAGCACTCCTGAGGTGGACGCCCCGGGCGTCAGGTACCAGGTCGCTCCGTCGAACAGGTCGGCGCGAGCGTTCTCGACGCCCGCGGTCTCGGCGCCGGCCAGCGGATGGCCGCCGACGAAGCGGGGGTCGTCGTGGGCGGCCACGATCGCGCGCTTTGTCGACCCCACGTCGGAGACCACGCAGTCCTCGCCGGCGGCGGTCAGCACCTGACCGACGAGTTCGGCCAGACTGCCGACCGGCGCGGCGACGAACACCGCCTGGACGCCCTCGACTGCGTCGGACACCGAGCCGGCCGCGCGGTCGATCACGCCGCGGTTGAGCGCCGCCCGAAGCGCTGCCGGCGATTCGTCGTAGCCGGCGACCGAGGCGTCGAGCCGCTCCCGGGCGGCGAGCGCCACCGAGCCGCCGATCAGCCCGACACCGATCACCGCCATCCGCATGGCGACGCGGACTCAGCCCGCGTCGCGGCGGGCTCGGACGCCCGCGGCGAGCGTGTCGAGCACGTCGACCGTCGTGTCCCAGCCGATGCAGCCGTCGGTGATCGACTGGCCGTAGACGAGATCCGGGTGGGCGGGATTGTCGAGGTCCTGGCGGCCGGCGACCAGGAATGACTCCAGCATCACGCCGCAGATGGCCGACTGTCCGGCGGAGATCTGCGCCGCGACGGCGTCGGCCACCGCGGGCTGGCGCTCGGGGTCCTTGCCGCTGTTGTCGTGGCTGAGATCGATCATCACGCGCTCGGGCAGCGAGGCGGCGCGCAGCAGCCCGATCGCCTGGGCGACGGACTCGGCGTCGTAGTTGGGGGCGCCCTTGCCGCCGCGGAGGATCACGTGGCTGTCCTCGTTGCCGCGGGTGTACAGGATCGCGGGCGTGCCGCTCTCGTCGATCCCGGCGAACGCGTGGGAGACGCCGGCGGCGCG
>DATAUL010000059.1:0-5287 GCA_036268255.1 Solirubrobacteraceae bacterium | reverse complement strand
CGGGTGAATCGTCGAGCGTGAGCGGCACCCCGCCGCGCACCGTCCCGAGGTTGGTCAACGCCACCCGCTCCAGGCCGTTGCCGGGGCCGCCGTCACTCGTGACGGCGATCGCCAGCGTGTTCTGGCCGTCGGGGTCGAGGACGCCGTTGGGCACGACGAACGTGTGCTGGGGACCGACGTCGGCGATGTACTGGCCCATGTTCCAGCCGTTGACGAAGATCAGCGCCCGGTAATCGCCAGACGACCGCGGGACCGACGGGTCGCCGATCGTCAGCCCCAGCGAGGCGTCGTCGGCCTGGGGGATGCGCAGCCGGAACGTCGTCCGGTACCAGGTCGTGCCGGGGGACGCGCTGCTGGCCGGGACGGTGGCGGTCCTCCAGCCGCGATCGGGATAGCCCGGCAGATACCAGCCGGCGCGCTCACCGTACAGGCCGCCGTTGTTGATCGGGCCGCGGACGGGATCGGCGATGTCCTCGCCGCCCTGATCGCCCTGAATCTTCCAGCTGACCGGCGTCGTGACAGGAGCCGCCAAGCCATCGGCCATCGCGACCGAGATCAGGCCGCGGCCCTCCTTCTGGGCGTCGTTGATGCCACCGTCCTCGTTGTGGGAGTCGTCGCGGACCATCACCGAGAGCTCGTGCGGCCCCGCGGTCTGCAGGCTCGCCGGGATCGCGAATGTCGCCGTGCCGGTGGTCGGCGGCGAGCTGACACCCGTGGGCAGGACGTTCTGGCCCAGGTACTGGCCGTCGAGCCACGCCTGCAGCATTCCCGCCCCGCCGCCTCCGTAGCGCAGGCTGACGGTCGTGGCCGAGGCGGCGCCCGAGTAGCGGCCGCGGTACCACACGTCGCCGTGGTGGAAGCCATAGTCGTCGGCGGTCAGGACCGGCTGTCCGGCCGGTGGCGGCGTGGTGCTGTTCGTCTGGGTCTTGTCCGCGGTCGCCCACGGGCTGTCGTCAAAGCCCGGGTCGGCTTCGGGGGAGCCGGGCGCGCTGCGCCAGCTCGCGCTGCCGAGGTCAGGCAGCGTGATCGGCACGGCTCCCGGCACTTGCCCACGGGCCGACAGGCTGCCGGAGGCCGTCGGCGCGACGGGCGTCGGCGAACCGTTCCAGATCACCGAGTGCACGGCCGCAGGCGCCCACACCTCGAGGGCGCTGGGCTGCGAGGTGTCGCCGGTCAACTGCAGCCGGCTCCCGCTGACGCTCGCCGTGCGCACGAGCTCGGGACCGCGCTCGAGCACCGGTCCGGCGCTCGTGTTCTGGCGCCAGAACGTCCCTGCGGTGTCGTCGTCGGCGAGTAACAGCAACAGCGGGCGACGCCCGCCGCCGGTGATGCTCACCTCGGCCAGGCCGTGATGGACGTAATCGAGCCGCTCGTCGCCGGTCGCCGGATCCCAGGTCGTGGCGACGCTCCCGGAGAGCACCTGGACGTGGGGCTCGGATGCATACCGCAGCACCGTCTCGCCGTCCTCTCCGTCGCGGCCGTGCAGCAGCGCGACGTCCCGGGCGTCCTGCGCGAAGTGGGTCATGATCTCCGAGGTCGAGTAGACGAGATGCTGGCCCCCGAGGTCGTCGTCGGCGACGAGGACCTTCGCGTCCTGGCCGTTGATCTGCAGGGTGCCGGACTGCGGGATCGTGTAGCTGCCGTCGCTGGTGGTGATCGGCATGCTGAAGCTGTCGTTCGTCGTCGCGTTGGACGGGTTGTGCATCGCGATCAACAAGCGGGTGCCGGTGTCGGGGTTCACGTCGTCGTAGACCTTGATCGCCGGGTCACTGGGCGTCACCGCCGGCCCGGGGTCGACCTTCGTGATCTCCGGCGTGCTCTGCAGAAACAGTCCCAGCTCCTTCATCGCGGTCGCCTTGGGGCGGAGCTGCCGAGCCTCGCTGATGGCCCCCCCGTAGTCATATGACGTGTAGACGACGGGGGCGGGCAGCCAGCCCCACGAGGTGCCGCCGAAGGTCATATAGAAGTTCTCAAGCGTCAGCCGGTTGGCGATGTTCGTCCCGTAGAACACGCGCTCGTAACCGGGTCCCTCGCGGATCGCGGTGCAGGGATACGTTCCGGCGCTGCCCCAGTAATCGAACCAGCCGCCGCCGAACTCGGCCGTGTCCCCCGGCGTGCTCGGCGACGCGGAGGCACCGCCCTTCGCTCCGCCGGGGCCCCAGATACCCCAGTCCGGCGCGGTGTTCGGCGAGCCCGGCGTGGCGTCGGTGTGACACGTGCCGCCGGGATAGCCGTCGAAGGCGTACAGGTCGACAGGTCCCTGCACGGTGCCCGGGACGGTGGAGCTCTGGGGCACCCAGTCGCCGTTGCGTCCCTTGTCGTTGTGGAAGATCGGCACGGTGATCCCGTCCGCGCGCACCTGCGCCGCGAGGTTCTGCATGTAGCTCTGCTGCGCCGATCCGGTGCTGCCCAGCTCGTTCTCGATCTGGTAGAGGATCACCGGGCCGGTCCCGCTGGTGTACTGGTGGCGGGCGAGGACCTGATCGATCTGGTGCAGCCACTGATCGGCCGCCGCCATGTAGTCGGGAGCGTTCGTGCGGGCCTTGCCCGCCTGGGTGAGCAGCCAGCCCGGAAAGCCGCCGGCGTCGAGCTCGCCGTTGACGTAGGGCCCCGGCCGCGCGATCACGTACAGGCCGACCTGCTGGGCGATGTCCAGCAACGCGTCCATGTTGCGCACGCCGGTGAAGTCATAGACGCCAGGCTTGGGCGAGTGATAGCCCCAGTCGAAGTACACCGAGACGGCGTCGTAGCCCTCGGCCTTCATCTTCTCCAGGACGTCGCGCCACAGCGACGGGCTGGGGAGGCGGAAGGGATGAAACTCGCCTGACCAGATGAACGTGCGCCTGCCGTCGAGCATCAGCGAGTACTTGTCGAACGTGACCGTGTGCGTCGCCGCCGCGGCGGCCCGGTGGGTCATCCGCCGGGGCGAGCGCGCCGCGGATGAGCCCGACGCTGTGGACGCCGCCACTACCGCCACCAACCCCAGCCACCGCCGCATCCGCATATCCACCCGCCTCTGTCCCGTTGTCCGCCCTGCTCAATGCCCGCGCGGGCGCCCGTCTAAGCAGCGCGAGCCCGGGTGCCGTCAGCGGGCGGACATCGCGGCAAGCTTCGCGGCGACGAGGTCCATCACGTCCGTGGCGGCGGTGGTGACGCGGATGAAGCCGGGCAGGCCGAACTCGGTGCCGGGCCGGACGAGCAACCCGTCCACCGCGAGGGCGTCGGCAACGGTCACGTCGTCGTGGCCGTCGAGCTCGAGCAGCACGAAGTTGGCGTCGGACTCAAGCGCCCGGATCCCGGTCGGGGTCAGCGGCTCGGTCAGCCGCGCGCGGGCGGCGCGCACCTGATCGCGGCGGGCGGGCAGCAGTTCAGTGCGTGCCAGGCTGGCGATCCCCGCCGACAGGGCCGCCAGGTTGACGTTGAACGGCTCCTGGACGGCGTTGACGTGCGGCGCCAGCGACTCATCGACGAGCATGTAGCCGAGCCGCAGCCCCGCCAGGCCGAAGATCTTCGAGAACGTGCGCAGGACGATCACCGGCCGCCCCGCCCGGATGTCGGCGAGCCGGTCGATGCGCTGCGCCGGCTCGATGTAGTCCACGTAGGCCTCGTCGGCGACGGCGACGCAGCCGGCGGGGAGCGCGTCGAGGAAGTCCGCCCACTCGCCGGCGCGCAGGCGCAGGCCCGTCGGGTTGTTGGGATCGCAGATCCAGACGAGCTTGGCGTCGACGTCGGTGGCGGCGCGCGCGATCGCCTTGAGGTCGAAGGCAAGCGACGGCGACGGCGCGTCGACGCGGTGCACCTCGGCGCCCGCGACGGCGCACGCCTGCGCGTAGAGCCCGTAGGTGGGGCGAGGGATGACCACCGCGTCGCCGGGGTCGACGAACGCGCTGATCACGGCGAGCGTCAGCGCCTGGATGCCGTGGCCGGGGATCACTTCGACAAGCTCGGCACCTGACCACCGCGCCAGCGCGAGGCGAAGCTGCTCGTAGGCCTCCTCGGGGTACATCCACGCGTCGTCGAGATGAGCCGCCGTCGCCTGAAGCACGCCCGCCAGCGGGCCGAACAGGTTCTCGTTCCAGTTGAGGCGGATCAGGTCATCGCGACCGAGCCGCGCCTTCGTCTCCTGAGCGCTGGCCCCGGGCACGTAGGGCCCGACCCCGAAGACCGAACGGCGCAGCAGCCGCTCGTAGGCGGTGGCGGTCACGCGGTCGGCGCAGCGGCCGCGATCCGGGCCTGTAGGATCACCGCCGCCGGCCCATTCACCCGCAGCGCCCAGCGCAGCTGCTCGCCGAGATCCTCGGGTGTGGCCTGCCTCACCGGCACCTCGTAGGCGGCGGCGATCGCCGCCATGTCCTTGCCGGGCAGCTCGACCGCGGTCGCCTCGCCGAACGTGTCCTGCTGGTACTCGCGCAGGATTCCATAGCCGCCGTCGTCGATGACGAGCAGCGTCGCGTTGACGGCGTGCTGGGCGGCGGTGCCGAGCTCGGCCAGCGCGTACTGCAGGCCGCCGTCGCCGACGACCGCCAGCACGGGGCGGTCGGGGTGAGCGACGCTCGCGCCGATCGCCGCCGGCCAGGCGTAGCCGAGCGTGCCCGAGCCCAGCGGGTACAGGAACTGCTGGTCGGCGCCGAGGCGCAGGTGAGGGGCGGCCCAGTAGCCGAGGATCGTCATGTCCCAGGCGGTGATCGCGTCGCGCGGCAGGACGGCTTCGATCGTGCGCAGAAGACCGCGCTCGAGTTCGCGGCCCTGCCCGTGCAGGCCGGCACTGATCCGCTCGCGCACGGCGCCGGCGCGTCGCGCCCCGTCGGCGGCGCCCGCCGTGTCGGCCAGCTCGTCGGTCAGCGCCCGCAGCGTCGCCCGGGCGTCGCCGATCAGCCCGAGTGCCGGGTACGTGGCCCCGATCCGCTCGGGGGCGGCGTCGATCTGGATCAGCCGCCCCTCGAAGCCCAGCCCGTACTGCCCGGTCGTCTCGGCCCCCAGCTCGGTGCCGACGGCCAGCACGACATCCGCGCCGGACAGCAGTTCCTGAAAGGCGGCCTCGTCGCATCCCGATCCGGCGGCCAGCGGGTGGGCGTCGGGCAGCGCGCCCTTGCCCATGTAGGTGGTCGCCACGGGCGCTCCGAGACGCTCGGCCAGTCGCCGCAGCTCTGTCTGTGCGCCGGAGCGCAGCACGCCCCCGCCGGCCCAGATGACCGGGCTGCTCGCCGCGCTGAGCTCCGCCGCCGCGGCGGTGACGTCCGCCACCGGGCGCGGGACGTCGATCCGCAGCGGGCCGGGGGCGGGCGCG
>DATAUL010000058.1:0-12021 GCA_036268255.1 Solirubrobacteraceae bacterium | reverse complement strand
GACGGCCAGCCGCTGAACCATCCCGCGCGAGAGGAGACGCACCGGCTCGTCGGCTCGCCGTTCCATCTGCACCGCGGCCAGCACCTCCTCGACGCGCCGGCGGTCCACGCGGTGCAGGTCGGCGTGGTATTCGAGGTTCTCCCGACCGGTCAGCTCACGGTAGAGCAGCGGCTCGTGACCGAGCAGCCCGAGCCGTCCGCGCACCGCGAATGCCCGCCGCGGCAGCGGCTCGCCGAACACCAACACCTCGCCGGCGTGGGGACGCAGCAATGCGGCGAGGATGCGCAGCAGGGTCGACTTGCCGGCGCCGTTGGGGCCGAGCACGACCAGCGTGGCGCCCGCGGGGAGCCTGAGCGAGATGTCGTGCAGTGCGGTGCGCTCGCCGAAGTAACGCGCGAGCCCGCGCAGGTCAACGGCTGGGGGTGCCATGGGCGGTGCAGGATAGGCGGCGGTAAGCGCCCGGGCGGGCCCGCGCCCGCTCTAGGCGCCGCGGCGGCGCACGGCCACGAGGCCGTCGTCGCCGACGGGCAGACCGGTGACGACATGACCCCGTGCCGGGTGGTTGGTTGCGGTCAATGTCCGGGCGTGCGCTCGCCACGCTCACGCTGCAGCGTGGCCACGACGTGTTGCAGCGTCGGCGCGATGACGGGGAACAGCTCGCCGATCGCTTTGGGGTTGCCCGGGAAGTTGATGATCAGCGACCGGCCGAGGATCCCCGAAGCGCCCCGCGTGAGGATGCCCATCGGCGTGTACTTGAGCGCCTCGGCGCGCATCGCCTCCGCGAATCCCGGGGCGTCGCGTTCGATCACCGCCCGCGTCGCCTCGGGCGTGACGTCGTCGTCGGTCAGACCGGTGCCGCCGGTAGTGAAGATCAGCGACGCCCCGGCGGCGGCCTCGCGGCGCAGCCAATCCTCGATCGCCGCCCGGTCGTCGGCGACGACGTGGCGCGTGACCACCTCGGCACCGGCCGCCGCCGCGTGCTCAGCCAGCGCGGCGCCCGAAAGATCCTCGGTCTCGCCGGCCGCCACCGAGGTGGACACGGTGAGGATCGCCGTGCGCATGACGCCGAGCATAATGCTCATCATCGATTTTCGGAGCATCGGACCGCGACGGCCGTCATGGGTGGCGCTGACGGCATGTGCCCTGTCGCTCGCCGGGCCGGTTCTCGGTGCGGCGACGGCCAGGGAGGGGCGCCTAAGCCCGCACCGGACGACGGACGTGCTCTCCCCGCCCGGCGCGGCCCCGCGGCCGGGGCCGAGCGCGCCGAGCGGTCCGCAGCAGACCGGCTGGCAGGCGATCACCCCTCCCCTTTCGACACCCTGGACGTCGCAGGTCTCGCCCGCCAACGACTATCCGAGCTACCCGCGGCCCCAGCTCACCCGCACCGCGTGGGAGAACCTCAACGGCGTGTGGCAGTTCACCACGGCCGCCGCCGGAGAGGCCCCGCCGATCGGGACGGCTCTCTCGCAGCGCGTCCTCGTCCCCTTCCCGATGGAGTCGGCGCTGTCGGGGATCGGGGCCCACAGCGATTACGCCTTCTATCGCCGCCTGTTCACCGTGCCCTCCGCCTGGTCGGGCCGGAACGTGCTGCTGCACTTCGGGGCCGTCGACTGGCGGGCGAGCGTGTGGGTCAACGGACACCTCGTCGGTCACCACCAGGGCGGCTATGACCCCTTCACGATGGACATCACCTCGGCGCTGACTCCGACCGGGGACCAGGAGATCGTGGTCGGCGTGTATGCCCCGGTTGACCAGGGCGGCGAGCCGATCGGCAAGCAACGGCTGACGCCGACCGGCATCTTCTACACCTCCAGCTCGGGCATCTGGCAGACGCCGTGGCTGGAGCCGGTGCCGGCCGCCCACGTCGACGGACTGCTGACGACGCCCGACCTGGCCGGCGACAACCTGAAGGTCACCGTCAGGGCCGCCGCGGCACGAGGTGACATCGTGCAGGCGGTCGCCTACCGCGGCTCGCGACCGGTGGGAAGCGTCAACGGCGCACCCGGCGCGACCCTCTCGCTGCCCGTGCCGCACCCGCGGCTGTGGTCGCCCGGACACCCCTACCTCTACGGTCTGGCCGTCCGCCTGCTGCACAAGGGCCGGCGGGTCGACGCCGTCGGCAGCTACTTCGGCATGCGCTCCATCTCGGTCTCGTCGGTCAACGGCGTTTCGAAGGTGCGACTCAACGGCAGGCCGATCTTCATGCTCGGCACGCTCGACCAGGGCTATTGGCCCGACGGGATCTACACCGCCCCCACCGAGGAGGCGCTGAGGCAGGATCTCGTGACCGAGAAGGCGCTGGGATTCAACACGGTGCGCAAGCACATGAAGGTCGAGCCCGACCTCTGGTACTACGACGCGGATCGACTCGGGCTGCTCGTGTTGCAGGACATGCCCGCGATGAACGTCGTGACCCCGACTGCGGCCGCGCGGAGGGAGTTCCTCTCCGAGCTGCGCGACATGGTCCGCACGCATATCGACCACCCCTCGATCGTGCAGTGGGAGCCCTTCAACGAGGGCTGGGGAGAGTTCAATCCCACCGGCGTGACCGCCGACATCCACGCTTGGGATCCCAGCCGCCTGGTCGACACGGTCAGCGGCCACAACTGCTGCCTCTCGTTCGGGAGCGACAACGGCGACGTCCTGGACAGCCATAGCTACGTCGGACCGGGCGTCCAGAACGCGAACCGCCACCAGGCCGCCGAAGACGGTGAGTTCGGGGGTCTCGGACTGGTCCTCGACGGCCATCTGTGGCCGAGGACCCCGTTCGGCTACGAGCGCGAGGCGGACGCCTCCGTGCTCACCCAGCGCTACGTCGATCTGCTGACCCAGGCCGAACTCGAGGCACGGCGTTTCGGCCTCAGCTCAGCGATCTACACCGCGGCGACCGACGTCGAAGACGAGGTCGACGGGCTGGTCACCTACGACCGCCGGATCGTCAAGGTCGATCGCGCCCGGGTGCGTGCCGTCAACCACGCCGTCATCGCCGCCGGGTCGCACGCACCGCGTCGATTCGGGACGTACTCGAGCCTCGCGGCCGCCTACGACAACATCGGCATCACGGACGCGGCCAATCCGATCTCCGGCAACTATGACGGCGGGGGGCAGAGCTATGACGCGGCGGGGCTGGCGAGCGCCGGGCTGGCCCCCGGCCAGACCGTGACCGTCGACGGCGTGCCGGTCACGTGGCCGGCCATCGCCGCCGGCCGGCCCGACAACGTCGTGACCGGCGGCCAGACGATCCGGATTCACAGGGCCGGTCACACGCTGGTCCTGCTCGGCGCCGGCACGTGGGCGCCCGCCAACGAGACGGCGAGGGGCAGGATCACCTACTCGGACGGCTCGAGCAGGTCCTTTGAGCTGTCGTTCAACGACTGGACGGCGACGACCGCCTCGACCAACTCGCAGATCGTGACCACCTCACCGTCCAACGTGGAACCGGGATCCGGGATTTCGCCGGCGCCCGTTCACGTGTACGCCGACGCCACCGCGCTTCGTCCCGGCAAGACGGTCCGGTCGATCACGCTGCCGCGTGTCAATGACGGCATCGTCGGCATGCCCCACGCGGCGCTCCACGTCTTCGCGCTCAGCGTCGGCTGACGCAGCGCCGCTGTCGTCGTGACCGGCGACAGCTGGGTCAGCGGCGCCAGTCGCCGGAGCGTCCGCCTGACTTGTGCTGCAGCGCCACCGAGGCGATCTCGGCGCCGCGCTGGACACCCTTGACCATGTCGTAGACGGTGAGCGCCGCCACCGAAGCGGCCGTCAGGGCCTCCATCTCGACGCCGGTGGGGCCGGTCGTGCGGGCCTCGGCGATCAGCTCGATTTCGCCCGTCCGGACGTCGATCGAGCCATCGACGCCGACGAACGAGAGCGCCAGCGGATGGCAGAGGGGAATCAGCTCGGAGGTGCGCTTGGCCGCCTGAATGCCGGCGATCCGCGCGACGCCGAGCACGTCGCCCTTGGGCGCGTTGCCGGCGTGCACGAGCGCGGCCGTCTCCGGGGTGACCCGGACGACCGCCCGCGCCACCGCCCGTCGCTCGGTCGCCGGCTTGTCGCCGACATCGACCATCCGGGCGTTGCCGGCGCTGTCGAGGTGGGTCAGCCCGTCGCTCACGCCGGCGCGTGGGTCAGCTGCGCGTTCTCGATCAGGGCGCGCACCGCATCGACCTCGCCGGCGCGCAGCAACCCGATCGGGTCGGGGTCACCGTTGACGATCGCCTCGAAGAACTCCTTGCGGTCCTGGTAGGTCGGCAGCGTCCCCTTCGCCCAGCCACGCGCGTCGTTGAGTAGGACCGCGAGGGTCGCGTACGGCTCGCCGAACAGGTCGGAGATCTCGCGCTTCATCCGCTTAGCGAGCGCCGGGGATGCCCCGGCGGTGGAGATCGCGACGGCCAGCGGGCCGGTGCGGACTATCGCCGGCAGGATGAAGTTGCACAGCGGCGGCACGTCGACGACGTTGACGAGCATCGCGCGGCGCTCGGCGTCCTCGTAGACCTTGATGTTGACCTCGGTGTCGCTGGTGGCGGCGATCGCGATCAGGCATCCGTTTAGATCGACAGCGTTGTAGTGACGGCGCGCCCACGTGATCGAGCCCTCCGCGGCCAACTCCACCAGCGCCGGATGAGCCTCGGGCGCGACCAGGACGACGTCGGCGTCGCAGGCGAGCAGTCCCTCGACCTTCTCCAAGCCGATGTCTCCGCCGCCGACGACCACGCAGCGCCGGCCGGTCAGCCGCAGGCACGCGATGTAGAACGGCGTCTCCAGCATGCCCCGGACGCACGACTGATCGCACATCCCGCGGCGTAGCTGACAGACACATTCCTTTCCGGCATAGGCCTGGGCGGGCATGGATGAATCGTAGCCCGCCGCATGCGCCGCTCAGGCGGCCCGGGCCCGCCGCAGCGCCTGAGCGCGCCCGAGCAGAGCGTCGGCCAGCAGCGAACCCAGCCCCTCGGCGCGATCGTCGATCACGAGCAGCCACGGGTCGGCGTCGGCGGCGATCTCGATCGCGCCCACGCCGAGCACCGTCTCGGCCGAGCCGATCAGCCCGGTGGCGCAGATGACCAGGCGCCGGCGGGGGTCAAATCCCACCAACCGGGCAAGCTCGAGCTCGTCGAGCTCCAGGTCGTGGCGCCCGCACAGCCGGCGCACCCCCTCGCGATCGCCGATGCGGGGCAGCCGCAGGCAGACACGGAACCCTCCGGGCAGCAGGTAATGGCGGGCCATGAGAGCGCCGGGATCAAAGGATTCAGACACTTGCTACAGCGTAGTAGCTTCATTTGGCGGTCGCTCGCGGGGTACCGTTTCGTCTGTGGATGATCAGTTGACCCTCGGTTCCTCGGCGAGCCTTCGCCATCTGCCACTCGCCGAGCGGATGCGCCCTCGCACGTTGGACGAGGTCGTGGGCCAACCGCAGCTGACCGCACCTGACTCGCCGCTGCGCGTGGCATTGGAGTCCGGTGCCCCGCACTCGATGGTCCTCTGGGGCCCGCCGGGCACGGGCAAGACGACGATCGCGCTCTGTGTCGCCAGCGCGGTCGATGCCGACGTCGAGCAGCTCAACGCGGTCACCGACGGAATCAAGGAGTTGCGTGCGGTGATCGCCGGGGCGGAGAAGCGCCGCGATGTCGGAGGGCGGACGCTGCTGTTCATCGACGAGATCGCCCGGTGGAACAAGGCACAGCAGGACGCGCTGCTGCCCTACGTCGAGAACGGCACCGTTGTCCTGGTAGGGAGTACTACGGAGAACCCCGGGTTCGAACTGAACCGGGCTCTCGTCTCTCGTCTTCAGGTTCACGTCGTCCTCCCCCTCCAGGACGAGGATCTGGCCGAGCTCGCCCACCGAGCGCTGAAGGACACCGAGCGCGGCGTCGGCATTCCAGCTGACGACCCGCGGCCGCCCTATGAGCTCGACCAGGCGGCGATGGAGCATCTTCTGCTGACCTCCAACGGCGACGCTCGACGGCTGCTGGGCACGATCGAGCGAGCGGCGCAGATGACACCTGATGGCGGAGTCATCGACCTCGCGACCGTGGAGAAGGCCGTCGGACAGCGGGCGGTCTCCTATGACAAGGGCGCCGATGAGCACTACGCGGTCATCTCCGCGTTCATCAAGTCGATTCGCGGCTCCGACCCCGACGCGGCGCTGTACTGGCTCGCGAGAATGGAGGCTGGCGGGGAGTCGCCGGAGTTCATCGCGCGCCGGCTGGTGATCTCCGCCTCGGAGGAGATCGGCGTCGCGGCCTCCGGCGCCCTGACGGTCGCGGTCTCAGGAATGCAGGCGGTCAAGATGGTCGGGCCACCGGAGTGCTGGCTGCATCTGGCACACGTCACCGCCTACCTCGCGCGAGCGCCGAAAAGCTGGGCGGCCTACCAGGGCCTCGGCGCGGCGCGCAAGCTCGTCGCCGAGCAGCCGCACTATCCCGTTCCCGCGCACCTGCGCAACCCGACGACGGCGCTGGACCGGCAGATGGGACTCGGCAGGGGATACGTCCACGCCTCTCGGCCGGGAGGCGACGAGGTGGAGTTCCTGCCCCCCGAGTTGACCGACGCGGTCATCTACACGCCGTCTGGCAACGGCCAGGACCAGTAGGAGTCGAGACGGGTCGGTAGCGCAGGGATAACGGGGGCTGACGCCCCGGACCCCCGGCAGGCAAGGAGTCCCCGGACGTCCCACCCGATCGTTTCGTTGCAGGCGTTGGCGCCGGCGGGGAGGTGTGCTCCACAGTGATCGGAAAACGACGCGTATCGGACACGGTAGGTCGACCGGTCACGATCGCGCAACACCGACCGACCCGTTTCCTTCGACGCGTGATCAGCGACGGCCGGCCGCGCCACCGCGGTACGCGCCTCAGGCCTCCAGGATCGCCCGGGCCACGTCATGCAGCCGGCCGTTGGAGGCCAGGCCGCTGACGCCGTCGCCCTTTCCAGTCCACGCAAGGTCGGTGAACCGCCCGCCCGCCTCCTCGACGACGACCTTGGGAGCGGCGAGGTCCCACAGCGAGACCGACGGATCACAGCACAGTTCGGCCGACCCCTCGGCGACGAGCATGTACTGCCAGAAGTCGCCGTACCCGCGCGTGCGCCAGCACCGCGAGCCCAACTCCAACAGGGCGTCCATCCGCCCGAGGACGCGCCAGTCCTCCAGGCCGCCGAAGCACAGCTGGGCGTCGGCCAGCTCGGAGACGGCAGAAACCCGCACCCGCCGCGGCTCTTGGTCCGCGCGATCCAACGTGAACGCCCCCTCCCCTCGCGCCGCCCACCAGCGACGCCCCATGGCGGGTGCCGAGACCACGCCGACGGTGACCTCGCCGTTCTCCTCGAGCGCCAGCAACGTAGCCCACACCGACATCCCGCGCACGTAACCCTTGGTGCCGTCGATCGGGTCGACGATCCACCGCCGCCCGCCGTCCCCGGTCGGCGAGCCCGCAGAGGAGGCGCCGTATTCCTCTCCGAAGATGGCGTCGCCCGGGCGCAGCGTCGCCAGTCGCTCGCGCAGGGCCCGCTCGACCGCTCGGTCAGCCTCCGAGACGGGGGTCAGATCGGGCTTGGTCTCGACGACGAGATCATCGGCCCGAAAGCGCGAGAGGGTGATCTGGTCCGCGACGTTCGCCAGCTCCAGCGCCAGCGCGAGGTCCTCGGAGGCAATGACGCGGTGCACTGGCGATGATGCTACGCCGATACCCTGCAGCCGATGAGCGCAGACGACCTGCAGCGCGAGTGCGTTGAGCTTCTCCAGGAGCTGATCCGCTTCGACACCGTCAACCCACCCGGCAACGAGCGGCCGGCGATCGAACATCTGGAGCGCTACCTGCGCGACGCCGGCTTCGAGACCGAGATTCTGGCCGCCGAACCCGGGCGGCCCAACCTGGTCGCCACCCTCGACGGCGAGGGGGATGGACCGGTCCTCTGCCTGCTCGGCCACGTCGACACGGTGCTGGCCGACGCCTCCGAATGGCAGCATGATCCGTGGTCCGGCGATGTCGCCGACGGCTTCCTGTGGGGCCGAGGCGCGATCGACATGAAGTCCCAGGTTGCGGCCGAGGCCGTCGCCGGCGCGGCGCTGGCCCGGCGCGGCTGGCGGCCCGTGCAGGGCGCGCTGAAGCTGGTGTTCGTGTCCGACGAGGAGACCGGCGGCGACGTCGGGGCCCATTGGCTGTGCACCGAGCACCCAAACAAGGTCCGGTGCGACATGTTGCTCAACGAGGGCGGCGGCGAGGCCTTTCAGTACGGCGGCAAGCGTTATTACGGGGTGTGCTGCGCCGAGAAGGGCATCTTCCGCTTCAACATCACTGCCCACGGCGTCGCCGGCCACGCCTCGCTGCCCCGCACCGGCGACAACGCCCTGCTCAAGCTGGCGCCCGTGCTGGCCGCGCTCGCCGACCCGCCGGAGGCCTACGCGGTCACCGAGGCCCCGGCCGCGCTGTTGAGCGGACTCGGCGAGGACCCGGGCGATCCGGGCGAGGCCCTGAGCGCGATCGCCGCCGAAGCGCCCGGCCTTCGCACCCTGATGGAGCCGATGCTGTCCGTCACCCTGACGCCGACGATGGCCTCGGCCTCGACGAAGATCAACGTGATCCCGTCGCGCGCGCAGGTGCGGATCGATTGCCGTGTGCCGCCCGGGCTCGGCGAGGACGCCGCTCGGCAACGGATCGCCGAGGTCCTGGGATCACACTTCGATCAACTGCGGATCGAGTTCACCGAGCAGGTGATGGGCAACAAATCGCCGATCGAGAGCCGGCTCATGACCGCGATCGAGCGCTGGGTGGCCGTCAACGACCCGGGAGCGTCCGCGGTGCCGCTGATTCTCCCGGGCTTCTCGGACTCGAAGTGGTTTCGCGACGCATTCCCCGAATGCGTGGCCTACGGCTTCTTTCCGATGCGCGACCAGACGCTGCTGGAGGCCACCCCACTGATGCACAATGCCGACGAGCGGATCGACGTGCGTGACCTGGGGTTCGCCACCGCCTGTTACTTCGACCTGGTCTCGGAGCTGCTCGGCTAGGCCAGGCTGCCGACCTCTACCGCCTCCAGTTCGTGGGTCGCGTCCACGTCCTGCGGCTTACGTAGTCGGGCGCGCGCGGATCGCGGCCGACCTGCCGCCTAGTCGAGACCCTCAGGCGGTGAGCGCCGGGGCTGCTTCGCGTCAGGCGAGGGCGCCGTGAACTTGCACTTAAGTAGTGGGCGGCATCGGTCGATGTTCGATCAGCCCTATGTTGGTTTGGAAGATACGACCGCTGGTCCTGGCAGCGGCGTGCGCCTTGCTGGCTGGCTGTGGCGCCAGCAGTCCTACGACGAGTCCGGGGGGCAGCGTGGTGCGCGTCACCGAGCGTGATTTTCACATCGGGGAGTCGGTCCAGCGCATACGCACAGGAATGGTTGACGTCTCGCTTCGCAACCAGGGGCCCGACGACCACGAGTTGATCATCGCCAAGGAGCCTCCGGGCACGCCATTGCCGATGCGTGCCGATGGTGTGACAGTTAATGAGGAAGCGCTGAACAAGGTCACGGTCAAACCCACGCTTGAACCCGGGCGTCCGGGCCTCGTCCGCAACCTGCGCGTCCATCTCGCACCAGGACGCTACGTCCTGTTCTGCAACATGGCGGGTCATTATCTCGGCGGGATGCATTCCGTGTTGTGGGTGGGTCGATGAGTCATCGTGCCTCGTTCAAACCCTTCGCGGCTCGGGGACGGCGCATGATCGTCGCCATCCTGCTCACGTTCGTTCTGTTCTCCGCGGCCAGCGTCGCCGTATCGGTCTCCGTGACCGGGCGCTCTCGGCACGTGGGTCTCGTCCTACAAGTTGCCGCACGTCAGCGGCTGCTCACCGAGCGTTACCTCAACGACGTGCTGCTCGTCCGGTCCGGCGCCCAGACCGACCCGGCATATACGGCGGGAGTGCTGAAACAAAGCGCCCGGGCGCTTCTCGACGGGGGTGCCGCGCCCGCCGTAAACGGTGACGACGACGATTCCACGCTCCCCGCGGCGAGCGGCGCTCTGGTCCTCGGGCAGCTCATGCAGGGCAAGCGGCTGGTCGATGACGTGACCGCGACCGGAGCTGCCCTGCTCGCCGGGCGCTCGGTGACGGACGTGCACCTCACCGGCGGGGAGTCGTTCACGGTCACCAATCCGCTCCTGCGGCTGCGCGCGCTCGCCGCACTGAGCGAAAACGTGTCCCTGAACTCGGCCCGCTCGATCGCAGCTGCCTCGGACGCCAATGTAAGCCGCCTGATCCGCGTGTTAGTGCTGTTCGGCGCCGGCGGGGCGCTCATCGCGCTGCTTCTCGGTTGGGCTCTGATCTCGGCAGCGAGGCGCCAGACCGCGCATTTCCAAAGTCTCGTGACGTCCTCCACCGACCTGGTCATGATCTTCGGCGACGGCGGTTGTCGCTATGTCAGCGATTCAGTGACGGCCATGCTCGGCCGCGACGCCAGCGACCTGCTCGGCGAGAACCTCGGTCAGTTCATCAAGGTCGAGGATCGAGTTGTGGTGGAAGGCGCCCACCAGACCGGAAAGCCGGCCCAGATCACGTTCTGCGTGAACGACAAGTTCGAGCAGTCTCGACATCTGGAGGCGAACGTCACCGACCTTCGGGACGATCGGCGAATCCGAGGTGTAGTGCTCAACGCGAGGGACGTCACGGAGCGGGTGGCACTCGAAGAGCAGCTCCTCCGTCAGGCCTTCCACGATGCCCTCACAGGGCTGCCGAACCGCGCGCTGTTTCGCGATCGTCTCGAGCAGTCCCTGGCACGGTGCGCACGTTCGCTGGATATGTTCGCGCTGCTCCTCATCGACCTCGATGGGTTCAAGCGGATCAACGACACCCTCGGCCACCATCTGGGCGACCAGCTCTTGGAGGCGGTGGCACGCCGCCTTGCCGAGGTCGCGCGACCGACCGACACATTGGCGCGCCTGGGGGGCGACGAATTCGTGTTGCTGCTCGCGGGCGCGACTGAGCAGACCGCGCTCGCCGTGGCGTCGCGGTTGCACGGGCGCTTGGCTGAGCCGATCGTGATGGCCGGGCGCGATCTCGCGTTCGGGGCGAGCATCGGGATCGCGGTTCATCGCGGGGGGGCCGGCGATGGCGACGAGCTCGTGCGCCACGCGGACGTCGCGATGTACGCGGCCAAGGAAGCCGGACGCGGCCGCACCGAGGTATTCCACGACGATATGGACCGTGCACTGGGAGAGCTCCTCGGATTCGAGCACGAGCTCCGCCTCGGGCTGCAGCGCGAGGAGTTCACCGTCCACTACCAGCCCGAGGTGGCGCTCGACGGCACATCGGTGGTCGGCGTGGAGGCGCTCCTGCGCTGGAACTCCCCGACCCGAGGATCGGTTCCTCCGTCCATGTTCATCCCCGCCGCCGAAGCGACCGGGCTGATCATGCCGCTGGGCGAGTTCGTGGTGCGCGAGGCATGCAAGCAGACCGCGCGCTGGCGCAGCGACGGAGTGATCAAAGAGCCGTTCAACACGTGGGTCAACCTCTCAGGCAAGCAACTGAGCGCCGGAGGAATCGACGAGCTGATCCTGAACACGCTCGAGCAGGCCGGACTCCCCGCCAGGTTTCTCGGCCTCGAGATAACGGAAAGCGTGATCGTCGCCGAGGGCACCAGCGGCGCGCGGGCGCAGAACGAGCTGGGCCGCCTCCACGAGCACGGCATCAGAATCGCGATCGACGACTTCGGCACCGGCTTCTCCGCCCTCGGACAGCTGCGGCGCTTCCCGATCGACGTCATCAAAGTCGATCGCTCCTTCGTGCAGGGGATCGAGAACGACCCGCGGGACGCGGCCATCACGGCGAACGTCGTCAACCTCGCGCACTCGCTGGGCATCCTTGCGATCGCGGAGGGGATCGAGACCGACGGCCAGCTCGCCTCCGTGCGCGGGTACGGCTGTGACCACGCTCAGGGCTACCTGTTCGGTCGCCCGCTCCCAGCGCACGAGATGGACCAGGTGCTCGCCGCGACGCGGGACGGCACGCCGCTTGTCCCTGCTGCCCGGCCGCAGCTCGAAGCTGATGC
>DATAUL010000057.1:0-1765 GCA_036268255.1 Solirubrobacteraceae bacterium | reverse complement strand
GGCGTAGTAGCCGTCGCGCTCCTCGGTGACGACTGTACGCAGCGCGTGATGGAAGTCGTCGGCCCAGGTGGCGTCACAATTCCAGCCGCCACGCTCGCGGGGGCGCATGACCCGGGGATCGTTCATGCCGGACTCCGCGATCACGTATGCGTGTGGGTTCACGGCATGCACGCGCCGCGCCACCGCTGCGACGATGTGCTCGGGGCTGGAGTCGAAGATCGCGTGGATCGCGTCCAGGCGCAGGCCGTCGACCCCGAAGTCGCGCACCCAGCCCCCGGCGCTCTGGCACACCCACTCGCGCACCGGGTCGCATTCGGCGTCGTCGTAATTGATCGCCTTTCCCCACGGCGTCTCGTACTTGGCGGTGAAATACGGGCCGAACGCCTCCATAGCTGTCACACCGGACGCGCCGAGATGGTTGTAGACGACGTCGAGGATGACCGCCAACCCCCGCTCGTGGGCGGCGGCGATCAACTCGGCGAACGCGGCCGGGCCGCCGTAGGAAGACTGCGACGCCGAGATGTAGACGCCGTCATATCCCCAGCCTCGCGCGCCGGGGAACTCGGCCACCGGCATCACCTCGATCGCTGTCACCCCGAGCTCTGCCAGCTCGTCGAGGTGCTCGATCGCGCCCGTGAACGTCCCGCCTTCGGAGAACGTCCCAACGTGCAGTTCATAGACCACAAGGTCGTGGGGGCGGGACGGTGTGAAGCCGTCGCCCGCCCCCGGCAGCGCGCGGGTATCGAACAGCCGGGACGGGCCGCGCAGGCCCTCGGGCTGCCAGCGGGTGAGCGGGTCGGGCAGCGGCTGGCCGTCGACCACGTACTCATAGTCGACGCCGGACGCAGCGTTGACCACCGTCTCGTGCACGCCGTATCCGGCCTTGGTCAGCGGATGCGTCTCGCCGCCGACGTGCAGCTCGATCGTCGCGGCGCGTGGCGCCCATACCCGGAACTCAGTGTGATCGTCGTCGATCTGGCACGCGCCGAGCGCGCGCTCCCACGGGTACACGTCGCCCGCCCGATCGAAATCGCTACTCATCCGGCACGAGCCACAGCGCCGCCAGTGGCGGCAAGGTCAGCTCGGCCGAGAAGGGCTGATCGTGCCACGGGATCGGCTCGGGGACGACGCCGCCCAGGTTGCCCACGTCGGAGCCGCCGTAGTAACTCGAATCGGTGTTGACCGCCTCCCGCCAGCGGCTCGACCGGGGCAGGCCGAGGCGATAGCCGTACTGGACGTTGGGTGAGAGATTGGCGATGAAGACGATCACCCGCTCACCGTCGGCCGAGCGGCGTGCGAACGCGAGGATGTTGTTGTCGGCGTCGTTGGGCTCAAGCCACCAGAAGCCCGCCGGGTCCGAGTCCAACTCCCACAGCGCGGGCTCGTCGCGATACGCGCGGTTGAGGTCGCGCACGAGCGACTGGATGCCGGCGTGCTCTGGCTGCTCGAGCAGGTGCCAGTCCAGCGAGCGCGCCTCTGACCACTCCGACGGCTGGGCGAACTCCTGGCCCATGAACAGCAGCTTCTTGCCGGGGTGGGCCCACATGTAGGCGTACAGGGCCCGGAGGTTGGCCAGCTTCTGCCAGGGGTCCGAGCCGGCCATCTTCGAGTACAGCGAGCCCTTGCCGTGCACCACCTCGTCGTGCGAGAGGGGCAGCACGAAGTTCTCCGAGAACGCGTACATCAGGCTGAAGGTCAGCTCGTGATGGTGATAGCGGCGGTAGATCGGGTCTTGCTGGAAGTACGCGAGGGTGTCGTGCATCCA
>DATAUL010000056.1:0-4489 GCA_036268255.1 Solirubrobacteraceae bacterium | reverse complement strand
CCAGCGAGAGCAGGATCGGCGTGTTGCGCGAGCCAGGCGATGTGCAGGCGTGGCGCACGCCGCAGCGGGCGAGCTCATCGCAGAGCGCGCGCAGCAGCCGGTAGGTGTCGATCGTCGTCATGATCTGGGAACGATGGCGCCCGCGCTGGTTCTGCTTCACGGCTTCACCAACACGGGCGCGAGCTGGGACGGCGTCGCCGCCGCCGTGCGCGAACGCTACCGGCCGCTCGCGCCTGACATCCGCGGCCACGGGACGGCATCGGCCGTCACCCCCGTCGACCTGGCGTCGGTCATCGACGACGTGGCCGCCCTCATCGGGCAGGTCGAGACGGTCACGCTGGCGGGCTATTCGATGGGCGGACGACTGGCGCTGCACGCCGCGTTCGCGCTCGTCCCCCGGGTCGACCGTCTCGTCCTGATCGGCGCCAGCCCCGGCCTCGAGCAACCGGATGAGCGGGCGGCCCGGGTCGCGGCCGACGAGCAGCTCGCCAACGAGATCGAGATCGAGACGATCGAGGCATTCGCCGCCCGCTGGGCGCAGACGGCGGTGCTGGCCGATCAGCCCGAGCGCATCAGAGCCGCGGTCGACGCCGACCGCCGGCGCAACACGCCGCGTGGGCTGGCCGGCGCCCTGCGCGGTCTGGGCACCGGCGCGCTTCCGTCGCTCTGGGACCGGCTCTTCGAACTGCGCGCACCGGTCGACCTGATCGTCGGCGAGCGCGATCAGAAGTTCCGCGCCACCGCCGAGCGGATGGCGGCCGCGCTGCCGGCGGCTCGACTGCACGTCGTCCCCGGCGCCGGCCACGCGGTCCACCTCGAGGACCCGGCTGCGGTGGCGGCGATCATCGCCGGTACCAGTCGGTGAGACCGCGCCCCAGGCCGGCTCCCGCGGGTGCCATCATCGTCCCCGCCACGACCGGCAGTGGGCTCTCGCGCTCGGCGAACAGCCCCAGGGTGGCCAGCCCGCAGGCGCGTTGCGGACGCAGAACCGCCGCCGCGTGCAGGGCCGCCGCGATCCCCAGCGGGCCGTCGAGCGTCGAGGCGAGATACACGTCGTAGCCGGCGGCTCGGGCCCGCGCCGCCATCTCCACCGTTCCGGTGATTCCGCCGCAGCGGGAGATCTTCAGACACATCAGATCGGCGGCGGGGGAGCGCAGCGCGTCGGGATCGCCGGCGGACTCGTCGAGTGCCAGCGGGACCTCGACCTGGGGCCGTAGGGCCCGGATCGCCGCCACTCCGGCGACCGGCTCCTCGCAGAGCTCGATCCCGACCGGCCGCAGCACCCTGAGGGTCGCCGCCGCCTCGGCCGGCTCCCACGCGCCGTTGGCATCGATCCGGATCTTCATCTGAGGCCCGCCGAACGAGCGCACGGCGGCCAGCCGTCCGGCATCGTCGCCGATCGCCACCTTCACCTTGACCGTCTGAAAGCCGTCCGCGCGCGCCTGGGCGGCCTCGTGGGCGGCACCTGAGCGATCGGCGGAGACGATTGTCCGGTTGACGGCGATCGACTCCGCATGGCCGGCTCCGAGCAGCCGCCAGACGGGCTCGCGGGTGCGGCGCCCGGCGAGGTCCCACAGCGCCAGGTCGACAGCGGCGAGCGCCTGGGGAAGGACCGTCGCCTCCGAGCACCGGGCCAGCACGTCGGCGATCGGAGCCGCGTCGGGATAGCTTTCGAGGACCGGACGGCAGTCCTCCAGCGCCGCGCGCACGTCGGCCGGCGACACCCCGTCGTAGGACGCCAGCGGAGCCGCCTCGCCATGGCCGACCTCGCCGTCGATCGCCTCCAGTCCGACGAGCAGCAGCTCGCGCTCGGACACCGTCCCGTGGCCCGCGGCGAACGGGTCGCGCATCGCCGCCCGTACGGCCGAGACGGTCAGCTTCATCGGCTCAGCAACAGCCCGGCCGAGAGCAGCACGCAGAAGGCCAGCTGCAGCATCCCGCTGCGCGCCAGCGCGCCGTTGAGCGACGGCCCGTCGGTGCGGGTGTGCACGACGCGAACGAGTGCCGTCGCCAGCGGCAGGGCCAGCCAGGTGAGCATCACCCACGGCTTCACGGGCCCGAAGATCCAGGTGATGGGCGCGAGCAGGAACGCCAGGTAGACGACCGCGGCGAACAGCCACCGCGTCCGGGCGCGACCCAGCTTGACCGCCAGCGTCCGCTTCGACGCGCGGCGGTCGGAGTCGATGTCGCGGATGTTGTTGACGACGAGGATCGCCGCGGCCAGCAGGCCGACGGGAACCGAGAGCGCGAACGCCTCCCAGTGCAGGTGCTTGACCTGGACGAAGAACGAGCCGGCGACCGCCACCACGCCGAAGAACAGGAACACGAACAGCTCGCCGAGCCCCTCATAGCCGTAGGGCCGCGGCCCGCCCGTGTACAGCACGCCCGCGAGGATCGAGGCCGCGCCGATCACGAGCAGCAGCCAGCCGGCGACGACGATCAGGTACACGCCGGCGAGGACCGCCACGCCGAAGGAGACGTAGGTGGCGACGAGCACCTGCTGGGGCGGAACGAGCCCCCCGGCGGTGACGCGCACGGGCCCGAGCCTGTCATCAGCGTCGGCTCCGCGACGGGCGTCGGAGTAGTCGTTGCTCAAGTTGGTGCCCACCTGGATGAAGATCGCCCCCAACAGCGCAGCGACGAAGCGCAGCGGATGAAACACGTGGCCGAACCCGGCCAGCGCCGTGCCGACGAGAACCGGGGCGATCGCGGCCGGCAGCGTCCGCGGACGCGCCGCCATCAACCAGATCCGCACGCCGCTCACCGATGACTACGCGCGTCGGGGGAACTTCGAGAAGTCGGGGCGGCGCTTGTTCAGGTAGGCGTCACGGCCCTCCTGCGCCTCGTCGCTCATGTAGAAGAGCAGGTTGGCGTCGTGAGCGAGCTGCTGGATTCCGGCCAGCCCGTCCTCGTCGGCGTTGAAGCTCGCCTTGACCATCCGCAGCGCCAGCGGCGACATGGTGAGCATTTCGCGACACCACTGCACGGTCTCGGCCTCGAGCCGGTCCAGGGGCACGACGGCGTTGACCAGGCCCATCTCCAGGGCCTGCTCGGCGTCGTACTGCCGGCAGAGGAACCAGATCTCCTTGGCCTTCTTTGGCCCGACGAGCCGGGAGAGCACGCTGGCGCCGAATCCGCCGTCAAACGAGCCGACCTTCGGTCCGGTCTGACCGAAGCGGGCGTTGTCGGCGGCGATCGTCAGGTCGCACACGACGTGCAGGACATGGCCGCCTCCGATCGCATAGCCGGCGACCATCGCCACGACCGGCTTGGGTAGCCGGCGAATCTGGACGTGCAGGTCGGTGACGTGGAAGCGCCCGACCGCCTCGTGAGAGCCGGCGGCCGCCGGATCGGCGCCGGTGACATAGCCGCCTCGCCCGCCACGGACGCGCTGGTCCCCGCCTGAGCAGAACGCATCGGGACCCTCGCCGGTGAGGATGATCACGCCGACCGCCGAGTTCTCCCGCGCGCGCTCGAACGCGTCGGACAGCTCGACCACCGTTTCGGGGCGAAAGGCGTTTCGCACCTCCGGCCGATTGATCGTTATCTTCGCGATCCCGGCGTTCTCGCCGTCGGTCAGTTCGTAGCGGACATCGGCGTACTCGCCCTCTGGATGCCAGGTGATGCTCACGACCAGGACTCTATGCAAGCAGCGAGAAGATCATGCATTAGGTCCCCCTAATCATTGCCTGGAGAATTCTGTAAGGTGTCCCTAATGAGCGGTGTGTCCCGCAAGCGGCTCGGCTGGTGGTCGATCGGTCTCGTCGTCGTCGGTCTGCTCGTCTGGCAGATCGTCACGGCCGGCGCCGGCACCCCGGATCCGACCGATCCGACCGAGCACCTGAGCCACTTCGCCGTGGTCCTCGACAGCGGGATCCTCGTCCTACGCGAGGGACTGGAGACGATCCTCGTGCTGGCGGTGCTGACGGCGAGCATGCGGGGGGCCAACAGCGGCTACCGCAAGCCGCTGGGGGTGGGCGCAGGCCTGGCGTTGGGCGCGAGCGTGGTCACCTGGTTCATCGCGATCGCGATCACCAACGCGGTCGGCAAGGGCAGCCTCGACCTGCAGGCGGCCACCGGGCTGCTGGCGATCGTCGTGCTGCTCGTCGTCATGAACTGGTTCTTTCACCGCGTCTACTGGACCGGATGGATCGCGCATCACAATCGCCGCGGCAAGGCGATCCGCGACGGCGCCGCAACCAGCAGTGCCCAGAAGACGCTGTTCGGGCTGGCGCTGCTCGGTTTCACCTCCGTCTACCGCGAGGGATTTGAAGTCGTGCTCTTCCTGCAGAACCTCCGCCTGCGCTACGGCTCGCTGATGGTCCTGGAGGGCGTGGCCCTCGGCCTCGTGTTCGTCGCGATCATCGGCTACGCCACGTTCAAGCTGCAGGCGCGTCTTCCCTATAAGAAGATGCTGGTCGCGACCGGAATCCTGCTCGGCGTCGTGCTCCTGGTGATGGTCGGCGAGAGCGTCCAGGAGCTCCAGCTG
>DATAUL010000055.1:0-3197 GCA_036268255.1 Solirubrobacteraceae bacterium | reverse complement strand
GCGGCCCCGACGAGGAAGTGGGCGAAGAGCGAGACGACTGCGGCGGCGACGATCGCGACGGTGCCGGTGGTGATCATGAACGGGATCACGGGGATGATCGCGCCGATGCCCGTCGATACGCCCGCGGCGAGTGCCGCCTGGCCGGGATCGCCGCCGCCGCCGGCGGCGACGCCGAACTCCTCGGTGGCCAGGGCCTGCAGCATCGCATCGGGCCGGCGGGCCATCTGCTCGGCGATCTGATCGGCAGTGGCCGGGTCGATGCCCTTGAGCTGGTAGAAGAGCGACAGCTCCTCCTTCTCCTCCTCGGGGTGCTCGGCGATCTCCTGGCGCTCGCGCTCGATGTTGGCCGCGGCCACCTCGTTCTCGGAGCGCTCGGCCAGGAACGCGCCCGTGGCCATCGACAGGGCGGAGGCGATCGCGCCCGCCAGCCCGGCCGTCAACACCGCGCCCGAGCCCCCGGTGGCGCCCGACACGCCGGCCACGATCCCGAACACGGCGGCCAGGCCGTCGTTGGCGCCGTAGATCGCGCCTGAGATCCAGCCGGTCCCGCTGGAATGCCACTTCTCGCGGCCGAGGATCCGATCGAGCCGCGCCCGAGCCCCCGGAATGGATGCGGTCCCATCCACCCGGCCGCCGTCGTTGCCGGTGGGAGTGGGCGCAGCAGGGCCGTCGCTCATCGGCGGAGGATCACCGGCGCCCGTCCCCGAGCGCATGTCCGCCACGGCCAGCGAGTGCGATCGCTCCTCCTTGCGGATCTCGCGCAGCAGGCGGTCGGTCTTAAGGTCTCCTGTCGAGCGCTTGTAGAGATCGTCGACCTCCTCGTCCTCGGCGGCCTCGCGCGCGGCAAGCAGCCGGTCGACGGGCGCCACGCGCGCCTGCAGGCGCAGCCACAGCGGCACCCTGACGGCGGCGGGGTCCGGGATCGCGATCCCGAGCTGGGTCATGCGCTCCTCCAGCCGGCGACGGTGGCCGCTTTCGGCCTCGGCCATGCGGTGCAGGATGTCGGCCTCACGCGGTGCCAGGCGGCGCGCGATCAGCCCGTAGACGGCACCCGCGAGGATCTCGCCGCGCCAAGCGGTGAGCAGCCGCTCGGAGACCTCGGAGGGCGGTTCAGCCATCCGACGAGCCTACCTACGGATGGCGCTAGCCTCGGCCGCGAGATGGCCGACCCGCCGCCGATCGAGTTTCGCGATGCCGAGTTCGACACCGGCGCCGGCGCAGCCCTGTTGCAGGCGATGCGCGACGAGATGCGCGAGCTCTACGGCGGCCTCGACATGGACAGCGACGACATGCCGCGGGCCGGGGCTGACGAGCTCGGCCCGCCGGCGGGCGCACTGATCGTCGGCTGGATCGACGGCGAGCCGGTCTGCGTCGGCGGCGTCAAGCGCCTCGACGAGCGCACGTGCGAGATCAAGCGCATGTACGTTTCGCCGGCGTGGCGTGGGCGCGGGGTGGCCCGGGCGCTGCTCGGCGAGCTCGAGGCCACGGCGCGCCGTCTCGGATATGAGGTCGCCCGGCTGGACACCGGTCCCAAGCAGCGGGGCGCGCGCGGGCTGTACGAGTCGGTGGGCTACACGGAGATTCAGAACTTCAATGCCAATCCGGTCGCGTCGTTCTGGGGCGAGAAGGCGCTGAACTAAAGGCAGCTGGCCAAGGCGTCGCGTCGTCTCGTATTAAGGCTGAACGGGCCTCCGGCGTTCTCGCCGGTAGCCGCGGCCACGGATAGGCTCGCGCCCCATGCGCAAGAGCGTTGCGGTCCTGGGGCGGGTGCTGCGCAATCCTCGGCTGCGGCGGGTGGAGCTGGCGTTCGCCGGTTTCGCGATGGCCGAGTACGGAGTGTGGACGGCGATCCTCGTCTATGCCTACACCCGGGGCGGGACGACCACGGCGGGACTGATCGCCGTCCTGCAACTGGTGCCGGCAGCCGTCGTGGCGCCGTTGGCGGCGGCTGTCACCGACCGCCGCGGCGGGGCGTTCGCGCTGGCGCTCGGCTACGCCCTGCAGGCCATGGCCATGGGTGCCACCGGCGCGCTGATGCTCGCCGGCGCGCCGCCGGCGGGCGTCTATGCGGCGGCGGTCGTCGCCGCATCGGCGGTCACATTGAGCAGGCCGGCGCAGGCGTCGCTGCTCGCGTCGCTGGTCGAGCACCCCGACGAGCTGACGGCGGCCACTGCCGCTTCGGGGTGGATGGAGAGTGCCAGCGCGCTCGCCGGGCCGGCGCTCGCCGGCCTCCTGATCGCACTGGACGGGCCGGGACTGGTGTTCGCTGCCTTTGCGATCGCCGTCGGCGGCTCGCTGTTGCTCGTCAGCCGGCTTAAGCCGACGGAGCCGCCCGCCGCCGACGACGCCGACGCCGACGCCGACGCGTCGCAGGACGACGGCGTGCTGGCCGGATTGCGGATCCTGCGGCGCGAATCGGCGACCCGAGCGCTTGTCCTGGTGATCGCCGCCGAGCACCTGGCGATCGGTGCGCTCGATGTGCTCGTCGTCGTTCTCGCGATCTCGGCGCTCGGTCTCGGCTCGCCGGCGGCCGGCTACCTCAACGCCGCCTTCGGCCTCGGGGCGACGCTGGGGGCGCTGGCCGCGGTCGGCCTGATCGGGGCCCGCAGCATCGCCCGGCCGTTGATCGGCGCCGCGATCGCGTGGGGAGTGGCGTTCGTCGTTCTCGGCGTCGTTCGCACCGTACCCGTCGCGTTCGTGCTGCTGCCCGTTGCCGGGCTCTGTCAGGCCGTGGTCGACACCGCTGGGCGCTCGCTGCTCGTCCGGGTGACCCCGCACGCCGTGCTGGGGCGCGTGTTCGGCGTGCTCGAGGGCCTGGCGATGGCTGCCCTGGCCGCCGGCTCCCTGCTCGTGCCGATCCTCGTCGCACTGGGCGGAGTCCGCTTGGCGCTGCTCGGCGTCGCGGCGGTGCTGGTGGCCGCGGCGACGCTGCCGCTGGCCAGCCTGTGCGCGGTCGACCGTGCTGTCCCGCGGCCGGACGCGATGCGGCTGCTCCGTGGCCATCCGCTGTTCTCATCCCTCCCCGCGCCCGTGCTGGAGGGGTTGGCCCGCGACCTGCAGGCCGACCCCGTCCGCGCCGGCCGGGTGGTGATCACCGAGGGCGACATCGGCGACCGCTTCTACCTCGTCGCCGACGGCAGCTTCGAGGTCACGATCGCCGGCAGCCACTTGGGGACATTGGGCGCGGGCGACGGGTT
>DATAUL010000054.1:0-4134 GCA_036268255.1 Solirubrobacteraceae bacterium | reverse complement strand
AGCGCCCGCCGGATGCGTTGCACGTCGACGCCGAGCACGCCCGAGCCCTCGCCCCGGCCGAACGCGGCGATCGCCAGCCGGGCGAGGTCGCCGAGCTGAGCCTCCGAGCCCTCCTGCAGGGCGGCGGCGATCTGCTGTCGGAGCGCGTCGAGGTCCAGCTGTAGGTCTGACCCCGCGCCCTGGCCGGCGGCGCTCTCGGAGATGTTCTGGCGGCTCGCTTCGGCCTCGGCGGCGCGAAAGAAGAAGCGCTCGAAGACGAGCTCGAAGATGCGGCGGTCCTCCGGGGACTTGGCGAGGGTCGCCGCCATCGCCTCCTTGAAGTCGGCCTGCCGGGTCCAGCTGATGTGCTGCAGCGCCTCGAAGGTGTCGAGCAGCTCGGAGGTACCGAGCGCCATCCCCTCCTGGCGCAGCTCCTCGGCGAACCCGAGCAGCTGACCGTCAAAGCCGCCTGGGCCGCGCTCGGGAATCTTCGCGTAGACCTTGCCGGTTGATGGGCCGGGCACGGCGGGCGCCTGTCGGCCTACGCCGCTGATTCCTGCAGCTTGACGCCGACGCGCGCGGCCACAGTGTCCAGGTCAGTGCGGTGCTTGACGATCACGCTCATCGTCTGGCGGAAGGTCTCGGAGTCGATGTCCGACGCGCCCAGCAGCAGCAGCGCCCGGGCCCAGTCGATCGACTCGGCGATGCTCGGCGGCTTCTTGAGATCCAGCTCGCGGATCTGGGAGACGATCTCCACCAGCTTGCGCGCCACCGCCTCGTCGAGGCCGGGGGAGTGCAGGCGGACGATCTCCAGCTCGTGCTCGAGCTCCGGGTAGTCCAGCCACAGGTACAGGCAGCGTCGCTTGAGCGCCTCGGTCAGCTCGCGGGTGTTGTTCGAGGTCAGCAGCACGACCGGCTGGCTGCGCGCCTCGATCAGTCCCAGCTCGGGAATCGAGATCTGAAAGTCGGAGAGCAGCTCGAGCAGCATCGCCTCGAACTCCTGATCGGTCTTGTCGATCTCGTCGATCAGCAGGACGACGGGGGTTTCGGACGCGATGGCCGTCATCAGCGGCCGAGCGAGCAGGAACTCCTCGCCGAAGATGTCGTCCTGGACGTCGGACCACCCGGCATCGTCGGACTCGGCCTGAATGCGCAGCAGTTGCTTGCGGTAGTTCCACTCATACAGCGCCTTGGCCTCGTCCAGCCCCTCGTAGCACTGCAGCCGCACAAGTCTGCGGTTGAGGTACTTGGCCAGCGCCTTGGCGAGCTCCGTCTTGCCCACCCCGGCCGGACCCTCCACCAGGACCGGCTTGCCCAGCTTGGTCGCCAGGAACGAGACGAGCGCGGTCGACTCTCCGGGCAGGTACCCGACCTCTCTCAGGCCGTCATAGACCTCGGCGACCGAGGCGGGCAGTTGCGTGGTGGCGGTCATCGGTGGCTCTCAAATATAGGGTTAGCGCCTCGCATGCTTCTTCTCGGCAGTTCGCAGTCGTCTGACCTGCACGCCACCCTGGCCGCTCTTGCCGTCGGACTGGCGATCGGCGTCTTCGGCCACATCATCCGCTCACGCGGACTGATCCTCACCGGGATCATCATCATCGGCGGGGTCACCGCGTACTTCTCGTTCGTCCTTCAGCCCCACGGAGGCTGAGGGCTCACACCGCCCGGGCCGGGCGGTCGCGCGACTCGACCGTCTCGGTCTTCGGCTCGGTACCCCGGGCACTGGAGGGAGCGCTTGCCGCGGTGCGCCCGCTGTCGTCCGAACCGTGGTCCGTTGATCGCCGCGAGGCGACCTGGGACGTCTCCGCCACCAGCGGGCGGAAATCTCCCACGCGTGAGAATCGCGCGCACCCCCCAAAGACGCGCAACCCAGCGGTTGCTGGGCGATAAGTGCCGCATATGGACACTTATCGCCCACGACCGCCCCCCGGCCGCCCACCCCGCCCACGCCGCCCACGGCCGCCCACCCCGCCCACGGCCGCCGGGCCACGCGCGACCGGATCGTCAAGGACCCGAGCGGGTGCTCGTCCGGCTTACTGAGGGGGTGGCTCAGTCGCGGCGGTCGAGCCGCGCCGTCGCCTGATCCTCAGGCGACGGCGTCACTGGCTCGGCGATGCTCCGCGGCCGGCGGCGCCGCGGGGTCGGCGCCGCGGCCGGCGGTGACAGCGGCGCGGTGGGGTCAGCCGGCGGTGACAGCGGCGCGGTGGCGTCAGCGGGCGGTGACAGCGGCGCGGTGGCGTCGGTCGTTGGTGGCGTCACCCGGGTCGTCGCGTCGTTCGCCGCCGGAGCCAACGGACTCGTGGCCTCCGTTGTCGACCCCGGTGCGGTGGATCTCGCAGCCGTCGACCCTGGAACCGGCGGCGGCTCCGTCCGCCGGGGGAGGTCGCGCTCAAGCTGAAGCCAGGTCTCCTCGATGTCGTCCTCGGCCACCCAGTCGGGGGACGTCGACGCCACAGGCCGGCGGGACGTCGCGTCGGTCCGACGACCGCCCCGCCGACCGCGGCGCCGGCGGGGACGCTCGTCGGGCAGCGGCGGCTCGGGATCGTGGGCGAGTCGGATGCGAGTCCCGGCATAGGTCAGCAGTCCGGCAACGGCCAACGCGACGAAGATGCCCCACTCGATGCCCGAGCTCGTGCTGTAGAGGCCGTGGCCGGTCGTGCCCTCCTTGTCGAACATCCGCCAGATGATCAGCACGCACGCCCACGCGCCCGCCGTCGTGATCACCGTGCCGTCCCCGCCGGGAACGTGGAAGGCCTGGCCCTCGGCGCGCACGAACAGCAGCAGCAGCACCCCGGCGGCAACGAGCAGGACGGCGGCTTCGACGAACGAGAACGCCCCCCAGCCGGTCAGCGAGTCGCTGAGCGAGCGCAGGCTCGTGACCCCCCGGGCGATCACCGTCTCCTGATACCAGGGCAGAAACAGGGTCACGAATAGCCCGATCGCGGCGAAGGCAGCCAGGCGCCGCTCGGAGGACAGGGTGCGCCAGACCCGGGTCAGCCGGCCCGTGATCGCGCCCAGGCGGTCGACCACGGCCTCCAGCCGCGGGGAGTCGCTCGGCGGAAGTGGCCGCTCCCTCCTCGAGCCGGTACTGCCGTCGTCGGCGGGCCGGTGGGGACGCTCGTCGCGCGCGGCGCTCATACGGCGGCGCCCGCCCGGGCACCCAAGCGCTGCATCAGGACGGTGGCGTCGCGCTCGGAGACCGGCCGGATCTGGCCCTGGAACGCGAGCGTCCAGTGTTCGCGGGGCCACTTGCCCACGTGCTCGAGTTCATCGGCGAGGTGCTCCGCCGGCACCCACGCGTCCTCGGGGAGCACGACCTCGGGCGAGGTCGGAAAGCGCCAGGGATACGGGTCCACCTTGCCCGGCTTGCCGGGCCAGATCTTCTCCCGGTCCTCGTACAGCTCGCCCTCGATCCGGATGCTGCCGGCAAACGCCTTTACGCGCGTGAGATAGAGGACGATCCGGTCACCCGGCTCAATCTCCAGCGCCCGGTTGCGGTTGCGTTCCTTGAGCCCGATCACCGCGAATCCATGGGCGGCGGTGGCCGCGTGGTTCTCCGGCGACCCGGTGAGGATCCAGGTGCGGGACACCGCTCGATTGTAGGCGGCGGTCCGGGCGGCTCGCGCCGCCCGCCGCCGCCGCTGCCCGGCTCGCAGCGGCTACAGGATCGGGATGTCCTGGACCTGCCGAGGTTCCGCCCGGTGGCGCTCGCTGCGCTCCAGATACCAGTCGATCAGGGCCCGCACGGCGAGCAGAACCTCGCGCACCGCGTCGGCGAGACGCTGCTGGAGCTCAGGCGGGATGCGGTCGCGCAGGGAGGCCAGCACCCCCAGCAACAAGTCGACCTCACCGCCCCGCCAACCGCGCGCGCCATCGCCGTCGGGAGCCGGTTGCTGCCAGCCGGCTGGGGGCACGTGGGGCGGCCCCTCCCCGGCGTCAGTGCCGCCGTCGCCGCCGCGGGCATCATCACCGCCGCCCCGGGCATCATCACCGCCGCCACCGCCACCGCCACCGCCGCCGCCACCACCACCGGCGGCGGCCACGGCGTCGCCGAGCAGCCGCTCCGCAGCGGCCGCGGCTCGGTCCAGGCGCTCCTCCAGTCGGCGGAGCGCGTCCGCGTCGGTGTCAGAACCCTCAGCCATCAAACCTGATCTG
>DATAUL010000053.1:0-5621 GCA_036268255.1 Solirubrobacteraceae bacterium | reverse complement strand
CCGAGCGTCGTCACCGACTACGCGATGCAGGAGCGCGACGCCGAGGTCGTCGTGGCGGCCGGCTGCCTGCTGCACTGCGTCGGGATGTCGATCCACCGCCGCGATCACGAGCGCTACAGCCTGTTCTTGACCGCCGACAAGCTCGGCTCGCTGCTGGACGGCATCTACGAAGAGCCCGAGCGCTCGATCATCGTCGCCGAGACGTTGCACGCGATCATCGGCCATCGCAGCGACGGCGCACCGTTCACCGTCGAGGCCGGCATCGTCCGGGTCGCCGACGCTCTCGACATGGCGCGCGGGCGCTCCCGGGTGCCGTTCGAGTCCGGCCGGCCGAACATCCACTCGCTGTCGGCTTACGCGATCGACGACGTGAAGATCTCCGCGGGGCGCGATCGGGCAGTCCGGGTGGAGGTCGCGATGTCCAACAGCGCAGGCATCTTCCAGGTCGACGAGCTGCTCGCCGAGAAGCTGCGTGGCTCCGGGCTGGAGGAGCACATCGAGGTGATCGCGCGGGTCGACGCCGAGCACGAGCAGCGGCTGCTGCCCGTGTTCCGGATCTGAGCCCCGTCGCGCGTCAGCGGGCGCGGAGCATCTGATCGCCGTCAGCGGGCGCGCAGCATGTCGATCGTCAGATCGAGATGCCGATGCCAGTCAAAGCCGGGAGCGGGGTGGGCCATCACGGCCGACAGTCCGCACATGGCCATCCCGATGTCGGTGGGGACGATGTCGGCGCGGATCGTGCCCGCCGCCTTGGCCCGTCCGATCAGCTCGCCGGTGAGGCTGAGCAGCTCCTGGAGTTCGTCGGTTGCCGCCGCCCAGACCTGCTCGCCGATCCCGGACATCGCCTGCTGGGTGGCGGCGTCGCGCTCCAGCTCGGCGGCGTTTGACCGCATCAGATCGGCCAGCACGTCGAACGGCTCGCCGGTGTGGGTCAGCGCCTCGCGGGCGGCGGCGCTGAACCGCACGAACTTCTGGCGCACCAGTTCGGTGAGGAGCGCCTCCTTCGTCGGATAATGGCGGTACACGGTGCCGACGCCCACGCCGGCCCGGCGGGCGACGTCGTCGATCTGTGCCTCCGATCCGGACTCGGCGAACACCTCGCGCGCGCTCTGCAGGATGCGCTCGCGGTTGCGGCGCGCGTCGGCGCGGAGGGGCCGGTCTTCGTGGCTGAGTATGTCGGTCACCGGGATTCACCGATCGCTTTGACAACCGGAATCATCGTTCACTATAGTGCCCGGAGTCAAACGGAACCGGAGGTCAGCTTCCATGTCAGCTACCGAAATCGACCAGCCACCCGCGCTGTACACCCCTCGAGCCAAGAACCTCGCGCTGCTCCTGCTCGCGATGACCCAGTTCGTGATCGTCATCGACGCGTCGATCGTCAACGTCGCGCTCCCGTCGATCGGGTCGGCGCTGCACTTCTCCCGCGATGATCTGACCTGGGTCGTCAACGCGTACACGCTCACCTTCGGCGGCTTTCTGCTGCTCGGCGGGCGGATGGCCGACCTGCTCGGCCGGCGCCGGATGTTCATGCTCGGCCTGGTCCTGTTCGCGGCGGCCTCCTTCGCCGGCGGCATCGCCCAATCTGAGGGATGGCTGATCGCCGCCCGCGTGGTCCAGGGCCTCGGCGCGGCGATCGTCTCCCCGGCAGCGCTGTCGATCATCACCACCACCTTCGCCGAGGGCGCCGAGCGCAACCGCGCACTGGGCATCTGGGGCGCCGTGGCCGGCGCCGGTGGCGCCGCCGGCGTGCTTCTCGGCGGGGTCCTCACCAGCGGGCTGAGCTGGCGGTGGGTGCTGTTCGTCAACGTCCCGATCGCGGTCATTGCCGCCGCGATGGCGCCCCGGACGCTGCTCGAGAGCCGACGCGAAGAGGCCGGTAACACCTTCGACATCCCCGGTGCCGTGACCGTCACCGCCGGGCTCGCCCTGCTCGTCTACGCGGTCGTCGAGGCGGTCAACGTCGGCTGGGGAGCGACGCGGACGATCCTCTGCATCGCCGGGGCGATCGTGTTGCTGATCAGCTTCATCGGGATCGAGATGCGCCAGCGCGATCCGCTGATGCCGTTCACGATCTTCCGGCTGCGCACGCTGCGCGGGGCGAACATCGTCGGCCTGCTGATCGGCATGTCGTTGTTCTCGATGTTCTTCTTCATCTCGCTGTACCTGCAGAACGTGCTCGGCTACTCGCCGATCAAGACCGGCGTCGCGTATCTACCGCTCGCGGTTGGGATCATCATCTCCGCCGGTGTCGCCTCGCAGCTGGTCACCCGGCTGGGCTTCAAGACGCCGCTGATCGCCGGCCTGCTGTTGATCACCGGCGGCCTGCTGTGGTTCTCCCAGGTCCCGGCGACCGGCGGGTCATACGCGGCCGACGTCCTCGGCCCGTCACTGCTGGCCGCCGTCGGGCTGGGCTTCGCGTTCGTCCCGGTGACGATCGCCGCGGTGACCGGAACCAGGTCCGACGAAGCGGGGCTGGCCTCCGGCTTGATCAACACCTCGCAGCAGGTCGGCGGCGCGCTCGGCCTGGCGATCCTGGCCACGATCGCCAACAGCAAGACCAAGGACGTGCTGCTGAGCGGGGTCCACAACTCGGCGATCGCACTGACCAAGGGCTTTGACCGGGCATTTCTGATCGGCGCCGGGTTCGCGTTCGTCGGGGCAATCCTGGCGGCTGTGCTGATCTCCTCGCGCGACAGCCGCCAGCATGCCCAGGCGGCGACATCGGAAACGGCGACCGCGGCCGCCTGAACCGCACGGGGCACGGCGGCCCGGGCCAGCTGAGCTGCACGGGGCACGGAGGCCCCGGCCGGCTGCTACCAGCCGCCGCGCCAGTCGGCGTTGGCGGCGCGCGCGTTGGCTGCGTCCTCGCGTGCGTGGTGGCGCTTGTCCAGTCGCCACTGGATCAGCGAGAGGACGAGGATCAGCACCGGGAAGAAGGCGATCACGATGAACATCGTGTTCGTGACGTCCTTGTCGTTGGTCTCCCCCCACCAGCCCTGACCGCCGTCGGCGCGGGCGAGCGCGTCGGGAGCGAGCGTCAGCACGGTGACGATCACCGACGTGAGTGCGAGGGTTATCCGGGCGCGGCGCATGGTTCGCACAGCGTATCTGATCGCCGGACGCGATTCGTTACGCGGGGACGGCCTCGCGGGCGCCGACCGCCTCGAGGGCCGAGAGCAGCGCCGGGTTGTACTCGGCGTCGCGGTCGGTGAGCTGAAGGTGGTCGAGCGGGACCTCGAACACGGTCGCTCCGATGGCGGCCGCGAGCTCGTGTTGCTTGGCCGGCGAGACGGCGGCGTCGCGGGCGGTGAGGACCATCGCGGCGGAGACCTGCACGCTGCCCAGCCACGGCCGCGAGTCAAACCGCCCCAGCTCGCGACCGGCCTCGGCGACGTCACGGCCGGAGTGGCGCATCAGCTCCGACATCCACCAGGCGGTGCGCTCGTTGAGCGGGATGCCGCTGCGCCGGAACCCGGCGGCGAAGAACGTCCTCGGCGCCAGCTTGACCCCGAGTCCCACCACTCCCATCCAGCGCCACAGCTTCATGGTCTCGGGATCCTGGAAGTGCTGGCAGGTGGCGCTGAGCACCACGCCGCTGAGCAGATCGCGATGGTCACGCGCCATCAGCTGGGCGATCGTGCCGCCCATCGAGTACCCGACGGCGATCGCCTGGCGAACCTCCAGGGTCCGCAGGACGGCAGCCGCGTCGTCGGCGCAGTCGGTCAGCCGGAAGGGCGCCAGGGCGCGCAGCCCGCGGGCATGCCCGCGGTGGTCGATGGCCAGCACCCGGTAGCCGGCCTCGGCAAGGGGACCGTAGGCGGAGTGCCAGTTGAGATCGGCGCTCACCATCCAGCCGTGGAGCAGCAGGGCGACCGGACCGGTCCCGCCGGTATCCCTCAGAAAGAACTCCCCGCGGCCGGGCACCAGGACCGTCCGCGCCGGCGGCATCTCGCGCGGCGGAATCGGTTGGTACGCCGGCGTACGGGCCATTGCGCCTGATCCTATTGGGTCGCCGCCCGGGTCCTAACATCAAACGATATGGCCGTCGTCATCGCCTCTGATCTGAAAAAGGACATCGCCGGAGAGCCGCTGCTCCAAGGCGTCTCGTTCAAGCTTAAGCGGCGCGACCGGATGACGCTCTCCGGCCGCAACGGGGCCGGCAAGACGACGCTGCTGCGGATGCTGGCCGGCGAGGCGTCGATTGACGGCGGCGAGCTCGTCTTCAGCAAGGGCGCCAAGGTCGCACTTCACGACCAGCGGCCCCCGCGCGACCGCGACGTCTCCCTGCGCGACTACATCCTCTCCGGCGCGCCTGAGCTGGTGGCGATCGAGGCCGAGCTGGACCGGCTCGAGCAGGCGATGGCCGGCGGCGCTCACGACGAGGCAACGCTGCAGCGCTATTCCGCCGCCCAGGCCCGCCTCGAGCATGCCGGCGGATACAACTGGCGCGACCGCGCGCTCGCCACGCTGCACGGCCTTGGGTTTCGCGACGACGGCGACCTCGACCGTGCGCTCGCCACCTTCTCCGGAGGTGAGCTGACCCGCGCCTCGCTCGGGCGCGCGCTGGCCGGCGACCCCGACCTGCTGCTGCTCGACGAGCCGACGAACCACCTCGACATCGCGTCGCTGGAGTGGCTGGAGGCCCACCTGGTCAGCCTCGACGCGGCGATCGTGCTCGTCGCGCACGATCGCTGGTTCCTCGAGGCGGTCGGCACCGCGGTGCTCGAGCTGGAGGCCGGGCGCGGCAGGTTCTTCGCCGGCACCTGGCATCAGTGGCGGCGCGAGAAGGCCGCCCGAGAGCTCGCCCTCGGCCGGGCGATCGAGCGCCAGCAGGCGGAGATCGAACGCCTCGAGCAGTTCGTCACCCGGTTCCGGGCGGGCACCCGCGCGAAGCAGGCTCAGTCGCGGGCGAAGAAGCTGTCCAAGATCGATCGGCTCCAGCGCGATCCGACCGACGGCGCGGGCCTGGAGTTCGCCTTCAAGGCACCCGAGCGCAGCGGCCGCGTGGTGTTCGAGCTCGAGCACGCATCGCTGTCGGCGGGGGGCAAGCAGTTGCTCAACGACGCCGATCTGTGGTTGGAGCGCGGCGAGCACGTGTCGCTGGTCGGCGCCAACGGAACCGGCAAGACGACCCTGATCGAGACGCTTGCCGGCAAGCGCGAGCTCGTCGACGGCAAATTGCGCGTCGGCCACAACGTCCAGATCGGCTTTCTCTCCCAGCACGCCGAGGAGCTGTCCGGCGGAACGGCGCGCACGGTGCTCGAGGCCGCCCAGCACGCCACCGGCCTGACCCCCGGCAAGACGCGGGCGCTGCTGGGTCGCTTTCTGTTCTCCGGCGAGGACGCCGAGAAGCCCCTCGCCGGGCTGTCCGGCGGCGAGCGCCGCCGCCTGTCGCTGGCGATCCTCGTTCACTCCGGCGCCAACCTGCTGATCCTCGACGAGCCGACCAACCACCTCGACCTGGAGAGTCGCGAGGCGCTCGAGGCCGCGCTGCGGTCGTTCCCGGGCACGCTGCTGCTGGTCTCCCACGACCGGGCGCTGCTCGACGCGATCGGGACGCGCACGGTGGCGCTCGAGGACCACACGCTGCACAGCTACGTCGGCGGCTGGCCCGAGTA
>DATAUL010000052.1:0-20956 GCA_036268255.1 Solirubrobacteraceae bacterium | reverse complement strand
TGGTGGAGAGCATGACCAGCGGCGCCTTGGCCGAGCGGTCGAAGATCACCGAGGCGTAGTACTCGGACGCGATCTGCGAGGCGCCCTCGATCCACAGCTCGCGGACGGTGAGACCGCGGATGTCCATGCCGAGGATCGCCCGGGAATGCTTCTCGGCCTCGGCCCGATCGGTGGCGATCTTGATCCCGCCGAGCTTCCCGCGGCCGCCGATCTGCACCTGCGCCTTGATCGCGCACGGATAGCCGATCTCATCGGCGGCCGCGACCGCGTCCTCGACGGTGCGCGCCGGCTGGCCGTCGGGGACGGGCACGCCGTGGCGCGCGAACAGCTGCTTGCCCTGGTATTCGAGAAGATCCATCGCGGCGCGTCACTCTAGTCGCTGGGGCCTGCGGACGGCAGCCGGGGTCCGAGACGGCATGTAGAGGGCCGGCCATGGCATCATCAGCCACACGATGGCGATTCCAAAGACAGTCTCATTTGTGACCTTCGACGTCTACGGGACGCTGATCGACTGGGACACGGGCGTGTACGAGGCCTTCGCCGCCGAAGGCGAGCGCGACGGTTTCACCGTGGACCGCGACGAGCTGATCCCACTGTTTCACGAGGTTCAGCAGCAGATCCAGGCCGGGTCCTACGAGCTGTATGCCGAGGTGCTGCGCCGCACCGCGGTGCAGATCGCCAAGCAGCTCGGATGGCCGCTGGAGCCGTCGCGCTCGGGCTTCCTCCCTGATTCGGTGCACCGCTGGAAGCCGTTCAAGGAGACCAACTCGGTGCTGACCAAGGTCGCCAAGGGCCACAAGGTCGGCCTGATCTCCAACATCGACGACAAGCTTCTGGGACAGACCCGCCGTCACATCCCGCTTGACTTCGACCTTGTCGTCACCGCCCAGCAGGTTCGCTCCTACAAGCCCGATCCGGCCCATTTCACCGAGGCCGAGCGGCGGATCGGCACCAAGAAGGGCTGGGTGCACGTCGCGGCCAGCTACTACCACGACGTCGAACCGTCCCTGAAGAAGAAGATCCCGGTGATCTGGGTCAACCGCACCAAGCAGCAGCTGGAGCCCGGGCAAAAGAAACCCGACGCCGAGGTCTCGAACCTCAAAGAGGCCGCGAAGCTGCTCGGCATCGGCTGACGCCGGCCGGCGCACGCCCGTGCGGGCAGTCGCTCTTCATCCCGACGTGATCGTGTTCGTCTCCGACGCGTGGCAGACGACGAGCACCGCCGTGCGCTCGGGCGAAGAGGGCTTTCTGATCGACTCGCCGGTGTTTCCCGAGGAGCTGAGGGCGCTGCCCGACGTGCTGAAGCAGGCCGAGTACCCCGTATCCGGCCTGCTCGCCACCCACGGCGATTGGGACCACCTGCTCGGGCGGCTCGCCTATCCGGGCGCGGCGCTGGGCGCGGCCGAGTCGACGGTGACGCGGATCGCCGCCGAGCTGGGTGAGGCCCAGCGCGAGCTGGGGTCCTTCGATGAGGAGCATTACGTCACCGACCGCGGGCCGCTCCAGCTCGGGTCGTTGCAGTCGCTGCCGACTCCGGGACGCGTGGAGCTCGGCGCCGATCGTGAGCTGCAGATGTACCCGGCCGACGGGCACACCGCCGACGGCGCCGCCTACTGGCTGCCCTGGGCCAAGGTGCTCGTATGCGGCGACTACATCTCCCCGGTCGAGATCCCGACGCTCTCACCGGGCGGCTCGGTGCCCGCATATCGCCAGACGATGTCCCGGCTGGGCGGGCTGATCGCCCAGGCCGAATGGGTGATCCCCGGCCACGGGGCGCCGGTCTCGGCCCAGCGGGCCCAGGAGGTGCTCGTGGAGGACGACGCCTACCTGGAGCGCCTCGCCCGCGGCCCATCCACGGCCGAATTGCCTCCCGGCCGGGCCACCGCCACGCAGCGCCGGATCCACGTCGCCAACCTGGCGGCTGTGACAGGGGGTTAGTCGCGACGCCACGAAGTGTGTGCGACCCACGTCCTCGTGACAGACTCAGCTACGAGCATGTCACACCAAACCGATCGACTTAGTCACCTGGAACGCCTCGAGGCCGAGAGCATCCACATCATGCGCGAGGTGGCCGCCGAGGCCGAGAAGCCGGTGATGCTGTATTCGATCGGTAAGGACTCGGCGGTGATGCTCGATCTGGCGATGCGCGCCTTCGCGCCCGCCAAGCCGCCGTTTCCGCTGCTGCACGTCGACACGACGTGGAAGTTCCGCGACATGTACGAAATGCGCGACCGGCTTCCAGGCGAGCTTGGTGTCGACCTGCTCGTCTACGTCAACGAGGAGGGCGTGCGGCAGGGTGTCAACCCCTTCGATCACGGCTCCGAAGTCCACACCGACGTGATGAAGACTCAAGCCCTCAAGCAGGCGCTCGACAAGCACGGCTTCGACGTGGCCTTCGGCGGAGCACGCCGCGACGAGGAGCGCTCGCGTGCCAAGGAGCGGATCTTCTCCTTCCGAACTCCCCAGCACGCTTGGGATCCGAAGAACCAGCGACCGGAGCTGTGGCGGCTGTTCAACGCCCGCAAGCGCAAGGGTGAATCGATCCGCGTCTTCCCCCTCTCCAACTGGACCGAGCTCGACGTCTGGCTGTACATCTACGCGCACGAGATCCCGATCGTGCCGCTGTACCTGGCGGCCGAGCGCCCGGTGGTGGAGCGCGACGGCACGCTGATCATGGTCGACGACGACCGCTTCCGCTTCGCCGACGGCGAGCATCCACGGATGCGCAAGGTGCGCTTTCGCACGCTCGGCTGCTACCCGCTCACCGGCGCCGTCGAGTCCGACGCCGAGGACCTCGCCGGGGTGATCCGGGAGATGCTGCTCACCACCTCCTCCGAGCGCCAGGGCCGCGTCATCGACCACGACAGCGCGGCCTCGATGGAGCGCAAGAAGCGGGAGGGATACTTCTGAGTGCCGTGGCCGAGATCTCGGACCTGCTCGCCGCTCATGAGAGCAAGAGCCTGCTGCGCTTTCTCATGTGCGGGTCGGTCGACGACGGCAAGAGCACCCTGATCGGCCGCCTGCTCTACGAGACCCAGGCCCTCTACGCCGACCAGCTGGCGGCGCTTGAGGACGACTCGCGCCGCGCCGGCACCCAGGACGGAGAGCTCGACTTCGCGCTGCTGACCGACGGCCTGGCAGCCGAGCGCGAGCAGGGCATCACGATCGACGTCGCCTACCGCCACTTCTCCACCGAGCACCGGCACTTCATCGTCGCCGACGCCCCGGGCCACGAGCAGTACACGCGCAACATGGTCACCGGCGCATCGACCGCCGATTGCGCGGTGATCCTGATCGACGCCCGCCTGGGTGTCTCACGCCAGACACGCCGCCACAGTTACCTGGTGGCGCTGCTCGGCATCGAGCACGTCGTCGTGGCCGTCAACAAGATGGACACGGTCGACTACTCCGACGAACGCTTCGCCGAGATCCAGCGGGCCTACGCCGACGTGATGGCGCGGATCGAGTTCAGAGGGGAGACGACGTGCATCCCGGTATCAGCCCTGCACGGCACCAACGTCCTCAAGCGCAGCGCCGAGACGCCGTGGTACGAGGGACCGATGCTGATGGAATACCTCGAGGGCGTCGAGGTTGAGAGCTCGGCGATCGCCAGCCCCGTCCGGATGCCGATCCAATGGGTCAACCGCGCGTCGTCGGACTTCCGCGGGTTCGCCGGCACGATCGTCGCCGGGGCGCTCGCCCCCGGCGATGAGATCGTCGCCGCGCCGTCGGAGTCCCGCAGCCGGGTGCAGCGGATCGTCGGCCCCGACGGCGACCTTCAGCGCGCGATCGCCGGACAGGCGGTGACGGTGACGCTCACCGACGAGATCGACTGCAGCCGCGGCGACGTGATCGCGACCCCGGCCGAGCCGCCCACGGTCTCGGACCAGCTGCAGGCGACGATCGTGTGGATGCACGAGGAACCGATGCTGCGCGGTCGCAATTACCTGATGCGGATCGGCGAGACGACCGTCGGCGCGACGGTCTCGCCGCTGAAATACAAGCTCAACGTCGACTCGCTCGAACACGTGGCAGCCACCCGCCTCCAGCTCAACGAGATCGGCCGCTGCGACCTGGAGCTCAGCAGGCCGGTCGCGTTCGACCCCTATCGGATCAACCGTGACACCGGCGCGTTCATCCTGATCGACCGGATCACCAACGAGACGGTCGGTGCCGGGCTGATCGAATTCGCGCTGCGCCGGTCGCAGAACATCCGCTGGCAGGCGGTGACCGTCGACCGCGCGGCGCGCTCGACCGCGCTCAGCCAGACCCCGTGCGTGCTGTGGCTGACCGGATTGTCAGGCGCCGGCAAGTCGACGATCGCCAACCGGGTGGAGGCCGAGCTGCACCGTCGCGGCCACCACACGTACCTGCTCGACGGCGACAACGTGCGCCACGGGCTCAACCGCGACCTCGGCTTCACTGACGCCGATCGCGTGGAGAACATCCGCCGCGTGGCCGAGGTGTCGCGGCTGATGCTCGACGCCGGCCTGATCGTGATCGTGTCGTTCATCTCGCCGTTTCGCTCCGAGCGCCAGATGGCCCGCCGTTTGTTCGACGAGGGCCAGTTTCTGGAGGTGTTCATCGACACGCCGCTGGCGGTCGCCGAGGAGCGCGATACCAAGGGCCTGTACCGCAAGGCGCGCAGCGGCCAGCTGGCCAACTTCACCGGCATCGACTCGCCCTACGAGCCGCCGGACGATCCCGAGATCCGGCTCGACACGACGTCGCAGACGGTGGAGGAGAGCGTGGGAGCGGTCATCGGCGCGCTCGAGGAGCGCGAGCTGGTCCCGCGCGGCTAGCGCCTCCGCGCGCGGCGAGCGCGCCTAGCGCCTCCGCGGACGGCGGACTCTGTACGCGTACGGAACCGCCGCCACTTCGCTGGCCGAGAACTGGGCGTAGGGCGGGATGTTGTCGCTCACGGAATCGACGTACAGGTTGCCGCGCACGACCGTGCCCGGAGCGCCGGTTGGCGTGAATGTCACGTTGACCACGGCGGTCGCACCCGGGGCGATCGTGACCGGCGAGTACTTCGCCGATGGGTCCAGCGACTCCAACCATGCGTCGCCCGTCGTCGAGGTCACCGCCGCGTCGAACGCCTTCGTCTGGGCAACCATCGCGTCGGTTGCCGTGCCGCTGGGCGCGGCCGCGGCGAACGGTCCGCACTCGGTGGGCTCGGTGTCCCACGGACCGGCGGTCACGGTTCCGCCCGGCGGGGCGTAGACGATCGATGCCGTGTCGGCACACAGCGGACCGCCGAGGTTCCCGCTGGCCAGCAGCGGATCACCGATGCCCGAGATGATCGAATTGCCCGGTCCGAGGTCGAACATGGCCGCCAGGCTCGAGGTCTGCGCAACCCGAAGCGCCGACGTCTCGGTCGGTACGAGCCATCCGGGCGAGTCAGCCGGCGGCGCCAGCGGCAGACCGACCGTCGCGGGCTCGATCGGGGCCAGAGTGAGCGACTGCGTCGCGTTCAGCCGCGCGTCGATGAAGAACTCTCCGGGCGCGACGCCGGTGTTGGTGATTCGCACCGGGACGGTGACCGGCTCGCCGCGTCGGAGCCTCTCGGACCGGCCGTCGGGCACGCCGGACGCGCGGACGCGCTCGGTATCGAAGCGAATGTCTCCGTGGTATGGCTGCGAGATCTCGTTGCCCATGTCAGCGCCGGCGAAGTCGACGATCAGCGTCCACCGCCCGGGAACCGGATTGAGCGTGTAGGCCGAGAGCGCCGTGCCGTTGGTCCCCTGGACGGAGTTCTGTCCGTAGCCGACGGTGTCGCCGTCCGGGCTCACGAGGTACTCGGCAACCGGATCGGACGGGTCGTTGGCAAACGACACGTCGGCCCGGATGTCGTGGACGCCTGGCCTGACGTCGAACTCATAGAACTGTTCCTGGCCCTGGCCCAGCGGCCGTCCGTTTCCGCCGGTGAACGTGCCGGAGAACCGCCCTCCGGCTTGCCGGCTCACCAGGCTACGAAGCGTCACCGGGATCGACGTTGCCGTCCCGCCGTCCGGGCTCAGCACGACCGATCCCGACGCGTCGCCCGGGGAGGATGGGTCGTTGGCCGACACATTGACCGTCTGGCTGTCGCCGGGAGCGAGCGTCACCGTACTCGGCGAGACCGATCCGAACGGGACGTGCTGCTCGGTGGAGACCCGCCACGGCACCGCCCCGTTGGTCCCGCCCGCCGAGGCGACGTCACCGAAGATCACGCCCGTCCAGGTGCCGGCGACCGGTGACTCGACCTCCGTCTCGCCGTAGCTGGCCGGACCCTGCGGCAGCGAGTGTCCGGCAAACGCGCCCTTGGAATCGATCAGGATCAGCCGCACCCTCGAGGCCAGGCCCGTCTCGCAGAAGTTCACGTTGCAGTTGGACTGGTCCACCGGCCACGCGAGCTGCCCGAGCAGACGATCGGCGCCGGCCGGGACGTGAAAGTGGAACACCTGGTAGTTGGCGCTGACGCCGTCGAAGCTCGTGACCTTCGAGCTTAGGGTGTCATTCAGGGTCACGCTGCCGGTCTGGACGTTCTGGTCGGTGCCGAATGTGCGGCCGCTGAGCTTGACCGTCTGAGTCGTGCTGCCGGGGTTGCTGAGCGCGAACTGCCAGTGCTGCGGCGCACCGGGGGCACCGACGGCGTTGAGCTGCGTGCTCGAGGTCGTCAGCGCGGGCGCCGAGGGCGCGGTGGTGCCGATGGACTCGGCGAGCCGCACGGCCTTGTAGGAGTTGAGCAGGCCCGCACCCTGTTCGCTGGCCGGAGAGCCCAGGTCGCTCGCGGTGCTGACCAGGATCTGCTTGATCAGCGCCGGGGTGGGCGCCGCGCCCCCATGGCTCTGTTCGTAGGCCTGGATCACGAGCGCGGCGGCGCCGGCGACGAACGGGGAGGACTGGCTGGTGCCGCCGGACCGCTCGACGTCCGACGGCTTGCCGGTGAGGTTGACGCAGTCCTCGTAGGTGGCGGTCGGGGTGCAGGAGGCAAAGCTCCCGTCGCCCGGGGCGATCAGGTCGACGGTGTCGCCCGTCTCGTCGTAGCCGGCGGAGCTCAGCGAGCTGATGTTGTCGTTCAGCCAGCCGCTGATCGCGAAATCGCGCGCCAGCCCGTAGTTGGTCTGGGCGTAGAAGCGGAAGTTCGTCGACGCGCCGGCCGAGATCACGTTGGGATCGGTCGCGGGGGAGCCGATCGTGTCGAACCGTCCGGCATCGCCCGTGGAGACGCTGATCGTCACCCCGGCCGCCACGGCGGCGTCGTTGAACTGCTTGGTGACGTCGAGCGCAGTGATGTCCGGGAAGGGATTGGAGCCGAACGACTCGTTGATCACGTTGACGTGATCGGTCTCGACGGCGTAGTTGATCGCCGTGAGGAAGTCCGACTCCGTCGTGTAGTTGTTCTGGGCGAACACCTTGAGCCCCACCAGGCTCGCTCCCGGCGCCACGCCCTCGATGCGGACGTTGCAGGCCGTCGGATCCGGTTGAGCGCTGAAGTTCTGCACGTTGTAGACGTGCAGTCCCTGTCCGGCGATCGCGTTGGCGTCGAGGAAGGCCTCGCCGCCGGGAGTGGCGGCACTCGGGCCGTCACTGGAGAAGTCCTGGTAATCGCCGCCGGTCGACGGATCGAACACGGACTTTCCATCGGGACGGATGAAGTTCACGTTGTTGGTGTCGATTCCCTCAGCGAGGTAGGCGACCTTGACACCCGCGCCCGTGATCCCCAGCGAACGCGCCGTCGGCCGGCTCGGGTCGTCGGAGTCCGTGTTGGTGGAGGACAGCCCCTCGGGGTCGAGCTGTCCCTTCGCGTCTGCCGTGCACGCGCCTGGAATCGTGTTGGGCGTGGGCGAGGGCGCCGCGTGTGGGCGCTTCGCGCTGCCCGCTCCCGCCGCACCGAGTGGAGCGCTGACCGGCGAGGCGCCCTCGATCGTCACGTCGGGGATCACCCGGGCGACGGCCGTGTTCTTGGCCAGCTGCGCCCGCTCGCTCTTGGACACGGTCGCCGAAAGCGCGTCGAGCAGCTGGAAGCTCTTGATGTGCCGCGCGCGCACGGACCTCAGCTGGCGGACCACCGGCGCCTGGGCCGCCCTGATCGCCGCCACGCGGGCGGCCGCCGTGCGGCTCCCCACGCGCGCCGCGCGCATCTGGCTCTTGAGGATCACGATCACGTGCTGGTTGGCCGTCGCCGACAGCTGTCGCTGCAGTGCGGGCGTCAGCTTCGCCGCCGTGCGGTGACGTCTCGGCGACGTAGCCGCAGCCGCAGCCGAGATCGCGGCCGATCCCAGCACCACCGACGCCGTCACGATCAGGATCGCGTTCATCCCTCGGCGTGTCAGCAGCCACGACCGTATAGCAGCACTATGCGCGCGCATGATCTCCTCGTCCACTGGATTGACGACGACGCGACCGTCCATGGCCAGCTGCCTCGCATGGCCCCTGCCAGCGAGCTCTCAGGTGAGGCGCGGCACGCTATAACGACCGCCGCGCGATATCAAGCGAGAAGGTCGAGTCTGTGACGGCGGCTATTGCGCGGCGGCGCTGATCACGGCCAGCGTATCGCCGGTGGCCACCGACGCGCCGACGGAGATCGGCAGCTCGGAGACGGTGCCCGCCTTGTGGGCGGTGATCTCGTTCTCCATCTTCATCGCCTCGATCACGGCGATCAGCGCCCCCTCCGCCACGTCGGCGCCGGCCTCGACGGCCACGCGCAGCACCGTGCCCTGGATCGGCGAGGCGAGCGTGTCGCCGCCGCCCCCCGCCCCGCCCGAGCGTCCCGCACGTCGCGGAGGCCGCTTCGCCGAGACGCCGGGCCCGGTTCCATTGATGGCCACGGCGCCGACACCGGCCGCCCCCGGCGGGCCGATCACCTTGACCTCGAAGCGCTTGCCGGACACCTCGACGGTATAGGCGTGCTCGACGGTCTCCTCCTCGCCGCCGTCCTCGGGCGGCGTGGCGGCAGCCTCGAAGGCGAGTTGCTTGAGCCACGCGCGATCCTCGATCAGGTCGCGACACGTCTCGGCGTTGGCCCACTGCTCGGTGGCGAGAATCGCCTTGTGGAAGGGGATCAGCGTCTTGAGCTGCGTGATCTCGTACTCGCCGAGGGCCCGCAGCATCCGCCGGGTGGCCTGGTCGCGGTCGGCGTCCCACACGATCAGCTTGGCGACCATCGGATCATACATCGGGCTGATCTCCGAGCCGGGGCCGACACCGGAGTCGACGCGCACCCCTGGCCCGGTGGGCTCCCGGTAGTCGCCGATCGTCCCCGGCGCGGGTGCGAAGTTCTTGGACGCGTCCTCGGCGTTGATCCGGCACTCGATCGCGTGACCGCGCAGCACGACGTCGTCCTGGGCGACCGAGAGCGTCTCCCCGGCGGCGACGCGGATCCCCTCCTTGACGATGTCGATGCCGGTCACCATCTCGGTGACGCAATGCTCGACCTGGACGCGCGTGTTCATCTCCAGAAAGAAGTACTCGCCGTCTTGGAGCAGCCCCTCGATCGTGCCCGCTCCGGTGTAGCTGACGGCCGCGGCCGCCTCGGTGGCGATCTTTCCGATCTTCGCCCGCAACTCGGGATCGACCGCGGGCGCCGGGGACTCCTCGATCAGCTTCTGATGGCGGCGCTGCAGCGAGCAGTCGCGCTCGCCGAGATGGATCACGTTGCCGTGGGAGTCGGCCAGCACCTGGACCTCGACGTGGCGCGGGTCTGGCAGATAGCGCTCCAGGTACACCGTCGCGTCGCCGAAGAACTTCTCGCCCTCACGGGCCGCGCCCTCGAACGCGTCCTTCAGCTTGTCCTCGGTCAGCGCCACCCGGAAGCCCTTGCCGCCGCCCCCGCCGGCCGCCTTGACAGCCACCGGATAGCCGATCGTGTCGGCGATGATCTTCTCGGCGTCCTCGATCGACTTCACCGGCACCGTGGTACCCGGCACGATCGGCACGCCTGCCTTCTCCATCAGCTCGCGCGCGCGGGTCTTGGACCCCATCGCCTCGATCGCGCTCGACGGCGGCCCGATGAACACGATCCCCTGGTCCTCGAGGGCCTTGGCGAAGGCGGCGTTCTCGGCGAGGAAGCCGTAGCCCGGATGCACCGCCTCGGCACCCGACTGGTCGATCACCTCAAGCAGCTTGTCGATCACCAGATAGCTCTCGGTGGCCGGCCCGGGCCCCAGCAGATACGCTTCGTCGGCCCGCTTGACGTGCAGCGCGTCGCGATCGAGCTCGGAGTAGACGGCCACCGTGGCGACGCCCAGCTCCTCGCAGGCGCGGATGATTCTCACCGCAATCTCGCCGCGGTTGGCGATCAGGACCTTCGAGAACATGCGGCGGGCCACTTTATCGGGCGGGGACACCCGGGGCGTACGGGTGTGGTGTAGTCCGGGCATGGATCAGGCACCGCTGTCCGACCGCAAGGAGCACGCACTGTGGCTGTTTCAGGGCCTGCCGCGCTGGTATGACCAGGTCGGCGCGGTGATGAGCTTCGGCCAGGACCCCAGGTGGCGCCGGGCGCTCGTGCGGGCCGTCGACCCCCGTCCCGGGCAGCGGATCCTCGACGTCGCCAGCGGGACCGGCATGGTCGCGTTCGCGCTCGTCGACAGCGCGCCCGGATCCGAGGTCGTCGGCGTCGACCAATCAGAGGCGATGCTCGGCATCGCCCGCGAGCGCAGCCAGCGCCATCACCACGGCGTGCGCTTCGAGCGCGGCGAAGCCGAGCATCTCCCGTTTGCCGACGCGGCGTTCGACGCGCTCAGCTTCACCTACCTGCTGCGCTATGTCGACGACCCGGCCGCGACGATGCGCGAGCTCGCCCGCGTCGTCAAGCCCGGCGGGCGGATCGGCATGCTGGAGTTCGGGGTGCCCGCGCGCCGGCGGCTGCGCGCCCTGTGGCGAATCCACACGCGCGTCGGGCTGCCGCTGATCGGACGTCTGGTCTCACGAGCGTGGTACGAGGTCGGCCGTTTCCTCGGGCCGAACATCGAGCAGTTCCACACCGCCCACCCAGACCTCGAGCAGCTGTTCAACGACGCCGGGATCACCAGCGTGGTCGTACGGAACATGAGCTTCGGGGCCGGCTTGGTGATGTGGGGGGTCAGAGACGGCGACACGGCTGGATAGGCGGCCCCGGCCGGCGTTCTACGCGCTGGCCCCCGGGGGCTGGCGCGATCTCGTCACGCTCCTGCACCCCCCATACACGGCATGGCATCTCAGCTACGTCGCGCTCGGGGCGACTGCCGCGCCCACGCTGCACGCCGGACGCCTCGGCGCGGCGCTCGCAGCATTCTTCCTCGCCGTGGGAATCGCCGCGCACGCGCTCGACGAGCTCGTCGACCGGCCGTTGCAGACACGGCTGACCGACGCCGGCCTGATCGCGCTGGCCACCGCTGGACTCGGCGGCGCGGTGGCGATCGGCGTGATCGGCGCCGTCACCGTCTCGGCGCTGCTGATCCCGCTCGTCGCGGTGGGCGCGTTCCTGGCACTCGCCTACAACCTCGAGCTGGCCGGGGGGCGCTTTCACAGCGACGTGTGGTTCGCCCTGGCCTGGGGCGGGTTTCCCGCCTTCACGGGCTATTTCGCCAACGCCCTCACGATCAGGCCCGCGGGTTTGCTGGTCACCGCCGCGTGCTGCCTGCTCAGCGTGGCTCAGCGCCGGTTGTCAAAACCGGTGCGCGAGCTGCGGCGCCGGACCGCCGCGCTGACCGGGACCCAGCGTCTGACAGACGGCAGCGAGATCGAGCTCGACGCGACCCGTGTCGCCGAGCCGCTCGAGGGCGCGCTTCAGGCGCTGTCGCTGGCGCTCGTGCTGCTGGCGGCCGGGCTGGTCGCCGTGCGGCTGTGACCGCGCGCCGAACGCTCAGCGGGCGTTGAGGATCATCCCGGCGGCGACGGTGTCGTTGGTCGACTCGTCGATCAGGATGAAACTGCCGGTCGTGCGGTTGCGGCTGTAGGGGTCGACGACCAGCGGAGAGGAGCAGCGCAGCTGCACGCGGCCGATCTCGTTGAGCCCCAGCTGCTTGGCGTCAACGTGCTCGAGCGTGTTGATGTCGATGCGGTGCTCGATCTCCTCCACGACCGCGCGGGCGGTCCGGGTCGTGTGCTTGATCGCGTAGCGCCCCCGCGGCTGCAGCGGCGCCTCGCTCATCCAGCAGACCATCGCCTCCAGCTCGCGGGCGGCCACCGGCTGGTCATCGTGGCCGACGAGCATATCGCCGCGCGAGACGTCGACCTCGTCCTCCAGGCGCACGGACACCGACATCGTCGGGAAGGCCTCCTGGATCTCGCCGTTATAGGTGTCGATGCCGGCCACCTTGGAGCGCTGGCCGCCGGGTAGGACGGTGACCTCGCTGCCCGGGGTGAGGATCCCGCCGGCGACCTGACCGGCGAAGCCGCGGTAGTCGTGATGCTCGTCAGACATCGGCCGGATCACCCACTGCACGGGGAAGCGGACGTCTGAGAGATTGCGGTCGGGCGCGATCACGACGTGCTCGAGGTGATACAGCAGGGTCGAGGCGCCGTACCACTGCATCCGATCAGAGCGGTCAACGACGTTGTCGCCCTTGAGCGCCGAGATCGGGATGAACGTCGTGTCCGGGATCGCCAGCCGGGCGGCCCAGTCGGTCATCTCCTCGAGGATGTCGTAGAAGACGTTCTCGTCGTACTTGACGAGGTCCATCTTGTTGACGCACACGATCACGTGGGGGATGCGCAGCAGCGAGGCGATGTAGGCGTGGCGGCGGGTCTGCTCCGAGACGCCCTTGCGCGCGTCGACCAGGACGATCGAGACGTCGGCGGTCGAGGCCCCGGTGACCATGTTGCGCGTGTACTGCTCGTGGCCGGGGGTGTCGGCGATGATGAACTTGCGCTTGGTCGTCTGGAAATATCGGTACGCGACGTCGATCGTGATCCCCTGCTCGCGCTCGGCCCGCAGTCCGTCGGTGAGCAGCGCCAGGTTGACGTAACCGTCGCCGCGCCGCTCGGAGGTCTGCACGACGTGGTCCATCTGGTCGGCGAGGATCGCCTTGGAGTCGTACAGCAGGCGGCCGATCAGCGTCGACTTGCCGTCGTCGACCGAGCCGGCAGTGGCGATCCGCAAAAGCTCGGTCGTGCGGCGCGGAATCGAATAGGCGGCGCGGTTCCCGTTCTGCGAGGAGATTGTGGCCACTAGAAGTAGCCCTCGCGCTTGCGATCCTCCATCGCAGCCTCGGTGACGCGGTCATCGGCGCGTGTCTCGCCGCGCTCGGTGATCCGCGTGGCGGCGATCTCGGCCACGACCTCCTCGAGCGTGGTCGCCGTCGAGCGCACCGCGCCCGTGCACGTCATGTCGCCGACCGTGCGGTAACGCACCGACTCCGCGAACGGCGTCTCGCCATCCATCAGCTCGATGAACTCGTTGTCGGCGTACAGCATCCCGTCGCGAGCGAAGACCTGGCGCTCGTGGGAGAAGTAGATCGAGGGCATGTCGAGGCCCTCGGTGGCGACGTACTGCCACACGTCGAGCTCGGTCCAGTTGGAGATCGGGAACACGCGGACGTGCTCGCCCTTGCGGATCCGGGCGTTGTACAGCGACCACAGCTCAGGTCGCTGACGCTTGGGGTCCCACTGGCCGAAGTCGTCGCGGAACGAGAACACCCGCTCCTTGGCGCGCGCGCGCTCCTCGTCGCGCCGAGCACCGCCGAACGCGGCATCGAAGCCGTGCTCCTCGATCGCGTCGAGCAGCGTCGTCGTCTGCAGACGGTTGCGGGAGGCCCGCGGGCCGGTCTCCTCCTTGACTCGGCCGTTGTCGATCGAGTCCTGCACGCTGGCCACGATCAGCCGCTCGCCGATCTCAGTGACCAGGCGGTCGCGAAACTCGATCACCTCGGGGAAGTTGTGCCCGGTGTCGACGTGCATCACCGGGAACGGGAACTTGCCGGGGCCAAACGCCTTCTCGGCGAGGCGCAAAAGCACGATCGAGTCCTTGCCGCCGCTGAACAGCAGCACCGGGCGTTCAAACTCGGCCGCCACCTCACGAAAGACGTGGATCGATTCGGCTTCCAGCGCCTGCAGGTGTGAGAGTTCGTACTGGGTTGGGCTCATAGGTCTGCCGGGGCGGTGGGGTGGGTGGTGAGCTGAATCGTCACTGAATCTGCTCCACGTGAATCCCACATTCGGTCTTGTCGGTGCCGGCCCAGCGGCCGTCGCGGCCCGATCCGGGCTGGGTGCAGGGCGCGCAGCCGATCGAGGCATAGCCTTCGTCGTGCAGCGGGTTGTAGGGCAGGTCGTGCTCGACGATGTAGCGCCAGACGTCCTTCTCTGACCAGTCCGCCAGCGGGTTGAACTTGACGATCCCGCGCCGCACGTCGAACTCGATCTTCGGCGACTGCGCGCGGGTGGGCGCCTGTTCACGGCGGATCCCGGTGATCCAGGCGTCGACGCCGGTCAGCGCCTGCTCGAGCGCCGCCACCTTGGCGGCACCGCAGCAGTTCTCAACCGTCCATGGCTGACCGGGAGCGCTCGCATCGAAGACGTCTATCGGCAGCTCGAAGCGCTCCTCGAAGCGCTTCCAGGTGGCGAGCGTCTCCGGGAAGAGCACGCCCGTGTCGATCGCGAAAGCGCGCACGCCCTCGCGCCCCTCCCGCAGCTCGGCGAGCATGTGAAACAGGACCGACTCCTCCTTCTGAAACGAGCAGGCGACCGCCAACCGCGGATAGGACTCGACGGCGTAGGCGAGGACCTCCGCGGCGCGGGACTGCTCCAGATCCGGGAGGCAGACGCTGATCGCGCCTGTCTCGCCGTCCGGACTCGCCTGATTAGGCGCGGCGTCTGTCATCCGGCGGCTCAGACCGCGCACTCCCCTTCGCCGCGCTGCACCTCGAACGGCACGTCCTTGTTGAAGTCGATGAACTGGTTCATATTCTCGAGGTTGAATTCGATCGGCATCGTCAGATCCTTCACGCGGGCGGTGAACTCGTCCGCGCCCACCCGGTCCACGAACGCCCGGAAGGGCTCGCCGTCGGTCCGATCGGACTCATAGAAGCGTAGCCAACGCTCCACGGCCTCCGGAACGCGCTTGGCGGGCAGCCGCGCCTTCAGCCGCTGGCCGTAGCGGACGTCGCCGCCCTCGTATGCGCCGCCGATGTGCGCAATGTAGGCGGGGACGGTGCGCTCGCCGACCTTGATCGACGCCCCGTAGAAACCGATGTCGGCGATGTGGTGCTGGCTGCAGCCGTTCGGGCAGCCGCTCATCTTGATGTGGATGCCCCGCGTGAGCGGGTCATCGATGCCCATCGCCACGACGCGGTCCTGGACGGCCCGGTTGAGGCCCATCGAGCTGGTGATGCCCAGCTTGCAGGAATCGGTGCCGGGGCAGCTGACGACGTCTGTGATCTCGTCGGCGCCGGCGTCGCCGAGCTCCAGCTCGCTCAGCGCGCGCCACACCTCATACACCGAATCGTCGCGCACCCAGCGCAGCACCAGGTTCTGATGCACGGTGGTCCGCGCGGAGCCGCCTGAATACCGGCGCATGGTCTCGCCGAGGCCGCGCAGCTGCTCGGGCGTGAGATCGCCGCGGCGGATCTTCACCTCGACGGTCGAGAACCCGTGCTGGCGCTGCGGCGCCACGTTGGACTCGAAGAAGCGGTCAAACGCCCGGCGGTCGCCGTTGGGGCTCTCGAAGCTCGTGCGGGCCTGGGGTGCGTCGGCCTCCTCGTCGATATCGAAGAAGATCTCGTCGAGCGAGAAGTCTCGCTCGTCGACCCACTCGCCCTCCAGCTCCTCCTCGACCATCTCACGGAAGGCGTCGATCCCGATCTTGTCAATCAGCACCTTGATGCGAGCACGGGCACGGTTGACGCGCAGGAAGTCCTGACGGTCGAAGATCCGCATGCACGCCTCGGTGACCTTGAGGTAGTCGCCGTTGTCGAGCTCGACGAACTCGTACAGCGTGGGCGCGATCCGGGGCATGATCGAGGTGCCGCCGCCGACCCGGACCTCGACGCCGCGCACGCCGTCGCGCTCGCGCGGGATGAAGGACATGTCGTGGATGCCGGTGATCGCGTTGTCGTCATCGGTGGCGGTGAAGGCGGTCTTGACCTTGCGCGGCATCGCCTGCGTCGTGGGATGGCGCACGAAATAGCGCACGTAGGCGCCGGCGTACGGCGTGATGTCGAACAGCTCGCCGTCCAGCGTGCCCGCCCGGGCGTCGCCTGTCACGTTGCGCATCGTGTTGCCGCAGCCCTCTCGCGAGGACAGTCCGGCACCGCCCAACTCCCGGATCAGCTCGGCCGCATCCGGCAGGGGAATGTGATGCATCTGGATGTTCTGCCGGGTGGTGACGTGGCCCTTGCGCAGCGGTACGTACTTCTCGATCACCTCGGCGAAGGCGTCGAGCTGATCGGGCGTGACGCCGCCCATGGGGAGCTTGACGCGGACCATCTGCACGTCGGGCTGGCGTTGGCCGTAGACGCCCTGCTTGAGGCGGAACTTGATGAAGTCCTGCTCCGTCAGTCCTCCTTTGAGGTAGCGCGTGGACTCGGTGTCGAAGTCGTCGAACTCCCGCTCGAGGATCGGAATGACGTGCCCGGGAACGTTCTCCACGACCTCCGGGTTCTCCAGCGATCCTTCACGGGGACTGCGCTTGGCGTCAATCGAGCTGGGCTCCATCGGCTTCCTTTGGTAGACAGCGTCGGGCTCGACCCACAAAACTACCAAAAGGCAATCGGGTATTAGGATTTTTCGGGACTGGGGGCCTGGACCGCTCCTCCATCGACAGACCGTGAGCGGCGAACGAGCGTCTACATCCAGGGCGCCGGCAGCTCCGGCGAGCGGGCCACGCCCTCGCGCAGGGCGGCCTGCTGCCAGGCATCGCGCCGGGGCGCGGCGGGCGCGGACTCGGCCCCCACCCACCCCGTGTCCCGCATGAAGCGCTCGAGCGCCGCGACGACCGCGGCCGCCTCCTCGGGGGAGGCGTCCGGGGCGACGATCGAGAGCTCGGGGCGGCGGTTCATCGCCGTCCCGAGGGTATCGTCACCGCCCGTGGCGCCGCTCCCCGTCCTCAGTCACGCCGCCGTGCTCCAGGCCGTCTCGCCGGAGCTGGCGATCGAGCGCGTGCGCCAGGCGTTCGCCCATCACCACGCCGGCGAATGGACGATGCCATCCAAGGTGTATCTGCCCAGCCCGCCCCACGGCGATTTCCGCGCGATGCCCGCCCGCGGGGACGGCCTGGCGCTGCTGAAGTGGATCACGTCGTTTCCCGGCAACCCGGCTAAGGGGCTGCCAACCGTCAGCGGGGTCATCTGCCTGTCGGACGCGACCACCGGCCAGCCGTTGATGCTGCTCGACGCGCGCTCGGTGACCGCCCTGCGCACCGGCGCCGTGGCGGCCGTCGCCAGCCGTGCGCTGGCGCGGCCGGCCGCGAGCACGGTGGGGATCGTCGGCTGCGGCCTGCACGGGGTCTGGAGCGCCCGGTGCCTGGCCGCCGATGGCTATGGACCGGGCGTCTGCAGTGACCCCAGCCCGGATGCCGCGGCGCGGCTGGCGCGGGAGCTCGGCTGGAGCGCCGGCTCCCATGACGAGGCGCTGGCCTGCGACGTCGTCTGCTGCGTGACCCCGGGGTCGGAGATCGTCGTCGGCGCCGGCGACCTGCGGCCCGGGCTTCACCTCAACATGCTGGGCGCCGACGGGCCGGGCAAGGCCGAGGCGGCGCTCGACGCCGTGGCGGCGTGCGCCCTGTTCTGCGACGAGTGGGAGCAGGCTGCGCACGGCGGCGAGCTCACGGGCGCGATCGGAGCGGGTCTGGTCGCGCGCGAGCAGGTGACCGAGCTGGGCGCGGTGCTGGCCGGCGACGCGCCGGGGCGCGCCGGGGAAGACGCGGTGACGCTGTTTGATTCGACCGGGCTGGCAATCCAGGATCTGGCGGTGGCCAGCGCCGCCTACGCGGCCTGGCAGGCCGGTGCCGTGGAGGCTCAGACCGTCAACCTCTGAACCGCGCGCAGGCGCCTTGACAAAACCGCCGCGGCCCATACAGTCGCATCCTGGTAGGTAGGGTCGCGGATCCAGAGAGGGGCGGTCATGACCGGAGTGCTGTATCGCATCGCGCAGTTCTGCGTGCGGCGCCGCTTCGTCGTCGCGATCGTCTGGTTGGTGGTCGCCGTCGTGCTGGTGGGGGTCTCCCATCGGCTGGGCGACAACACCAACGACAACCTCTCGCTTCCCGGGACCGACAGCCAGCGCGCCACCGATCTGCTGGCCAAGTCGTTCCCGGTCCAGTCCAACGGCACCAGCCCGATCATCCTGCACGCCCCCAGCGGGCAGCTGACCGACTCCAAGTACGCCGACGCGGTGAACACCGCCGCGTCGGACCTGTCCAAGGCACCCCACGTGGCCTCGGTGGTCAACCCCCTGACCCCGCAGGGCGCCTCCGCGCTCAGCAAGGACGAGTCGACGGGGTATCTCACGGTGGGCCTCAAGGAGAGCTCCGGCAAGCTCACGGTCGACGACGTGCAGACGATCATCGACGCGGCCGCCAAGCCGGCACGCGCCGCCGGGCTGGAGGTGCAGACCGGCGGTCAGCTCGGTCAGAAGGTCTCCAAGACGTCCACCGAGTCCAGCGAGCTGATCGGGATCGTGGCCGCGATGGTGATCCTGACCTTCACGTTCGGGACCGTCGTCTCGATGCTCGTCCCGATCCTCACCGCGATCTTCGCGCTGCTCTCCACCCTGGCGATCATTCGCATGCTCGGCCATGTCACCAACGTCCCCACGGTGGCGCCGACGCTGGCCACGATGATCGGGCTGGGGGTGGGGATCGACTATGCGCTGTTCATCGTCACCCGCCATTTCCGCGGCCTGCACGACGGGCTGGAGATGCGGGAATCGATCGCGCGGGCGGCCGCCACCTCGGGCGGGGCGGTGTTCTTCGCCGGCGGCACGGTGACGATCGCCCTGGTCTCGCTGGCGATCGCCGACATCCCGCTGGTGACCACGATGGGCCTCATGGCCGCGGTCGCGGTGGTCGTGGCCGTCCTCGCCGCGCTCACCCTGCTGCCGGCCATCCTCGCCATCCTCGGGCCACGCATCAACGCCCTGCGCGTCCGCAAGGTGCAGAGCGACGAGCAGGCGCGGACCGGACTGTGGGCGAGATGGGCGGCCGACATCGCCAAGCGCCCGGTGGTTGCGGGACTGATCGCGCTGACCATCCTGATCCCGTTGACCATCCCCCTGTTCTCGCTGAGCCTCGGCCAGCAGGACACGGCCGCGCTGTCCACGTCCACGACGGCGCGCCAGGCCTATGACCTGCTGTCGAAGTACTTCGGTCCGGGGGCCAACGGCCCGCTGATCGTCGCCGTCTCCCTCGGCTCGCCGGCCCAACCCTCCGATCCCCGCCTGCAGAAGCTCCAGAAGGACGTCTCCTCCACCTCCGGCGTGGCGGCGATCACCCCGACGCAGATCGACAAGGCGGGCACGACCGCGTTCTTCAACGCCATCTCCAAGCACGGCCCGGCGGAGAGCGCGACCACCAACCTGGTCAACGAGCTGCGCTCAACGGTGATACCGGCCGCCCAGAAGGGCACCGACATGAGGGCCGACGTGGGCGGCAGCACGGCGGCCTACGACGATCTGGCCTCCAAGATCTCCAGCAAGCTGCCGCTGCAGATCATCGTCGTGATCGCGCTCAGCTTCATCCTGCTCGTGCTGGCCTTCCGCACCGTCGTGATCCCGCCGCAGGCGGCGCTGATGAACCTCCTCTCGATCGGCGCCTCCTACGGCGTGCTCACCGCCGTCTTCCAGTACGGCTGGCTGAGCGGGCTGATCGGCCTGTCGGGACCGGTCCCGATCGTCTCCTACGTCCCGCTGTTCATGTTCGCGATCCTCTTCGGCCTGTCGATGGACTACGAGGTGTTCCTCGTCAGCCAGATCGAGGAGCACGTCCATGCCGGCGAGGACAACAAGAGCTCGGTCATCTCCGGGCTGGTGACCAGCGCGCGCGTGATCACCGCGGCCGCGGCGATCATGGTCTTCGTCTTCGGCAGCTTCGTGCTCAACGGCGACCCCACGATCAAGCAGTTCGGGGTCGGACTGGCGGTGGCCGTCATCCTCGACGCGACGGTGGTGCGGTGCCTGCTCGTGCCGGCCCTGATGCTGCTGATGGGCAAGGTCAACTGGTACATGCCGACGTGGCTGGACCGCATCGTTCCCCATGTCAGCATCGAGGGCGCCGAGTTCTTCGCCGCCCGCGATCGCCAGCCGATTCCCGAGCCGCCGCCCAAGCCGGAGCCCGAACCGGTCGCGTGACCCGCCGGCTGCTCAGGCGGGGTGAGGCGCGGGCCGCACGCGCCAGCGGAAGCTGGCCGTGGCGAACCCGCCGCGGCCGTTGGAGACGCGGACGGTGACCCGGCGGGTGCCGGCGTACTTGGCGCGGCCGGTGATGACGCCGGTACGGGAGTTGATCCGCAGGCCGCGGGGCAGGCCGGTGGCCGAGTAGCGCATCGCCAGGCCGTGCGCGTCGCGGGCGCGCAGGCGGACCCGCACCCGCGTGCCGAGGCGCGACGAGCGGGCCCCGAGCCGGGCGAGGGTGACGCCGCCGGCGTGCGCGACCGTGGCCTTGGCGGGCGCCGTGGGCCGCGTGGAGGCCGTGGCGGCGGGGATCGGCTGGCCGCCGCACAGGGCGGGGACGATCGAGCGGGCGTTGGGGGTGCCGAGGCCCGAGGCCATGTCGTAGCCGGGGCCGGCCGAGAACCCGGTTACGTGGTCATAGCCGTTGGCGCCGCTGGTGACGTCGCCGAAGTTGGCGCCGTAGGCCGAGCCGGCGAGCTTGTAGAGAGCGGGGTTGGCAAAGCCGACGGGGTGCCCGGCGCACGCTGGGGAGGAGTCGGCGAGGGCGGCCAGGGCGGCCCAGGTGGGGGTCGAGATGCTGGTGCCGCCCATCGTGCTCCACTCACCGTTGTAGTAGATGACATAGCCGGTGTTGGGGTCGCCGTTGGCGGTGACGTCGGGGACCTCG
>DATAUL010000051.1:0-4776 GCA_036268255.1 Solirubrobacteraceae bacterium | reverse complement strand
CCATCGAGACGCCGCGGCCATGCTCGTCGTGGACGACGTAGTCGGCCATGACGGCCTCGAGCCCGTGGCGCCGCAGATCCTCGAGCGTCGCGAAGCCGAGGCTGCGCAGCGCGGCTCGGTTGGCGTAGACGACCTCGCCGTTGGGGTCGCGGATGGTGAGCGACTCCCCGAGGGACTCCAGCAGGTCAGCGAACTCCGGCCCCTGGCCGCTGAGGATCTGCTCGCCGAGTGAGGTCCCGACCACGCGGCGCGCCTAATTCCCGTTGAGCAGCTCTTCCGGCCGGGTGACAAGGGCGATGCGATCCGCCACGCCGGTGAGATCGAGCAGCCGCTGAACCTGCGGCGAACCTCTGACCAATCCCAGCTGGCAGCCTTCCCCGGTCAACCGCTGATGTGCGCGCACGATGATGCTCAGGCCGGTCGAGTCCATGAATTCGAGCTGTCGCAGGTCGACGACCACGAGTTCGGTGTCGCTGGGCGAGATGTCGTGGAGCTCGGCCTCCAGCTGAGGGCCCGTCGCCAGATCCAGCTCTCCCGTGACTGCGATCACGGCGGCCCGGCCCTGTCGTTGCACTTCGACTCGGAACTGACTCTGCACGCTGGCGCGAGCCTACTGATATGCGCCGCCATATGCGATCGCTACGAGCTTCGCATGACCGGGCTACAAGCTTTGGACCGCCGGTTTGGAAGTCCAGCGCCGCGGTAACGGTAGTAACCACCGCAGAGGCGCGCGATGAATGGCGAGCTGAATACACCTGCCGCACACGGCGAACGGCTCCTCCACGAGGCGCTGCTGTACCGCGGCCGCTCGGAGCTGGAGGGCGCTGTGCGGGAGTTCGTGCGCGCCGGCGCCGCGGCGGGCGAGCCCGTGCTGGCGGCCGTTCCGCGGGGCAACCTTGAGTGGCTCCAAACCGCCCTGGTCGACGTTGCTGCGAACGTCCGCTTCGTGGACATGGATGAGGCCGGGCGCAACCCCGCCCGCATTCTGCCAATGATCCAGGAGTGGGTCGATGAGCACGATGGGCGCGCGCGGGTGATCTCGGAGCCGATTTGGCCGGAGCGCAGCTACGCCGAGACGGCCGAGTGCCTGCGCCATGAGGCGCTGCTCAACCATGCGCTGGCGGGCTCGGGCGCGCGGATCCTGTGCCCTTACGACGCCGAGCATGTGGGCTCCATTGTCCTGGATGGCGCTGCGCTGACCCACCCGCTTCTCCGTGACGCCGCGGGCAGCCGGCCCAGCGAGCGCTTCGAGGACCCGCTGGGCGGCTCGCTGAGCGAGCGATGGCCGTTGGGCGACCCCACCGAGCCGACGTCCGAGCACATCTTCGCCGGCGACCTGCGCTCCCTGCGGAGGGCCGTCGACGCCGATCCGTTTCTCGATGGCCTCACCCGCGAGCGCCGCGAAGACGTCATCTTCGTGATCAACGAAGCCGCCACCAATGTGGTCAGGCACGGCGACGGGCGCTGTACGACCCGTCTATGGCGTGATGGGCGCAGCGTCGTCTCCGAGGTCAGTTTCGACACCTCCGTGCCCGACGTGCTGGCCGGGCGCCGGCGCCCCGCTCCCGACGCGCCGTCCGGGCGCGGCCTGTGGCTGATCAACCAGGTCTGCGATCTGGTCGAGCTGCGCACGGGCGGAGCGGGCACGACGCTGCGGATGCACGTCCGCTGAAGGATTGTGGTTGTGCGCGCAGGGGTAGCGGGACGGCCATGACCGACATCGCTTTTCTCGGAACCGGAACGATGGGCCTGCCGATGGCACGCAACCTGCTGCGGGCCGGGTTCACGGTGCATGCCTGGAATCGCACGCCCGACCGAGCACGGCCGCTCGCCGACGACGACGCCGAACTGTTCGTGGACCCGCGTTCGGCTGCTGACGGCTGTCCGCTGATGGTCACGATGCTGTCCGACGCCGACAGCGTGCTGGAGGTGGCACGGGCCGCGCTGTCAGCCTCCGATTCCCCGGACATATGGATCCAGATGAGCACCATCGGCGTGGAGGGTGCCGAGCGCTGCGCCGAGCTGGCTGACGACCGCGACGTGACCTATGTGGACGCGCCCGTGCTGGGCACCCGCACGCCGGCCGAGCAGGGCAAGCTGGTGATCCTCGCCTCCGGTCCTGAGTCAGCTCGTCCGGCGGTCGACCCGTTGTTCGAGGCCGTCGGCGTCCGTACGCAGTGGCTCGGCGAGGCCGGCGCCGCCACGGCCGCGAAGGTCGCGATCAACAGCTGGGTGGTCGGGGTCGTCGGTGTGCTGGCGGAGACGATCACTCTGTTCGAGGCGCTGGGCCTTGATCCCCAGGTCTTCTTCGACGCGGTGGAGGGCGGTCCCCTTGACCTCGGCTACGCCAGGCTGAAGGGTCCGGCGATGATCAAGCGCGCCTTCGACGACGTCTCGTTCCGCCTGGCCCTCGCCCGCAAGGACGCCGATCTCGTGCTTGCCACGGCTGCCGACGTGGGCCTCGAGCTGCCGGTCATGGAGGGCGTCGTCACCCGCCTGCGCGCCGCCGAAGCCGACGGTCACGGCGACGAGGACATGGGTGCGACATATTGGGCGAGCGCCCCGTCCGACGCCAACCAAGCGAGGTAGACATGCCCGAGACCGAATCAGAGTCCGAATTCGAGGCCGAAGAGGAGCAGGCCGCCGCCGCGGAGGCCGCCGGTATCGGCGGCAAGGTCAGCGACTACCCCGCGACGGATGACGACGAGCTGGAGAACGACCCCGCCGAGCGGCCGCTGATCGAGGCCGGCGAAGGCGAGTCCGAGGGCTTCGAGCTCGCCGAGCTCGAGCTCGAGGAGCACGCCACCCACGGCGACTCCCACTCCGCAGGTCGAATCCTCCAGGACGCCGACGGCTTCGACGAGGACGCCCGTGCGACCGACGGCGGCGAGCCCGACGAGGAGATCAAAGAGGACTCGTGAGCGGTGCCCGGTGCCGGTGCCCTCAGGACCGCGACGGACGCGGCTGGATGAGGTCCTGCAGACGCTTGACCGACTTGCGCAGCAGCCGCGAGACCTGCATCTGCGAGACGCCCACTCGGTCGGCGATCTCGGCCTGAGTCAGATCCTCCCCGAAGCGCAGATACAGGATCCGGCGCTCGCGCTCCGGAAGCCGCTGCGCGGCGGCGAAGACCGTCGCCTGATCGTCGATCAGACCGAGACGGTCGTCTTCGCCGCCCAGCGTGTCGAGCCGGCGGACGGTCTCGTTGTCGCCGCGGCCGGGGGCGTCCAGCGAGACGGTGTCGTAGGCCTCGGCCGCCTGGAGTCCGTCGAGGACCTCCTCCTCGGCGCATTCCATGTATTCGGCGAGCTCGGACACCGTTGGGGAGCGGCCCTGGCGGGAGCTGACCTCGCGGCGCGCCTCGGAGATCTTGCGCGCACGCTCCTGAGCACTGCGATCGACGTGCAGGGCCCACCCGGCGTCGCGGAAATAGCGCTTCAGCTCTCCGACGATGGTCGGCACGGCGAACGACGTGAACGCGAACCCGCGTCCCGGATCGAAGCGCTCAACCGCCTTGACGAGACCGAGGCTGGCGACCTGGACGAGGTCTTCGTAGGGCTCGTTCGAGCCCGCGTACCGGCGCGCCAGCTTGCGCGCCAGTGGTAGAAATCGCTCGATCAGCGTGTCCCGGGCCGGGACATCTCTGTGTTTCGTCCAGCGGACGAACAGCTCGTCAGAGCCGACGGTCGTCATGGATGTGACCGCCATAGCGCTGACCTCCCTTTGGTCGCAGACCGCAGGGTTTCTATCACAGCATGGCCGGCGGGCCTAGGCAGCGCGACCGCGGGCTGGGTTCAGGTGTCAGGCGGCGCGAGCCGCGTACCGCTGGACGGCCGGCGAATCCTGATCGTCTTGGAGCAGGTCGAGCACGGCATTCTCAAGGCGTGTCCGGCGACGATCATCAGGTCCGCGCAGCCGGCCGATCCGGTCGAGCTCGCCCCCGATCGTCCAGCCCGACAGGTAGCGATCGAAGACCCGCGGATCGATGTATGACTTCCGGGCGACCGTCGGCGTGTTGCCGAGCACCTCCGCCACTCCCGTGACCGCCCCGTCCATCGCCCGCTTGCGTGCTCGTTTGGTCGCTGCATCCCGTCCATCGGCCGCCAGGGAGACGGCGGCGAGCACCGTCGCGTTCCAGGTGCGGAAGTCCTTAGCGGTGCACTCGTCGCCGATCAGCTCCTTCAGGTGCTCTGAGATCTGGTCTGAGCGCACGGGATGCCACCTGCGTCCCACGCGATAGGCGAGCAGCTGATCGCCGCCGGTGCGCCTGCGCTTCAGCGCGCCAACGACCGCGACCGTCGGCTCGTCTCGCACCGCCTGCACGCGCCGGACGCCGCTCTTGGCCAGGTAATCGAAGACGATCTCGTCGTCGCCGACGGTCACGCTGGACTTACCCACGGTCGCGAGCCCGACGCCGCCCTCGTCGTCGGCGTATTGCTCAGAGCCGATCCGGAAGAGGCCGACGTCGAGCAGCCGCAGCGCGCACGCGAGGACCCGCTGCTCGTTGAGCTCATCGCCGTCTCGTAGATCGGCCAGCACACGCCGGCGCATCTTCGGTAGCGCCCTGGCGAAGTCCAACATGTGATCGAACTTCTGACGGTCGCGCATTTCCCGCCAGCGGTCGTGATACCGGTATTGCTTGCGGCCGGCGGCATCGACGCCGGTCGCCTGGAGATGGCCAAGTGGGTCACGGCAGATCCAGACGTCCTCCCAGGCCGGCGGAATCGCCAGCTGTTTGACGCGCAGGATGTCGTCGGGGTCCTTATAGGGCTTGCC
>DATAUL010000050.1:0-1879 GCA_036268255.1 Solirubrobacteraceae bacterium | reverse complement strand
ATCAGCTCTTTGTTGTCGGCGTATTCCCAGACTCCTGAGCAGCTGATCATCGCTCGGGCCCTGATGGGAATTAGCGGTGCGGCGGTCTTGCCCTCGACGTTGTCGATCATCTCCAACGTCTTTCAGCCCCACGAGCGGGCCAAGGCGATCGGGATCTGGGCTGGTGCTGTGGGACTGGCGCTGGCGATCGGCCCGATTACCGGCGGTATCCTCCTCGCGCACTTCTGGTGGGGATCGGTGTTCCTGGTCAATGTCCCGATCGTGATCGTCGCCCTCGCGCTGATGTTCGTGCTCGTCCCCGACTCACGGGATCCGAAGCCCGGTCGGCTGGACCCGATCGGCGTCGGCCTTTCGATCCTCGGCATTACGGTGTTCGTCTATGGAATCGTGCGCGGCGGCGACATCGGCTGGGGCGCGCCCGAGGTCTGGCTGACGCTGCTGGGCGGCATCGCCCTGCTCGGCGGATTCCTCGCCTGGGAGCGCCGGGCGCCAAGCCCGATTCTCGATCTAACCCTGTTCCGCAACCGGTCCTTCTCGGCCGCAGTCGCGGTCATCGCGCTCGTGTTCTTCGCCTTCATGGGACTGGTCTTCTTCCTCTCCTTCTACCTGCAGGCGGCGCGCGGCTTCAGCCCCCTGCAGTCAGGACTGCTGCTCCTGCCGCTCGCGGCCGGACAGCTGTTCTTCTCCTCCCGCAGCGCCAGCCTGGTGGCCCGCTTCGGCGCCAAGCGGATGACCGCCAGCGGGCTGCTGCTGATGACGCTCGCCTTCGGCTACTACGTGCGCGCCGGAGCCCACTCCCCGATCTGGCTGCTGGAGGTCGTGCTCTTTTTGGAGGGAGCGGGCATCGCCAACGTGATGCCGCCGTCAACGTCGGCGATCATGGCGTCAATCCCCCGGGAGAAGGCCGGGCAGGGCTCGGCGATCGGCAACACGATGCGCCAGCTCGGCGGAGCCCTCGGCGTGGCGGTCCTGGGCTCCATTCTCAGCTCCACCTACCGGACGTCGATCACCCCCCAGCTCAAGCACATTCCCGCACTGGCGCACCATCCCGCCGACCTGCAGACGGTCTCATCCTCGATCACCTCCACGCTCGGCTTTGCCGCCCACGCCGGGGCCGCCGGACAGGCGCTCAGCGCCCCGGCGATCAACGCCTTCATCGGCGCGATGCACGACGCGGCCGGCGCGTCGGTCGTGGTCGGAATCATCGGCATCGTGGTGGCGCTGCGCTGGCTACCCGGCCGGGTCCGCCCGATGGCGCCGGCGCTGCCCGAGGTCGCCGCTGACCAGCAGGCAACGTCAGACCGAGTGCTGGTCGAGGCCTGAGATGAGCGCTCCTGTCACACCCCCGCCGGAGGAAGCCACCACGGCCGAGGAGCAGGCCGCCCCCCGGCGCGGACGGCCGCGCAGTCAGGCCTCCGAGGAGGCCATCCTCGCTGCCACGCTTGACCTCCTCGCCGACGGCTGCGGTCCGTCCACGGTCAGCATCAACGCGATCGCCAAGCGCGCCCGGACCGGCAAAGACACGATCTATCGGCGCTGGCCGTGCAAGGAGGACCTACTCCTCGACGCGCTCGCCTCCCAGCAGCAGACGATCGACATATCCGCCGACGGCCCGGTCCGTGACGGGCTCATCGCCGCTCTAGCCGCACTGATCGAGCGCCTGCAAAGCGAACGCAACCGCCGCATCCTGCGCGGCCTCTACGGAGCGGGTGACGAGTTCCCCAAGCTGCGCCGTCGCTACCAGCAGGAGGTGCTCGAGGAACGCCGGGAAAAAGTCCGCGTCCTCGTCCGTGCCGGCATCGCCCGCGGCGAGCTGGCCAGTCATGGTGACCCGACCCAGGCAGCGCTGATGCCCTTCGCCGCGGTCGTCATGAGCGCG
>DATAUL010000049.1:0-4481 GCA_036268255.1 Solirubrobacteraceae bacterium | reverse complement strand
GCCACTGGCCGCGCACAACCCGCCGCACCGGCTGCACGTGTCATCGCAGATTCCGCCGATCCTGATGGTCAACGCAACGCACGACCCCTCGACCGCGTACGTGTGGGCCGAGGGGCTGCATCGCCAGCTACCCCACAGTGTGCTGCTCACCCGTCGCGGCGACGGGCACACTGGTGTCGTCCCGGCTGCACAACTTCCAATACAACCCGGTCTGGGGATTCCTCGTGGACCAGAGCCGCTCGGCCACTGACGCGGATGAGCGGCGCGAAGGGTCTCTCCCCTAGGTCCGCAGCGCCTCCGTGGGGCTGAGCTGGGCGGCCCTGGCGGCCGGGTAGATGCCGGCCACGACACCGATCAGGAACCCGGCGACCGGCGCAGCGATTAGCGCGTACAGGGGTACGACGAACGGCTCGTGCTTCGTCGATGCGTAGATCTGAGTGGCGCCCGCGCCGAGGGCCAGGCCGGTGACCCCGCCGATGGCGGCGAGCATCGCGGACTCGGCCAGGAATTGGAGGCTGATGTGCCGCCGGGTGGCGCCAAGGGCGCGGCGCAACCCGATTTCGCTGCGGCGCTCGAGCACCGAGATGACCATGATGTTGATGATCCCGATCGCCCCCACGAGCAACGCGACGCCGCCCAGCCCCAGCAGCAGCGTCGTGAACTGCCCCTTGGCGGCCGCGCGCGCCTCCAGCGCATCCGACGGCCGGCTGACGTTTACCCCCTCGGGCTGCTGAGGGTCTGCGGTCGGCGCCAGCAACCCGCTGACACCGCCCACGTGGTTGACGTTGGCCCGCAGGTAGATCTCCGAGGGATTGGCGCCGATGTGGAACATCCGCTGGGCGACTGGAAGCGAGATGTACACGTTGGAGTCAAGCGTCGAGTCGAGCAGGATGGGGTGCAGGATCCCGACCACGCTGAACCACGTGTTCCCGAGGTCGATCAGGAGATGGCCGGCCACGTGCGTGATCTGCAGGACCTGCGCCGCCTCCGCGCCCAGCACCGCCTCCGGATAGCGGCCGGCGATGGCGTTGAGGAAGTGCCCCGTGGCAACCGAGACGCCCATCACCCGCGGCAGCCGTGCACCGGTCGCGTCGACCCCGATCGCGCCCGTCTGGTCGGAGGGCACGAGCGGCGTGCGGTACACGTTGGCGCTCGGCACCTGGTAGACGGCGACGTCGCCGGCGACGTGCTGCATATGGGCGATCATCGCCAGCGCGGTGTGCGGGAGCGCGACGTTGTTGCCGGAGAACGTCTGGCCCGGCGTCACCGTCAGCAGGTTTGTGCCAAGCGCGTCGATCTCGGACAGCAGGTTTGCCTGCGTCGAGGAGGAGACGCCGACCACCGCCACCATCGCGCCGATCCCGATCGCGATCCCCAGCGCCGACAGCGCGGCGCGCAGCCGGCGAGTGGACAACCCGGCCAGCGCGGTGCCGAACAGCTCGCGCACCGGCAGCCGCGCGATGCCGATCCGCGCGCGGGGAACCGTCGCCGGGACGCTCACGCGCTCACGTCCGCCACGATCTCGCCGTCGTGCATCTGCAGCCGCCGGGGAAATCCGGCCGCGACGGTCTCGTCGTGGGTGATCAGGCCGAGGGTCGCCCCGTCATCGGCGAGCCCGTGCAGCAGCCTGGTCACCTCGGCCCCCGAGGCCGAGTCCAGATTGCCGGTCGGCTCGTCGGCCAGGATGATCATCGGTCGCTTGGCGATCGCGCGCGCGATCGCCACCCGCTGACGTTCGCCGCCGGACAGCTGCTTGGGTTTGAAGTGCAGCCGCGGTCCGAGCCCGACCCGCTCAAGCGCCTCCCGGGCCGCCTCTCGCCGCAGCTTGAGCGGGTCACCGGTGTACAGCATCCCGAGGGCGACGTTGTCGATCGCCGTCATCGTGTCCTGCAGATGGAAGGCCTGGAACACGAAGCCGATCTCGTGGGCGCGCAGCCCGGCCAGGTCGGCGTCAGACGCGGCCGCCACATCTCGGCCCCGCACCCGCACCTCGCCGGAGCTCGCGCGCTCGAGTGTCCCCATGATCGCCAGCATCGTCGTCTTGCCCGAGCCCGAGGGGCCGACCACCGCCACCTGTTCACCGCGGCCGATCTCGATGCTGACCCCGCGCAGCGCCGCGACGCCGCCCGGGTACTCCTTGACGACGTCGCGCAGCGCAAGCGCCGTGTCGTTCGCGTTCATCCCTGGGAGTCGGAGACCACGAGCCCCGGGTAGATGCCCCGGCCTGAGATCTCCACGTAGCCGGCGGCGAACAGACCCGGGGTGACGGGGATCAGCCGGTGCGGGGATGAGGTCTCCTGCAGCGCGTACCGGCCACCCTGGATCGCCAGCAACGCCGTCACGGGGACCGAGAGCGCGTTCCTGGCCCTCGCCGCGGCGAAGTTCACGCTGACCGACGCCTGGTCCAGACCTTTGCCCGACGCGCGGCCGCGCAGCGTGATCGTCACGGGGACGTCCGTTGACGAGCCCGACCCGTTGGTGTTCGTGCCGCCGCCTCCGCCGTTGCCGGAGGTGCCGCCCGGCGACTGGGCGATCGAGCTGACGGCCGAGATCCTGCCGCTGACCGTGCGCCCGTTGGGCAGCTCGACCGTAACGTGCTCTCCGACCTTCGCCTCGCGCTGCTTGCTCGGATCGAGCTCGACGGTCACGACGGGCTGGACCGAGCTGGTGGTCAGGACCGGGGTCGCCGATCCGCCAGATCCACCGCTGCTGTCTGCCGCCGGCGTGCCGTCAGCAGTCTGAGGCGTCTTGGATCGCGCGGCGGCGCGCAGCTGCGCCTCGGCTGCTCTGAGCTGCGCGCTCTCGGCCCGGAGGAGCGCGACGAGCGGCGCCAGCGTGTTCGGCTGCGGGGTGTGAGGGGGCTCCCGCGTCCCGCGCTGCGCGGTCCCAGTGGTGGTGGTGGTAGTCGCGGTCCCGGCCGTGGAAGTGGCTGCGGTCTCGGTCGTGGAGGTGGTTGCGGTCCCAGTCGTGGTGGTGGTGGTCCCGGTCCCGGTCCCGGTCGTCGTCGTGGTCGTCGTCAGGCTGACGAACTGGGGTGTGGGGGCGACGGCGGTCCGCAGGGCGGCCTGCGACCCCAGCTGGACGGTGACGCTTGAGACGAGCCGGTCGCCGGAGAGAAACACGACCTGACCGAGCTTGAGCGTCCCGGTCTCGGTCTCGCCAAGCGACGCCTGAAGCTCATCGACCCCGGCGGTGGTCGCCGCCTGCCAGGCATCGTCGACGACGATGCCCGCCGAATTGAATCCGAGCGCGACGAGGTTGCGGTTGAGCTGAAGGACGTCCTGAGCGTCACTATCTGACGGCCCGAGGTCGCGATACGCCGGGGTGCTGCCATTCATCAAAAGGATTGGTTGGCCCGCGACCCGGAACAGCGCCTGCCCAGGCGTGATCACCTGGCCGACCGATGGCAGCCAGGTGATCGTTCCGCTCAGGCGGTCATAGACCGTTTGCCGGTTGCCGTGACCGAGCGTGCCGGACTCGGTGTCGGTCTGGACGAGATCGCGCCGCTGGATGGTCGCGGTGGCGGAGCGCGAACCGGCGGCGTCGGTCGGACGAGAGGGGGACGGCGAGCCGGGGCGCAGGACGATCGTGACGACGACCCCGACCGCGATCAGCAGCGCCAGCGATGCCGCAAGGCGGCCCCCTCGGCTCCTCGCTGGTTGCCATGTGCTCATCGCCGGGCCGGAGTGTCACTGGAGGGCGGTAACGCGGCGATAACACGGACGGCTATGACGAAGAGCCCCTCAGTGATGACCACTGACGAGCTCCACCACGTCCGCCTCGGTGATCTGCCCGTGGGTGACCCCCACGCACGCCTTGCCGGCGGCAAGGAACCGCGGGGTGTGAATGTTGACGCCGGCGGCGGCGATCGTCTGGGCAGGCAGCTGCCCTTGGGCGTTGGGGTCCGGAAATCCGCTGATGCCGTGACTGCGCAGGCACTGAGCGAAGGCGAGCAGAACCTGTTTGCTCGGTCCGCCAGTGTCCTGCTGTCCGCTGCTGGGGCCCGGGAGGATGTGCTGGCACGCCTGATTGGCGGTCTTGTAGGCGGGGGAATTGCCGATCGAGGCCGGCACGGCCATCCTGATGCCGACAGCTCCCTGTCCCGGCGAGGTTGTCACCTTGGGATCGGGGAAATCAGCGACCCCGTGGGAACGCATGCAGCGCGCGTAGGCAAACGCCTGGGCTCCCGGGTTGTTGGCAGACTGTGCCGGCGTGGGCGAGGGCGATGACCCGCACCCGGCGACCATGGCCGCCGAGGCCGCTGCCACCACCATCGCTGAGACCTTCCGATGTCGTGTCATGGCCGGGACTTGTACTGAGCAGCCGGTGACAGCTCGGTATCAAGCCCTGTGACCTGACTGTCACCCGAAGTGCGCGATGCTGTGAGGCCAGATGAGAGTTCTCGTTGTCGAAGACCATGAGCGCCTCGCCCGCGCAGTCGCCGAAGGCCTGCGCCGCGAAGGGATGGCGGTCGACCTCTC
>DATAUL010000048.1:0-7936 GCA_036268255.1 Solirubrobacteraceae bacterium | reverse complement strand
GCGGCCGTGCGGTCGGTCACCGCGTCCGCGGCGGCCTGCGGGTCCAGGTTCAGGGTGACCGGATCGATGTCGGCGAACACCGGTCGTGCGCGCTCGTACAGCACGACATTGGCCGAGGCGACGAACGAGAACGGGCTCGTGATGACCTCCTGGCCGTCGCTGACGCCCACCGCCCGCAGCGCCAGGTGCAGTCCGGTCGTCCCGCTGGAGACCGCCACCCCATGTGCGGCGCCGACGCGCGCGGCGAACGCCGTCTCGAACTCCGCCGTCACCGGACCGAGCGATAGGCGCCCGGAGCGCAGCACAGCCAGCACCCGCTCCTCCTCCTGCACCCCGAGGACCGGCTGGGCGAGGGGGATCGCGTCGACCCCGGCGGCCGTCACGCGCCCGGTACGGCGGTCGCCGGCGACCCCCGCGAGCCGTCCCGACGGCTGAGCTGCATGCCGTACTCCAGCGAGTCGACGAGCGCCTCCCAGGAGGACTCGATGACGTTCTCCGAGACCCCGATCGAACCCCAGACGCGATCGCCGTCGGAGGCGTCCAGCAGCACGCGGGTGACCGCGCCGGTGCCCTTGGTCTCATCGAGGATCCGCACCTTGAAGTTGACGAGGTCGATGTCGCGCAGATGGGGGTGGATCTCGCCCAGCGCCTCGCGCAGCGCGCGATCGAGCGCGTTGACGGGGCCGTTGCCCTCGGCGGTGCGCACGTAACGCTCCCCCCCGAGCCAGATCTTGATGGTGGCTTCGGTGACCAGCTGGCCGTCGGCGCGGCGTTCGACGATCACCCGCCAGGACTCGAGCGTGAACAGCGGCTCGTAGTCGCCGGCCTCGCGCCGCAGCAACAGCTCGAACGAGCCGTCGGCGGCCTCGAAGTGATAGCCGCGGTGCTCAAGCTCCTTGACGCGCTCGACCATCGTGGCTGCGTCGGCGTCGGACAGCGAGATGCCGGCCTCGCGGGCCCGGGCCTGCACGGTGCCCTTGCCCGACAGCTCGGAGATCAACAGCTCACGCCGGTTGCCGACGACCGCGGGCTCAATGTGTTCGAAGGTCGCCGGGTCGGTGGTCACGCCGGCCACGTGCATCCCGCCCTTGTGGGCGAACGCGTTGCGCCCCACGTACGGCGAGTCCGGGTCGGGCGTGAAGTTCAGCAGCTCGGCGATGTAGTTGGCCGCCGGGGTGAGCGCCGCCAGCTGCTCCGCCGGCAGGCACTCGTAGCCGAGCTTGAGCTGGAGGTTGGGGACGATCGAGATCAGGTTGGCGTTGCCGCAGCGCTCGCCATAGCCGTTGATCGTGCCCTGGACGTGAGTCGCGCCGTTCAGCACGGCGGCCAGCGCGTTGGCCACGCCGCAGCCGGCGTCGTCGTGGGTGTGGATCCCGATCCGGACACCGGACGTGGCGCCCAGCGCGGCCACGACCTCGCTCATCGCCAGCCCGACCACGTGGGGGAGCGTGCCGCCGTTGGTGTCGCAGCAGGCGACGGTCTCCGCGCCCGCCTCGGCGGCGGCCCGCAGGCACCGCAACGCGTAGGCGGGGTCGTCGGCGAACCCGTCGAAGAAGTGCTCGGCGTCATAGATGACCCGCTTGCCCTCGGCGACGAGGAAGGCCACCGACTCGGCGATCATCCTCAGGTTCTCCTCGCGGTCTACCTTGACCACCTTCTCCAGGTGCAGCGCCCACGTCTTGCCGACGAGCGTGCACACGGGCGCAAAGCATTCGGCGAGGACGCGCAAGGCCGGATCGGCGTCGGGTGTGACGTCCCGTCGACGGGTCATGCCGAAGGCGGCGATCTCGGCGTGACGAAAGCTCTCCCCCGCCAGCAGCCCGAACAGCTCGAGCTCCTTGGGGTTGGAGCTGGGAAAGCCGGCCTCGATCAGGTCGATCCCGAGCTCGTCGAGGCGATGGGCGACGCGCAGCTTCTCGCCGGCCGACAGCGACATCCCCTCGCCCTGCATCCCGTCGCGCAGGGTCGTGTCGTAGAGCTCGATCCGCGGCATCGGACTAGCCCGCTGCCGCGCGCGCCGGCACGTCGACGACGTCCAGCCACTCGGCATACCGGGGCTCGCGGCCACGCAATGCGTCCTCGAAGACGCGCTGCAGCTCGGCCGTGATCGGACCCGTCCCCCCGGCACCGATCATCTGGTCGTCGATCTCCGACAGTGCCACCAGCTCGGCGGCCGTTCCGGACACGAACACCTCGTCGGCGATGATCAGCTCGGCCCGGGCGAGGTCGCGCTCGACGACCTGGTAGCCGAGATCGCCGGCGATCGTCAGGATCGACTTGCGGCTGATGCCGTCGAGGACGCTCGCCGTCTGGGGCGGGGTGATGATCTCGCCGTCCTTGACGACGTAGATGTTCTCCCCTGACCCCTCGCACACGAAGCCGCGGTTATCGAGGAGGATCGACTCCTGGTAGCCCGCCTTGGTCGCCTCGATCTTGGCCAGCACACTGTTGAGGTATTGGCCGCCGGCCTTGGCGTGCGGGATCAGCGAGTCACCGGAGATCCGGCGCCAGCTCGAGACCTTGGCGCGCACCCCCTCCAGCTTGGCGGCCTCGCCCAGGTAGGCGCCCCACGGCCACACGGCGATCGAGACCGACACCTCGCAGTCCAGTGGGTTGATCCCCATCTGGCCGTAGCCGCGAAAGGCGATCGGGCGGATGTAGCACTCGCGCAGCCCGTTGGCCCCGATCAGCTCGTGGGTCGCGGCGCGCAGCTCCTTGAGCGTGTACGGGAGCGGCATGTAGTACAGCCGGGCCGACTGGATCAGCCGGGCGAGGTGGTCGTGGTGGCGGAAGATCGCGGGACCGCGGGGGGTGTCGTAGCAGCGCTCGCCCTCGAACACGCTCGTGCCGTAATGCAGCCCGTGCGTCAATACGTGGATCTTGGCGTCCTCCCAGGCAACGAGTTCTCCGTTGTGCCAGATGAGGTCGGCTTGCTCCACGACGGCTCCTTATTGCAGGTGTTCTAGGACTGCCTGGGTGGCCTGCGCAGTGCCGGCGCCGCCCCCCAGGTCGGGCGTGCGCAGACCGTCGGCCAGCGCACGATCGACGGCCGATTCTACCGCCGCGGCCTCGGACTCCATCGCGAATCCGTGGCGCAACATGAGGGCGGCCGACAGGAACATCGCGAGCGGGTTGGCCACGCCCCGGCCGGCGATGTCCGGAGCGGACCCGTGCACGGGCTCAAAGACCCCGGGGGTGGGTGGGTCCGATTCCCCCAGCGACGCCGACGGCAGCATGCCCAGCGAGCCGGTCAGCATCGCCGCCTCGTCGGACAGGATGTCGCCGAACATGTTCTCGGTGACGATCACCTCGAAGCGCGAGGGCTCCGAGACAAGTCGCATCGCGGCGTTGTCGACGAGCAGGTTCTCGAGCTCGATCTCCGCAAACTCCGCCGCGTGCACCTCGCCCACGACCTCGCGCCAGAGCCGGCTGGTCTCGAGCACGTTGGCCTTGTCGACGCTCGTCACGTGTGATCGAGCCGCCCGGAACGCGACGCGGGCGATCCGCACGATCTCCGCGCGCGTGTAGACGCAGGCGTCCGAGGCGCCGTCGGCCGTACGGGTCTTCTCACCGAAGTAGATCCCGCCGGTCAGCTCGCGCACGACGAGCAGGTCGGTGCCCTCGATGATCTCGCGCCGCAGGGGGCTTGCGTCGTATAGCGCGGGCAGCGGCTTGACCGGGCGCAGGTTGGCGAACAGTCCCAGGCCCTTGCGCAGCCCGAGCAGTCCCTGCTCGGGCCGGGGCTTGTCTGGGTCCGTCGTATCCCACTTGGGGCCGCCGACGGCGGCGAGGAGAACGGCATCGGCGCCACGGCAGGCGGCCAGGGTCTCGGCGGTCAGCGCCGTGCCGTGGGCATCGATCGACGCTCCGCCGAAGACGTGCTCCTCGTATTCGAAGTCGGCCCCCACGGCGTGCAGGACCTCCACCGCGGGAGCGATGATCTCGGGACCGATCCCGTCACCGGGAAGCAGGATGACTCGCGGAGCCATGGAGCGCGCCAGCGTACTAAGCGGCTCGCGTGGCGGTCATGTTCAGGCGCACGTAATCCAGGACGACCGGACGATCCAGGCGGTCCATGACCGTGTCGACGAAGAGCTCGCGCAGGTCGTCGGGGAGCGGATCGAGATGGCGCACCAGGCACACGGTGGTGATGAACGGGCGTGGCTCGGCGAGCTCGGTGGGGCGATCCTCCAGCCAGGTCGAGACGTCGACAAAGCCGGCCCGCTCCAGGCGCTCGGCCGTCTCCTCCGCGGTCGCGTAGTTCCACGGCCGTACCCACTCGCCGAAGTACTCGGCGAACGGCGCCTCGCCGGCGACCTCGTCGGCGAGGCGGCGAAACGTGTCGATGTTGCCCCGCCCGCCGCACTGGGCCAGCAGGCGCCCACCCGGCTTCATGTTGCGGTGCAGTGCGGCGAACAGCGCGTCGTGATCGGGGATCCAGTGAAAGGTGGCGTTGGAGAACACGACGTCGACAGGCTCGGGCAGCGTCAGCTGGGCGAGGTCCTGGCAGGACGTGATCGCGCGGTCGCCGAGTGCGTGTTGGGTGTGGGCGACCATCGACGGCGCGGCGTCGACGGCGTAGACGGTGCCACGCGGAACGCGCTGCACCAGCTCCAACGTGATCTTGCCGCTGCCGCAGCCCGCGTCGAGCACGACCTCATCGCCGCTGAGCTCGAGGCGATCCAACTGCTCGGCGGCCCACTTCTGCTGCGGAGCCGAGACCCGGTCATAGGTCGTGGCGTCCCAGTCGCGCGTGCTCACTTCCCGTCCTCCTTGAAGCCTGCCATGACGGCGAATCGCCATGACTTGTGCACACAGTCGACGGGCGCGAAGCCCGCTTCGCGCAGCCACTGAACCTGCGTCTCCACATCGACGCAACGATCGTGGCGCATGCGCCCCCGGGCGCCGTCGAGCTCCGCCTCCGACGCCCCGAGCGCGCGGCAGTCACGGACCCACATCTCCGTGTAGACGCCGGCCAGCGCCGGCGACGGCGCGTCGACCTGCTCGGCATTGACGAACACGCCGCCGCTCCGCAGCCGGTCATGGACACATCCGATCAGCGCCCGCTTGTCAGCGTCGCGGAGGTGGTGGATCGCCAGGGCCGAGACGATCGCGTCGTACGGACCGTCGGGCAGTCCCGCCGCCATGTCGGCGACGTGAACCGCGGTCACGCTCTCGCCCAGTCGCTCACGCGCCTCGCTCAGCATCGGCTCCGAGGCGTCCAGCAGCTCGATCCGGGCGTCCGGAAAGGCCTCGGCCACCTGGCCGCTGAGCAGGCCGGTACCGGCACCGATGTCGAGGACCCGCGCGGGCGCCGGGTCCAGCAGGCCCAGCACGTCGATGACGGCTCCATAGAACGCATCGAACCCCGGCACCAGGCGCCGGCGCAGCGCCGTGTACTCGGGCGCGTGGGCCGAAAAGGCCTCGGCCGCCGCGAGCCCGCTCATAGTGCGCTCGTCACCGGTCCGGAGCGCTCGCGCTCGCCCTCGTAGGCGGCGATCGCGTCGCTCTGCTCGAGTGTCAGCGCGATGTCGTCGAGGCCGTTCAGCAGCCGGTGCTTGATCTGCGGGTCGATGTCGAAGTGGGCGGTGCCTCCCGGCCAGCGCACCTCCTGCTGGGCCAGGTCGACCTGGGCCTCGCCGGATTCGCGGATCGAGGCGCACGCCTCGGCGTCCAGCTGCACCGGCAACAGTCCGATCTTCGTGCAGTTGGAGCGGAAGATGTCGGCGAAGCTCGGCGCGATGACCGCCTGGAAGCCGTAGTCCTCCAGCGCCCACGGCGCGTGCTCGCGGCTCGAGCCGCAGCCGAAGTTCTTGCCCGCCACGAGGATCGGGTTGGCCGGCAGGTCCCAGTCGGGCTCCTTGGCCCAGTCGTAGAACAGATACTGGCCGAAGCCCGTGCGTTCCACCCGCTTGAGGAACTGCTTGGGGATGATCTGGTCGGTGTCGACGTCGTCGCGATTGAGCACGCTGACGCGTCCGGTGATCGTCTCGATCGCCTTCATGGTTGGTCTCCTCCGCGGGTCGTCCAGACCCGCGTTCTGATGGGAATCGTGAACATCACGTTGCCGTTAACCGTCACTTCGTGACTCCCACTCTCGGATGTCCACGAAGTGGCCCTCGATCGCCGCCGCGGCCGCCATCTGCGGCGAGACCAGGTGCGAGCGCGCGCCCGCGCCCTGGCGGCCTTCGAAGTTGCGATTCGAGGTCGAAGCGACCCGCTCGCCGGGGGCGGCGATGTCGGGGTTCATCCCCAGGCACATCGAGCAGCCGGCGCCGCGCCAATCGAAGCCGGCCTTGCGAAACACCTCGTCGAGGCCCTCGCGCTCGGCCTGCAGCTTGACCTGGGCCGAGCCGGGAACGACCATCGCGTACACGCTGTCCGCGACCTTGCGCCCGCCGATCACCTCGGCGGCGGCCCGCAGATCGCCGATCCGCGAGTTCGTGCACGAGCCGATGAACACGCGGTCGAGCTTGATGTCCTGGATCGGCGTGCCCGCCTGAAGGCCCATGTAGTGAAGCGCGCGCTCGTCGCCGTCGTCCTCGGGATGGGGCACCTCGGCGCTGACGCCGACGACCATCTCGGGGTTGGTGCCCCAGGTGACCATCGGGCTGATCGCCGATGCGTCGACCGTGATTTCGGTGTCGAAGGCCGCGCCGTCCTCGGAGTACAGCTCGCGCCAGGAGTCGGGCACCTCCGACGGCGCCGCATCGCGGCCGATCACATACGCAAAGGTCGTCTCGTCGGGCGCGATCATCCCCGCTCGGCCGCCGGCCTCGATCGTCATGTTGCAGATCGTCATCCGGCCTTCCATCGAGAGCGAGCGGATCGCGGGCCCGGAGAACTCGGCGACGTGGCCGACGGCGCCGGCGACGCCGATCTGCCCGATCGTGGCCAGGATCAGGTCCTTGGCGGTGACGCCGTAGCCGAGCTCGCCCTCGTAGGCGATCCGCATCGACTTGGGCTTGTTCTGGACGAGGCACTGGGTGGCCAGCACGTGCTCGACCTCGCTGGTGCCGATGCCGAACGCCAGCGCGCCGAAGGCTCCGTGGGTGGCCGTGTGCGAGTCGCCGCAGACGATCGTCATGCCCGGCTGGGTGACGCCGAGCTCGGGGCCGATCACGTGGACGATCCCCTGGCGATCAGAGCCGAGCGAGTACACGGGGATGGCGAACTCCTCGCAGTTGCGTTCGAGCGTCTGCACCTGCACGCGGGAGAGCTCGTCGCGGATGCGCTCGGCCACGGGTGTGCCGTCGGTGGGGACGTTGTGGTCGGCGGTCGCCAGGGTGCGGTCGGGACGGCGAACCGGACGCCCGGCGAGGCGCAGGCCGTCGAACGCCTGCGGGCTGGTCACCTCGTGGACAAGGTGCAGGTCGATGTACAGCAGGCCGGGGGCGACCTCGTGGGTCTCCCAGATCTTGTCGAACAGGCTCGTGGGCATGGTCAGAGGTCTCTCCTAGCTGCGTCGAAGCCCGGCGCTCACGACGGCGAGCAGCACGGCTTCGGTGGCTCCGGGGTTCTCGAAATGGTGGGGCAGGTCGGCATCAAAGGTCACGCAGTCCCCGGCGCTCAGTTCGTGGCGGGCTCCGTCGCACACCAGCGTCACCGTCCCGGACTCCACGAGCGCGGTCTCACGGCTGCCGGGCTCGTGCATCGGCGGGTCGCCCGGGCCGCCGGTCACGGCGCCGGCCGTCAGCTGGTGGCGCGAGAGCTCCGCCCGCTGCCCGGGCAGCGGCGGCGTGAGGATCTCATAGCGATGGCCGGCGGCTCCGCTCGGTCCCATCCGCCGCTCGTCGCGGCGCACCACGCTCACCGCCCCGTCCTCGTCGAGGCGCAGCAGCTGCGAGAGCCGCAGCTCCAGTCCGTGCGCGATCCGCGTGGCGATCTGCAGCGTGGGGCTCGTCTCCCCGCGCTCGACCTGTGAGAGCATCGGCGC
>DATAUL010000047.1:0-8845 GCA_036268255.1 Solirubrobacteraceae bacterium | reverse complement strand
TTCGCGCGCGAGGTCGGCGAGCCGCTGCAGATGCAGTGGAGCATGTGGGACGCGAGCAAGCCCAAGCGCGTGGCGATCCTCGTCTCGCGCCAGGACCACTGCCTGCTCGACCTGCTGTGGCGCTGGCGGCGCGGGCAGCTCGAGATGGACGTGCGCGCAGTCGCCTCCAACCACCCCGATCTGCGCGCCGACGTGGAGTCCTTCGGGCTTCCCTACGCGCATATTCCGGTCGACTCGGAAACGAAGTCCGCGGCCGAGCGCCAACTGCTCGACCTGCTGCTCGGCGAGCAGGTCGACCTCGTGATCCTCGCGCGCTACATGCAGGTCCTCAGCGGTGAGTTCCTGCGCGAGCTGGCGGTGCCGGTGATCAACATCCACCATTCCTTCCTGCCCGCGTTCGCCGGGGCGGCGCCGTACGTGCAGGCGAAGGAGCGCGGCGTCAAGCTGATCGGCGCCACTGCCCACTACGTCACCGAGGAACTGGACGCCGGCCCGATCATCGACCAGGACGTGCAGCGTGTCGGCCACGACTACTCGATCGAGGACCTGATCCGGGTCGGGCGCGACGTCGAACGCGTCACCCTCGCCCGTGCCCTGCGCAGCCACCTCGACGACCGCGTCCTCGTGCACGACGGCCGTGCGATCGTCTTCTAGCGATGGCCTCGGAGGTGATCCAGGTCGGCTCGTTGAGCGTGCGCTTCCTCGTCGAGGCCGGAGAGTCGGGCGGTTCGGTCGCGATGTTCGAGATCACGATCCCGGCAGACGCCCGGGTGCCGGCGCCCCACAGCCACGACGGCTACGAGGAGACGATCTACGGCCTGACCGGCGCATCAACCTGGACAGTCGACGGTGAGCCGACCGATCTAGGACCTGGGGACGTGCTCTGCATTCCCCGCGGCGCCGTCCACGCCTTCGACAACGGCGGCGATCTCGACGCCACCGCCCTGGCGGTGGTGACGCCGGGGCTGCTGGGTCCGGACTACTTCCGGGAGGCCGGCGCCGTCCTCGCCACCGCCGGCCGCAGCTCGCCGGACTTCGCGGCGCTCACCGAGGTCATGCGCCGCCATGGCCTCACCCCTGTCCCGCGCCGCTAGGAGACCTGCAGCTTGACGATCCGGCTGTAGGCGGTCGTTCCGGCAAAACCCACCGGGAGAAACGGGTCGGTGGCCGGATACGTGTATGCCAGCCGCACGTTGCCTGAGCGCGTGAACGCCTGGTGTACGTCGAAGTAGCCGGTCGCGTTGAGCGTGCGGATCGTCTTGAACGCGCCGTGCCCACCTGTCTGCAGCTGGATCGCCACCGTCTGGGGTCCCTGGCCGTCCCGTGCCATGAACGGGGCCGGGCGGGCGCTGCCCCATACCTCGGTTGGCCGTCCGGTGCGCACCGAGGTCACCGGCAGATACAGCGGCATGCGATACGCGCCGTAGGTCGCCTTGCGCTTGCCGAGATCGGTCTCCAGCCCGCTGGTGAAGCCGATCTGCGTGCCGGGCGGCGGATCGCGCAGCAGGTACTGCGCGTAGCTGCCGATCCGCGGACTGCGCCAGCTGAGGTACTCGGACCAGTTCATGTAATAGGCGGCGGTGGCCGGGGAGGCGTAGGGGGCGACCTGCGGCGGCCGCGTGATGTAGCCGTACTCGTCGGAGTAGATCGGATATCGCTTGCGCGAGCCGTAGGCACCGACCGAGCGATCGAGCACCTGCTCGAGGTCACCCAGCTGCGAGAAGACCGCGAAGTTCCTGTCCAGGCCCTTGGCGTCGACCGGCGAGCGACCGCCCGAGTAGGGGTGATCGGCGACGCCGCCGGCGTTGAACAGGCCCGGGTGCTGGGCGCGGAAGGCGCGCGTGCCGGCAGCGTTGGTCGGGCACCCGCGGGCCCTGGCGTAGCTGCCGCGCAACGGCTTGTACGCGGCGCTCAGGCAGTACAGGGTGGGGATGTATTGCAGCGGCTTGGTCTGGGCGTAGTCGCCGGGCAGACCCTGCGGATGCTTGGCGTTGACCGGCCCGGAGCGTCCCTCCGCGGCGAGCCCGCCGATCACGATCGTGTCGCTGCCGTGGCCGGTTTCGTTCAGCGCACGCCAGCCGCTGTCGACGAGGTTGCGATACATCATTGGCGCGACCGACACCGTCGAGCCGTTGATCGCCTGAGGGCCGAGGTCCTGGCCGAAGTTTGGCTCGTTCCAGATCGCCCAGAAGCGCACACGCGGCAGGGGCACGCTGGCGCTCGGCGGCGTGAACGACCCGCTGTAGCGCTCACCGACGGCGTGGACGAAGTCCCCGTAGAGCTTGGCGTCAGGCTTCCAGGCGAAGCTCTTGTCGGCCAGTCCCTGCGGCGGGATGTGGGCGCCCTCGGCCCAACGCGGGGCGCCGCCGGCGACCGTGAAGTCGACCCGCATCCCGGCCTTCTGCGCGTCGCGGACGATCGCGTCATAGGGCGCCCAGTTGGCCGCCGGATAGCTGTTGGGATCGGCGCCGTCGACGGGTTTGATGTCCGGCGCGATGAAGTCCCAGTGCACGATGATCCGCACGGTGTTGGCGCCGAGCGCCCGGAACTGGGCGAGGGTCCCCACCGGGTCCGACAACATCGGTGGGTCGGCTTGGATGATCTGGATTTGCCGTTGTGAGGCTCCGGCCGCGTCCGCCATCGCGAGCACCGCGGCGGCGGCCAACAGGGCGATCGTGAGCTTGTGGAGCATGCGGAGTGAACAGTTCGCGGGCGCCCGGAGTTGCGGGCGCGGCGGCATCCTAACCGGCATCGAGGCGCACGCCGTCCAGGCTTTTGGTTACGCTAGACGGCATCGGGACCCGATCTCTCATATCAGCGGCCGCCGCCGTGGCGGCGGCCGGGGCCATCGCTGCCTGCGGCTCCAGCAGCCCGTCGGGCAACGGCGTGGCCTCCAAGTCGGCCAGTGACATCCTCACCTCGGCGACGAACGCGATCCAGGGCGCCAAGTCGGTGCACGTCTCGGGCGCGCTCAACGACTCCGGCCAGTCGATCAAGCTCGACCTCAACATCCTCTCGGGCAAGGGCGCCAAGGGGAGCATGTCCCAGAACGGTCTCAGCTTCCAGCTGATCGCCGCCGGCAAGTACGTCTACATCAACGGCAGCCCGAACTTCTGGAAGAAGTTCGGCGGTTCGGCCGCGGCCACGTTGTTCCAGGGCAAGTGGCTCAAAGCGCCGGCGAACAGCAGCAACTTCGCCTCGCTGAGCTCGCTGACCAACCTGCAGTCCCTGGCCAAGGCGCTCCTCACCGGGCACGGCGCCCTGACCAAGGGGTCGACGACCACGGTCAACGGCCAGAAGGTGATCGCCGTGACGGACTCGAGTAAGAGCAGCAAGCTCTACGTCGCCACGAGCGGCACGCCGTACCCGATCGAGATCGCCAAGACCGGCTCCGCCGCTCAGCACGTCGATTTCGATCACTACAACGCCACGGTGGCCCTGACGCCGCCGGCGAAGTCGATCGACATCTCACAGCTGCAGGGCAAGTAGCCCGCTGCCAGGTCCGCATGCGGACGTGCCCCGGGCGCGTCGGCTGCGAGAGTGTTGGTGATGGACGCCCTCGGCGAGACCCGGCGCACGATGTCGGCGCTGACGCGCGCAATCCGCTGGCTGGGACGATTGGCGCGCGGCCGGGTGGTGGACTTCGTCGGCGGTCCGGCACGAGCGCGCGTGGTTGTCCTGTTCGGCTGCGTGCTGGCGCTCAACAGCGCCCAGATCTCGACCGTTGGGGCGGTGGCCCCCCAGTTGGAGCGCTCGCTGCACATCGGCAACACCGAGATCGGCCTCTTGAACTCGGTCGCCCTGCTGATCGGCGCGGTGGCGGTTATCCCGGTGGGACTGCTGGTCGACCGCACCCGCCGCATCCCGATCCTGTCGGTCAGCATCGTCCTGTGGAGCATCACGACGCTGATCGGCGCCTTCGCCGGCTCCTACTCGTCGTTGCTGCTGTCGCGGGTGGGTCTGGGGGCCGTGGCGGCGACGGCCGGCCCGGCGATCGCCTCGCTGACCGGCGACTACTTCCCCAGTCGTGAGCGTGGGCGCGTCTATGGCTACATATTGAGCGGCGAGATCGCGGGGACGGCCGTCGGCTTCGTCGTGAGCGGGACGGCCGCCAGCGCCATCTCCTGGCGGGCGGCGTTCATCCTGCTGGCGTTGCCCGGGTTCTTCCTGGCGCGGTCGCTGTGGCGCACCGTGCCCGAGCCGCTGCGGGGTGGCTACAGCCGGCTGGAGCGGGGCACGCTCGACCTCTCAACCGATCACCGGACCGCCGACTCCGTCACCCCCGCCGACGCGGACGCGGCGGGCGCCACCGACGATGCGCCGATGGCCGAGCCCGCGCCGGTCGAGCAGGACCTGGCGTTCCACATCGCCGAACAGCAGGGCTACAAGCCCGATCCCAAGCTCGTCCTCGACCGCGACCCGGAGACGATGAACCTCCGCGACGCCGTCAAGTACCTGCTGCGCATCCCCACGAACACCCTGCTGATCATCAGCTCCTCGCTTGGCTACTACTTCTTCGCCGGACTGCAGACGTTCGCGATCGTGTTCATCCGCGGTCACTACCACGCCTCGCAGGGAACGGCGACGCTCGTCCTCGGTCTGCTCGTGATCGGCTCGCTGTTGGGCACGCTCATCTCGGGCCCGCTGACCGACCTGCTCGTCCACCGCGGCCGCCTGGAGGCACGCGTGTGGGTGCCGGCGATCTGCTACCTCGGCGCCGGCGCGATGTTGATCCCGGGCCTGCTGAGCGGATCGCTGAGCACCGCGATGTGGTTCGACTTCGCCGGCGCGGCCCTGATCTCGGCCGCCAACCCGCCGCTGGACGCCGCCCGCCTGGACATCATGCCCTCGGGCCTGTGGGGCCGCGCGGAGAGCACCCGCACGTTCCTGCGCTCTCTCGCCCAGGCCCTCGCGCCATTGCTGTTCGGCGCGGTCGCCGACACCGTCGCCGGCTTCGCTCCCGAGCAGGCGCCCGTCGGAACCCACACCCACCAGGTCGTCTCCGCGGCGACCGGCACCGGCCTGCAGGTCAGCTTCCTGATCATGCTCATCTCTTTGATCGCCGCCGGCGTGTTCCTGGTGCGCGCGCGGGCGACCTACCCCCACGACGTCGCCACCGCCGGCGCCGCCTGGGCCCCATCGTCTCCCGAGGGGGGCGAAGTCGTGCCCCGCGACCCGGCGTCACCGGGACAGAGGGGGTGAAAGTGCCAGCCCCGGCTCCTCTCTATAGGTGTGGGCACTAAGGGGGCAATATCAACACTTATCGCCCTCGTGGCCGCCCGGCAGCACGGTCACATCACCCGCGCGCAGCTCTTGGGGCTCGGCCGCAGCGTCGAGGCGATCAAATATCGCGTGCGCACCGGGGAGCTGGTGCGCGTCCACGCCGGCGTGTACGCGGTCGGCTATCTCCGGGTCGAGCCGGTCGCGCGGGCGATGGCTGCCGTGCTGGCGTGTGGCGAGGGCGCGGTCCTCAGCCACGAGTCCGCCGCCGCGCTCTGGGGGCTCAGACGCTGGCCCGGCATCCCCGAGGTCACCACCCCAACGCATGTCCGCCGTCCAAACATCACAACCCACCGCTCCACGACCCTGGAACCCAAGGACATCCGCACCGAGCTCAACGTCCCCACTGTCAGCGCCGGCCGCGCCATCGCCGACATCGCCGCCCGTCTCAGCGACAGGCAGCTGACCCGCGCCGCGCAGGACGCTCGCCACGAAGGTCACCTCAAAGCCGCCGACCTCCGCAAGCTCCTCCTTCGCTGCCCGCGCCTTAAGGAACTCGTCGACCCAAACCAGAACCCCACCAATTCAGGTTTCGAAGACGAGCTCAAAAGCTGGCTCAACAAGCACGGGCTCCCTCTCCCGATCGTCAACACCAAGGTCAACGGCCACCAGGTTGACGCCCTCTTCCCCGAGCAGAAGCTGATCCTGGAGCTCGACTCCTGGCCCTATCACAAGGAATATCCGCAGTGGCGCTCAGACCGCGAACGCGACGGGGAGAACCTCGCCTCCGGGGGTTTCCGGACCTTCCGGATCCCCGAGCACCTCACCGACACCAAAGCCCAACAGCTCCAAGCAATCCTCGACGCCTACTAGGGCCGGCCCGCCGTCGGATCCCACACCACCATCTGATCGCCGGCCACCTTCGGCATCGTCTCCGTGATCCGCTGCATCAGCGCGTAGAACCGCGCCAGCTCGGGATACAGGATCGGTTTGCCGGTCGTGATCACCGCGCAGGCCAGCTCCCGCTGGGGATCGGCCCACGCGAGGATGTTGGTGAACCCCAGGTGCCCGAAGGCGTGCTGTGTGTCGCGCCCGTACAGGCTGAGCAGCCGCGACCCGAGCATGTACCCGTACCCGAACCGTGTCGGGAACCCGAGCGACAGGTCGACCTCCAGGTGCGACTGCTGGGTGAGCGCGCGGCGGATCGTGTCAGGCCGCATCACCCGGACGCCGTCGAGCTCGCCTCCCCGGCGCAGCATCTCGTAGAAGCGCGAGAGCTCGAACGCGGTCGTGACGACGTTCGCCGAGGGAATGATGGCGGTGAGAAAGCGCCGGTCGTTGCTGGCGTCAACGAGGTCGTCGAGCCCCAGGCCGAGCGCCCTCGTGAGCAGCTGCGAGAAGGGCGGAGCAGTCGGTGGGCCGGTCACGTAGTTGAGCGCGACGTCGCCGAGGTCGGCCTCGGCGACGCCGTAATTGGTCCACCGAAAGCCCAGCGGCCGCAGGATCTCCTCGGCGAGCACCTCGCGGATGTCCTGTCCGCTGACGCGCCGGACGACCTCGCCGAGGATGAAGCCGCCGGATACGGCGTGATAGGCGAGCGCCCGGCCGGCCTTGGTCGACGGCTTGGCGTCGACCAGCGTCTGCACGATGAACTCGGCGTCGGCGGCCCGCTCGAGGTCGAGCGCCTGGCGCACGACGTTGGGCACCCCGGAGCGGTGGGCGAGGACGTGACCGATCGTGATCGAGCCCTTGCCGTGGCGGTCGTAGCCCGGGATGTAGGCGGCGACCGGGTCGGCGATGTTAAGCAGCCCGCGCTCGTGCAGCCGGTGAATGAGCGTGGCCGTGACCGCCTTGGCTCCCGAGTAGATGAGCGCGGGCGTGTCCGGGGTGGCGCTGACCGAGTCGGCGCCGTCGGGCTCGCGCGGGCCGTTGCCGCGGGCGTGGCCGATCGCACGGTTGAGCACCACCGCTCCCCGGTGGCGCACGCAGATCTGCAGCGCGGGGTGCACGCCGCTGCGATAGACGCCGAGGGCGCCTCGCCAGATGCGCTCCACCGCGTCGGCGTCAAGCGGCCCGGCGTCGTCCTCGGGGCCCCGCGAAGTGACGGAATCCAGGTCGTCGGAGATCGCAATTCGGCGCAACGGATCCGGAATGCCGGGAATGTGCGGCAGGGTGGGGAGTTTCATGGCGCGCACACCCTAAAGCCAACCCCCTCCAAGCCGATGTTGGAGGTCGTGTCCCTCGAGGCTTGCGACCGATCACGGGCGGCTGTGAGCCGCCGGGCTTGCGTACGACCCGTGCGCCGCGGGAATGAGAGCCTCGGGCAAGCCCCGGTCGCCGTGGCGTTCCTGGCGGCTGTGGCGCTGCTGCGCCAGGCCGGCGGGGGCAGCACGTCCTGCTGATCGGCCCGCCGCCGTATCCGCACGCGCAGTACCGCGCGGCGCTGGTCACCGTGGCCGTCAGCTCGCTGATCGGGCTGGCGACTCAGCGCCTGGTGTCCGGCGTGCGCGGCGAAGCGGCCGCGGCCGGGGGGGCGCGAGCGGATGCACGAGCGGATCGGGGTCGTCGTGCGCACCCTGTTCGCCGGCCCAGAGCCGCGCACCGACATCCGCAGGGCGGCGCTTGCGATCAGCGACGCCACGGCCGCGATCCTGTTCGAGCCCGGTCCAATCAACGGTGTGCCGCGCTGCACGGGGACGGCGGGAACCGACCCGCCGGGCCTGCTGCCGGCAATCGATTCCGTCGATCCTGTCGCGAGCACTCTGCGGTCCGGGTGCGGGCGCCTGTTCAGCGAGCCGATCACCCGGGCCGTCGCCGGCCCGGAGCTGTCGGATGCGTGCGGCCAGGCCTCCTCGATCCTCCTGCAGCCGCTGCTGCGCGGCGGAACCACGGTGGGCGTGCTCGTCGTCGCATGGCCGGCGGAGGTCGTCGTCGACGGAGGGCGGGAGACGTATGGCGGCGACCGACCCGCTGACGGGGTGCCCAACCGCCGCGCGCCCTCGTCCGCCGCCGAGGTCACCGAGCGTCTGCGCCTGGCCGTCACCGGCGGCCAGACCGCCTCGGCCGGGCTGGCGGCTCGCCATCCGGGCGAGCCACTGGAATCGGTTCTGGGGCGGGCCGACCATGCGCTGAACGACGCCAAGGCCTACGGGCGCGACCACGTGCGCGCCGCCGCCTGACGGCCCGCTCCGTCCGGTCCGGGTGCGAACGTACGTTCGATGGCAGTCCAGCCGACGATCCTGCACGCCGACCTCGACGCCTTCTACGCCTCGGTCGAGCAGCGCGATGAGCCGTCGCTGCGCGGGCGGCCGGTGATCGTCGGCGGCGGGGTCGTGCTCGCCGCCAGCTACGAGGCCAAGGCGCGCGGCGTGCGTACCGCGATGGGCGGCCGCCAGGCACGGCAGCTCTGTCCCGAGGCGGCCGTCGTGTCGCCGCGCTTTGCGGCATACACGGAGGCGAGCAAGGCGGTGTTCGCGATCTTCAGGGAGACCTCGCCGCTCGTCGAGGCGCTGTCGATCGACGAGGCGTTCCTTGACGTGCGGGGGCTCGGTCACATCTCGGGCACGCCGATCGAGATCGCCGCCCGGTTGCGCCGCCAGGTGCGTGACGAGGTGGGGCTGGCGAT
>DATAUL010000046.1:0-3295 GCA_036268255.1 Solirubrobacteraceae bacterium | reverse complement strand
GCGCCACGCCCGTGACCGGGCCTGCCGCGAACTGACGGCTGGCCAGTCCAGCGCCGAAATCAGATGTCCCATACGCCACCGCGGCGAGAACGCTCAGCAGGACCGCCATCTCACCGCTCGGGCGGTACCACCCCGGTGCAGAACTCCGTTTGGCTACGCACCGCCGCCGTCATGGGATCTCAATCGGGCACGACCGACTCGTCGACAGGACAGTCGGGCGTGCACGCGTCCCACTCGCACAGCCGACACGCGACGTCGGCCTGGTCACGCCGACGCCGGCCGTGCGCCAGGGACTTGGCGATCAACTTGACAAGCTGCGTCTGCTCATCCGGCGAAAGCGGAGCGACGAGCGTTTCGAGGGAGGCGGCTCGAGCGCGGAGGCCGTGGCTCAGGCAAGCTTCGCCCGCGGCGGTGAGGCGTAGGGCCACCTCTCTGCGCCCGGCGGTTCGCTCGCGTATCAGCAGCCCATGGTCCTCCAGGCGGTCCACCAGCCGAACCGCCCCGGACTGCGTCACCCCGAGCCGCCGGTACAGCCAATCAATCCCGCACGCCGGCCGATTACTGACGAACACGAGCGCGGCTAGCGCTCGCTCCGGCAGTCCACTCGCCTCAGCTGTGGCGCTCTCCGCCAGGTCGCTGGCGATAACAACCCATGCCGACAGCGCGTTGGTCGCGGTCGTATGCATGACTCAATCATATATGGTTGCGCGCGATATGGGTCGGGGCTCCCGGGCGGATGGGGCCGGCCGTCCTGCGCAACGTCTCCTCGCCGCCCAAGCGGGAGGCGAGGTCACCGTGCGGCAGCTCGGACTGAAACCACACATCCCGCGACCACAGCGCCTCCCACCCGCCCAGCGCGCGGTCCCCCGCAACGACACGCAGCGGCTCCGCGCTCATCGGAGCTGCACGCCGTCGCGGTAGGCCAGCGTCGCGTACGTGTGGCGGAGCATGTGCGCGGTGAAGTGAAACCCGACCTGCTGCTGGGTCTGGCGTTCAGCGGAAGCATCGCCGCCATTTTCCCGACGTCAGGCTTTTCTTAAGAGGAGTCCGGTCGCAGGCGGGCGACCTCGTCCTCCTATCCTGTGGCGCTGCGCCTCGACAACGCAGCACGACGCGAATGGAGGGACGTGCATGACTCGGTCAGCCGTGGTGACGGGCGGTGCCGGCGGTATCGGCGGTGCCATTGTGCGGGCGCTGGAGGTCAACGGGCACAACGTGGCGATCCTCGACCGCACGGGGAAGTTCGCCGTCGACCTCGCCGACGCGAGCGCCGTGCGCGCGATCGCACAGCGGGTCGGGCCGCGGGACGTGCTGGTGCATGCGGCGGCGACGTTCGAGCGCGCGTCGTTGGTGGACATCGACCTGCCCACGTGGCGACATGTGCAGGCGGTCAACGTCGAGGCGGCGCTCTGGCTATGCCAGGCGCTCGCGCCCGGGATGGCGCAGCGCGGCTTCGGTCGCGTCATCTTCATCGCCTCCAACACCGTCTGGCGGTCACCGGTCGACGACTTCCTGCCCTACGTGACCAGCAAGGCGACGCTCGTCGGCCTCGCGCGCGTGCTCGCCAGGCAACTCGGCGCTGACGGCATCACCGTCAACTGCGTCGCGCCCGGGCTGACGCGCACGCCGTTCACGGAGTCCGACCTCAACGAGCCCCTGTTCGAGGAAGCCCGCGCCAGGCAAGCGGTACCCCGGACGCTGATGCCCGACGACACCGCGGGCGCGGTTGCGTTCCTCGCGTCTGATGCCGCCGCGACGATCACCGGCCAGACGCTGCTGACCGACGGCGGCTCGGTCTTCCCCTGACCGCCGCGTCCGCTCTCATCATCCGACCACTCCCGGCATTACCCCATCCTGGGAGTAATTCGCCGTCGTCGGGTGCCTGATCGACCCCGGGGGAGCCGAGGCGCCCGGGCTGGCTAGGGGTGAGGTCAGCGGTGACGGAGGACGAGCTCTGTGGTGAGCGCGATGGCTTGGCTTGCCAGGCGGGCCAGCCAGCAATGCGGACGGCCCGACACGCGGCGGTTGTGACGGCCCCCACCGAGACTGCTGCTCGGTCGCCCGAGGTAGCCATGAAACGTGACTGCTGGTTCCCCCCGGAGGCGGCCATGCCAACGAGGCGCCCTAGCAGAAGGGGATTTACCATCGGACACTTCAAAGGGCCGATGCCTGCTCGAGCGCGTCAGCCCGCTCGGGACCTACACCTTCGACACCGACCGGCCCGCCGGGCAGCTCCGGCCGCTGCGCGCAGCCAGCGCCGCGTGAGCTTCCACTAACGCAGTCCGCCGATTTCACCCGGTTAGGTTAGGTTAGGCAGTCGACCTCGTATCTTCTGCTGGCGATGACCGATGAATCCCCGCCGGCCGAGGGGTCTTTGCTGCCATGACCCAGACCACCTGCCACATGTCCATCTCGCTGGACGGCTTCGTCGCCGGCCCCGACCAGGACCGCGAGCACCCGCTCGGCGTCGGCGGCATGGACGTCCACCAATGGCATCTCGGCGACATCACCGACTCCGCGGACGTCGCGGCGCGCGACTGGCTGATGCGTCCGCGCGGCGCGTACGTCATGGGCCGCAACATGTTCGGCCCGATTCGCGGCAGCTGGGATGAGGACTGGCGCGGCTGGTGGGGCGACGAGCCGCCCTACCACGCGCCGGTCTTCGTCCTCACCCATCACGCGCGCGTCCCGATCGAGATGGCGGGCGGCACGACCTTTCACTTCGTCACCGATGGCTTCGACGCCGCCTTCGAGCGGGCCACCGCCGTCGCCGAAGGTCACGGCGTCGACATCGCCGGCGGTGCCTCGACGGTGCGCCAGGCGCTGTCCGCCGGAGTCATCGATGAGCTCGTCCTCGACATCGCCCCGGTGCTGCTCGGCACGGGCGAGCGCCTGTTCGACGATGTCGGCAATACACGGCTGGTGCCCGTCGAGGCTCTGCACTCACCCCACGCCACGCATATCCGCTACCGCGTCGAGCGTTGAGCTCGATCGGTCAGATCGTCGCGACCAGGAGATCCTCTCCGCTGGATGGGCGAAGACCGTCGAGGCGTGCGGCTTGTCCCGCGCCCAGCGCGTTTGGCGTGGTGGCGTTAAACGGCCGCTCGGCCTAGCCCGGCTCGAGGACCACGACCGCGATTTCGCGCGGTCGGACTTGGCCTGGAACTCGTCGTAGGGCGCCCCAGTCGGGTCATGATGCGCCACAGCTCGGGCTTCTCCTCGGCCATCCTGCCAACCGTGGCCTTCCTCGCCGTCGGTTTCGCGCTAGCTGTCGACGTGCTCCTGACCGAACAAT
>DATAUL010000045.1:0-2690 GCA_036268255.1 Solirubrobacteraceae bacterium | reverse complement strand
TCGGACTCGGTCTGGACGACCAGCGCCTCGATCTGGTCGATCATCTCGATGATCTCGCGGCCCGCGCGGGTGCTCGGATTGGAGAAGTGCGAGGCGACGCGCTTCTTGATCGACTTGGCCTTGCCGACGTAGATCACCTTGCCGCGCTCGTCGCGGAACAGGTACACGCCGGGCTCGTCGGGAAGCTCACGGCGCCGGTCGGCGGAATAGACGGACATCTCTTGAGATAGTAGGTCGCGTCGATCCCTCCAGGCGGGCCCTCAGTCCGCGGTGAACGACAGCGCCAGGCCGCCGAGACCGAGGCCGAGGGCCACGAGCGCCAGCGTCTCCCCCCTGCCCGCGCCCGGCGGGTTGGGCGTGTAGCCGGGCGGGGTCAGGCTCGGATCGAACAGCGTGGCGCCGTTGGTCGGTGGCACGCTGAGCGCGTGCAGCGTGAACGCCGCGGCGATCGCCAGCGCGGCCATCAGGGCGAGCCGAGCCGGCCGGCTGCCACGGAGGGCGGCGACGAGCAGCGCTGCGGCCAGCAGCGCGAACACGACGTCGACGGCCGAGTAGACCTGCCAAGCGGTCGGGTTGGCGGGGACGCCCTGCAGCGCCGCGCTCGCTCCGTACTGGGCCTGCACCGCTCCTGAGAGCTGATGGCTCCATGGCAGAAACAGCGAGGCCACCAGCGCCATCGCGCCGACCACCATCAGCCAGTCGGCCATTGCCTCTCGTCTGCCCGCGCTCACGGCGGCGGCAGTGTACGCCCCGGCGGCGGCAGACCCAGGCTCAGTACCGGCGTGCTGACCAGAGCACGCTGCCGCCCACGTAGATGGCGGCACCGACGAGCACCAGCCAGGCGACCGAGCCGGCGGACGTCGACCACAGCCGGTGGGTGGCCGTGAGCGTGACGACGAGCGTGGCCAGCGCGGCGTACAGCGCCGCCCGCTTCCGATCCCCGAGGGCGTACAGCTCGCTGCGATGCTCGCGATAGGTGATCGTCCCCACCCACACGAACGCCGCCAGGAAGGCCAGCCACACGGCCTGCAGCACGACGCTCGAGCCGGTTCCGCCGCCGGGCACGACCGCCACGACGGCGGCCAGCGCCAGGATGATGATGACGTTGCGAATGGTGCGGACGTGGGCCATCGTTCACCGTAGGATACGCCGTCAGCAGCTGCGGATCCCGGCCGTCAGCTGCGGAGCGCCGGCGGGTCGGTGACCCTCGGTTCACGCGCAACCGCCGGGTTACGTGCGATAAAAGTGCACCTCTGGGTACCTTTTCTCGCACTCAGCCGCCGAGCCGAGTGGCGCCTACTTGCCGAGCAGCGGAGTCGCCGGAGCGGTTACGGCCAGGGGCGCGCGGGGCAGCGGCATACCGGAGTCGGCCGCGACGTCGGGAGCAGGCTGGACCGCGCTCTCGGCAGCAAACTGGGCGACGGCGTCGGCAGCGGGCTCGAGCTGCTTGGCGGCGAACCGGTAGCCGACCCCGAAATGGGTGTGCACGTAACGCCACCCCGGGGACGCCGCCTCCAGCTTGAGCCGCAGCTTGCGCACGAACACGTCGACCGAGCGATCGCCCCGCGCCATCGTGTAGCCCCACACGCGCTGGTAAACGTCCTCGCGCTCCAGGACCTGGCCGTCGGCCGCGGCCAGCAGGTGCAGCAGCTCGTACTCCCGGAGCGACAGCGACGCCGGCCGGCCACCGACGTAGGCGTCGAAGCGATCCGGCCGGATCGCCAGCTCCCCGGCGTCGATCGTCACATCCTCGGACGGCACGTCGCCCATCCGCCGGCGGCGCAGCACCGCCTCGACGCGCGCCACCAGCTCGTCGGGGTGACAGGGCTTGGTGATCCAGTCATCGGCCCCACCCCGCAGCGCCCGCACACGGTCGGCGACGGGCGAGGGCGTCGCGACGACCAGGAGTCCGAGCCCGGGCAACGCACCGGCCACCCGCTCCACGTAGTCGAGGCCGACGATCGCCGGATTGACGATCAGCGCGTGCAGACGCAGCGCGGCGAGCTGGTCATGGGAGGCGCCGTAACCGAGCACCTCGCGCTGCCAGCCGAGCGCCTCGAGGCGGCGGTCCAGCACGGCGACCAGGCCGCTGTCGTCGTCGATCAGCGCAAGGCGGACACCCGACGGGGCCATATGCGAGTCAGTCTAGGCCCCGGCGCCGACGAAACCGTCAGCCGGCGACCGTCTCGTAGCGCTCGTAGAGCTCCGCGACGGCCTGCTGGGCCGCTTCGTGCTTGGCCGCCGAGCGGGCGGTGGCGCTCGGCGATGCCCACGCAGCGGGATCGGCGAGCTCGTCCTCGACGGCCGCCAGGGCCCGCTCGGCCACCTCGATCTCGGCCTCGAGCCGGGCCGCGCCGTTGCCGCGACTCGGCGTGCGGGCCGGGGGGGTGCGCTTGGCGCCGCTGGCCCGCTCGGCTTTCCCGGGGCTCTTGGCGCCCTTGGCGCTCTTGGCGCTCTTGGCGCCCTTGGCGCCCTTGGCGCTCGTGGCGGCCGGCTGCGCCGCGGGGGCGGGCGCCGGCCTGGCGCTGCGCTCGGCGCGCACCCGCACGTACTCGGGCCAGCCGCCGACGTAGCTGTGCAGCGTGTGGTCCTCGAGCGCCACCGTGCGCGTCCCGATCGCGTCGAGCAGCGCCCGGTCGTGGGAGACCAGCAGCAGCGTGCCCGGGAACGACCGCAGCGCGGCCTCGAGC
>DATAUL010000044.1:0-7764 GCA_036268255.1 Solirubrobacteraceae bacterium | reverse complement strand
CCCCCCGGACGACGATCGCTTTCACCTTGACCACGTCGGCGTTTCCGCGGAAACGCCGACACTCCCCACCGTCACCCAGCAGCCCGGCGACGCGACGGCGCTCCCAGAGTCAGCGACGCCCGCCGAGCAACTCCGTCCGATCCGGCCGTTGCCGTCGGAGTAGGGGTGCAGGGTCTCGAACTGGTAGTGCGCGAGGCCGGCCTGCACGACCGGCGGGAGCGGGACATCCTGTCGGTTGACCCACGCGACCCAGGCTTCGAACGCCGCCTTGAGTTGGTCGCTGTGCGGCGCGGGCACGAACCTGGCGTCTGAGATCAGAGCCTCCGTCGGTCCGATGAACCGCTGACGATCGCGGAGTCCGCCAGCGTCAGTGTGTTCGCCCGCTACTCCCCGAACCAGCGTACGCTGCACTCGCCCATCAGTCCGCTCGTGAGCGGTCGATCCTCGACCCATTCAAACGCCACCTGCGCCGCCGCGACGTAGTTGAGGATTTCCAGTATCGCGACCGAGAGCTGGCCGCGCCGCGCCAGGTCTGACTCGAGCACCGTCGCGAACGGCGCGAAGGTGCCTTCGAGCGCACTCGTGCTGTGCGCCTCGCGCCGGATCGCCGGGTCGCGCAGGAGCTCCGGAGATGGGACCTGACGAGCGGCCTGATCGAGGCGGGCGAGGGCCGCCTCGGCACGGGCGACGATCGTCCACGTATCCGACGCGAGCTCTACCGACGTTTTGCCGAGTTGGCACACCCCCTGGAAACGCGAAAGCCCCGGATAACCGGGGCTCTCGGATGGGCCGTGGAGGGATCGAACCTCCGACCTTGGGATTAAGAGGCATTTATTTGCAGGGCTTTTGCCGTCGCTACAGGCGCCTGGGTGCGGCTGGAGCAGGTGAGATTCACTCAGAATTGCTGAGTTCGGGACATGGTTGGGGACACGCTTTGAGACCTGCCGCAACGTTCGGCCGGACCATGCTCCCGCCAGCGGACACCGGGTAGGCGTTGGCTTCTCCCGCTGAGGATCTGAACGCTCGCGCCGATTAAAGAGGCGTGCTGTTTCGCGACAAGACGCCGAGAGTGCCCGACGGCAGAACGACGACCGCGCTCGACGACCGGCTGATCCGAGCTGTCCGCCCGCTCAACGGCGTGCAGCTCGCCCTGCTCAGCGTGACGATCTACGCTGCCTGGGGACTCGGGTTACCGCTCCTCTTCGGCTTCGGCACCGCATGGCTGCTCACGTTCAATACGGAGGGCGCCCTCTTCGCCGCCCTGGTCTGTTTCCTGCGGCTAATTCCGATCATTGAGGCTCGGCTACGCCGACAGCAACTCGAGCTGACGACGGACCTGCGCAAGCTGTCCGCGCGCGAGTTTGAGGAAGTCGTCGGGGAAATGTTCCGGCTTGAGGGCTGGGAAGAAGTCGCCGAGATAGGCGGCCACGGCGAGGCCGACGGTAATGTCGATCTGAGACTGCGCCGCGGATCGCAGCAGCGTCTTGTGCAGTGCAAGCAGTGGACGGCAAGGAACCTCGGCGTGGATGAGGTCCGCAAGCTCGCAGGTGCGCTCCTGCGCGACGGTTGCCCTGGCACCGACGGCATCCTCGTTACGTCGGCGGCCTTCTACCCGGCGGCGATTGCCGAGGCAAAGCAGCTCGGGATGCAACTGATCAGTGGAGAGGATCTCGTGTCTCGGCTCGATCAACAAGGTGCATCGGACGTTCTCTCTCGCGGGGCGACCGTCGCCTGGCCGTGTCCGCAATGCGCAGCTCCGATGAGCCTCGCGAAATCCGGGTACGGCTGGTGGCTAAGGTGCTCCGCCACGGCCTGCCTGGGAAAGCACGATCTCGGTCAGGACGACCGCGTCGCCGTCGAGCGTCTGGTGGCTGGCCCCTAGGGCAATGCCGTCACCGTCTGCGGCGTTCGAGCCGTGCCCGCTTCGGAACAGGCTCGCCCGGCTCGGGCGATTGCTTTGTCACCGCTGCGCTCCTTCAGCGGGTGGCGTCCCAACAAGCGCTATCGCCGCGATAGCGCTCGTCAGGGGGTCGCGTGCTGAATGAGGCGGCCGGCAACCAAGCGATTGCCGGAGGACACCGTTCAGGCGCAGCTTTCGCCCGGAAGCCTCGAATGTGTCAGCCGGGGGTCCGCGACACCAGCGCCCTTCTGACTTGACCTACTGTCCAAGGAGTTCGACAATCTCCGGGGCTCGGAAGGTGACGCGGCCGCGACCGGCCTCCGCTGCGAGCAGGCCGAGCCCCTCAAGCCGGCGCAGCGCGTTCATCGCAGCCTGGTGAGTGACGCCGTAGCGCTGGGCGACCTGGCCGGCGCGCAGGATCGGGAGACCGATGAGGTCGGCGGCGAGCCGTTCGGTCAGGCCGGAGGCGCGGGATTCGCGGACCCGGCGCAGCGCGTCGTCTTGCCAGTCGAGGAGACCTTCGATCCGGTGGTGAGTCGTCTCGGCAGCGTCGAGGACGCCAGTGGCGAAGAAGGCCAGCCAGTGGCTCCAATTCCCACTCGTGCTGAGAGCCAAGAGCGCGTCCTGATATTCGGTGCGGCGCGCCTCGAACCACGGCGACACGACGAGGATCGGATACCGCAGCACGCCGAGGCGCATCAGTTGAAGCACGATGGCGAGACGCCCGATCCTGCCGTTGCCATCGGAGTACGGGTGCAGCGTCTCGAACTGGTAGTGCGCGAGGCCGGCCTGCACGACCGGCGGCAGGGGAAGGTCCTGGCGGCTCACCCACGTGACCCACTGCTCGAACGCGCCCTTGAGTTGGTCGCCATGCGGCGCGGGTACGAAGCGTGCGTCGCTGATTGGAGCGTCCGGTGGGCCGATGAAAACTTCTCGGTCGCGAAGCCCACCCGCGTCGCTGTGCTCGCCCGCTGTGCCCTGCACCAAGGTCCGCTGTAGCTCGCCCATCAGGCCGCTGGTGAGCGGGCGCTCCTCGACCCATTCGAACGCGAGCTGGGCCGCTGCAACGTAGTTGAGGATTTCCAGCACCGCGAGCGACAGCTGACCTCGGTCCTCGAGGTCTGACTCGAGGACGGTGACGAACGGCGCGAAGGTGCCCTCCAGTGCGCTCGTACTCTGCGCTTCACGCCGGATCGCCGGGTCGCGCAGGAGCTCGGGGGAGGGAACCTGACGGGCCGCTTGATCGAGGCGGGCGAGGGCGGCCTCGGCCCGCGCGATGATCGTCCATGTCTCAGACCAGAGCTGCACCGACTCTGGCAAGGGGTCAGCGAGGTAGGCGAACGACTGGTAATGCTCGCCCGTCCGACCATCGGTCCCGGTGATCGGAACGATCTGCCCGATCGGCGATCTGCCAAGCGCCTCGATGTCCATGATCCAAGTTTAGAGCCGAATACTTGGATCGCCCACAGTGCTTTCCAACTGCACTTGGATCTAGTCCGCCTCGCGGTCCGAGTGGCCTGCAGTACTACTTCACCCGCCCCCAGCAGAGATACACACTGTACGCACCAGGTGCTTCCGTCCCAAGACGTCCCAAAACGTCCCGATGGAGGAGCCCGGAGCGACGACCTGGGTCACGCGCGCTGGCATCGAAGAGGGACATGCAGTGGCTCAGCCGAACCGGTCACGCGTTGATGAGGTGCCTCGCCATCCGGACGAGGCGGCCTACCCGCGCGCGATCCACGCCGGGGACCGCGCTCGCCTGGTGACGCGTGCGCAATCGTCGCGCGCGGATAGCGAAACGATGACCTCGCATCCGGCTCGGTGCAGAATCCTCGCGCGCGTCGACGGGCACCGCGGTTCCACCGGGACGTTTCGGGACGTCTTGGGACGTTTCCCTGCTCACGGCGCTTTTCTGGACGGCTCCGGCGGGGGGCTGACCTCGAATGCCTCAGCCACCAGCCGGGCATCTTCCGCCCGCGGTGCGTAGTGGAGGTAGCGCATCGTCGTCTGGATGTCAGCGTGGCCCATCCACTCCTGGACACGGCGGATGTCCGCTTTGGCGATCATCCGCGTGTCGAAGGTGTGGCGCAGGTCGTGGAAGCGCAACGGCCGCAGGCCGGCGACCAACAGCGCCGCCTTGTAGCGGCGCCGCAGCGCGGACCCGTCCAGGTAGCCACCTGCCTCGCCACAGAACACCTGGTCATCGTCGCCGGTCCAGTGCTCGCGGCGGCCGAGCTGCGCGAGCGCGCTAGCCACGTCGGGCGCAAGCGGGACCGCGCGGACCTTGCCGGACTTGGGCGTGGTGAGCTGGCCGAGATAGTAGCTCGCGGGCACGCGCACAACGGAGCCGGCGAAGTCGACGTCGCGCCAGTGCAGGGCGAGCAGCTCCCCCATTCGAAGCCCAGTGAAGGCAGCGGTCAAGAACACCGCCGCGTCCTGCTCGGACGTCGCGGCCCGCACGAGCGCCCAGACCTCCTCGGGAGAGAAGACCTGAATGTCTCCCGACGCCCGCTGCGCGAACTTCTCGACCTCTGCCGCGGCGTTGACCTGCAGGCCATAGACCTTCTTCGCCCGTCCGAGGATCCCGTGCAGCTGGATCAGCAGCTTGTTGCGCGTCCGCGCCGAGCCTTCGAATCCGGCGAGCCACCGCTCGATGACCTCGGCGCTCACGTCCTCGATGGGCAACTGTCCGAACGCCGGCAGCAGATGCGCCGTGATCGCCGAGCGGTAGCTCCGGACCGTCGATGGCTTGCGCCCGCGGTCGTGCTCGATGTAGCGCAGGTACTCGGCTGCCCCGTCAGCGAACGTGGCGCCGGTCCGAACCAGCCCCGGCAGCGTCCCGCGCCGAGCGTCTTCGAGAGTCGAGCGCAGCCACGCCTCGGCGAGACGCTTCGTCAGGTAGCCGTTGGCAGGGCGACCACGGTCGGTCCATGCCGGTCCGAGCTTCTTCTGGACCTGACGCCCGTCGGGCAGCCTGTACTTCGCGTACCAGACGGGCCCTCGCGCGCGCTCGACGCGGAAGACATGTCCCGTGGGAGGCCGGAATTCGCCCGCCATGGGCCGATCCACGCCCATTTCGGGACATATTGGGGACATTTCGCAGAGTGGCCACACGTCCCGAAACGACGAAAGCCCCGGATAACCGGGGCTCTCGGATGGGCCGTGGAGGGATCGAACCTCCGACCTTGGGATTAAGAGTCCCCTGCTCTACCAGCTGAGCTAACGGCCCTTCGGGGGCGAGAGTTTAGCCCGGCTCCGGCGAGGCGGGGACGCTCAGCAGGACTGGGCGGCCGCGGGGGTGGTCTTGGCCGCGTCGATGGCGGTCGAGAGCTGCTTGCGGGCCGTCTTGGCGGTCAGCGCGAGTGCCTTGGCCTTGGCGAGATCGCCCTTGCGCGTCTGCTTGGCGGCGTAGGCGGTAAGGGCGAGGCAGGCGTAGCCCTTGGCCTGGTTGGGAGTGGCCTGCGCGTCCGTCTCCCAGGCGTTGGCCGCGTCGCCGTAGTTACCGAGGGCGGCGTAGGCGCGGGCGGCGAGCGTCGCCAGGTTGGGATCGGCCTGCTTGGTCAGCGCCAGGTAGCGCTGCCAGGCCTGGGTGGTGCCGGTCAGCTCCTGCTTGCCCTTGGCGGTGTACTGGATGCCGGCCGTGGTCTGCTGGGCTTGGCCGTTCGCGCTCGCCCACCGGGCGTTGATCAGTCCGGCCCAGGCCGCCGGATCGGTCGGATGAGCCTTGGTCTGGCGCTCCGCTGTCTTCTCCTGCTGGCTGACCGCCGAGCCCTGTGAGTTGCTCGAGCCGTTGCCGGTGAACGCGTCCAGGAGTCCGCCGCCGCTGCCTGTACCCACTCCGAACAGGATGAGGCCGAGACCGAAGACGACCGCCAGGCCCAGGTAGACCACCTGGACGGTGCGGCGACGGCCACGGCTGCGCAGATCAAACAGCATCGCTCAGGCCTCGTCGTCTCGGTTGTCGTCGTTCCAGTTCATCGTGGTCAGCTTCTCGGCTGCTCGCTTGGCTTCCCGACGGTCGGCGTACTTGAGCATGACGATGCTGGCGAGGAAAAGGATCACGAGGGGAGCGGTCTCCAGCGCGGTTGTCACCGGATCTGCCCCAGGCATCGCCGCCGCGATGACGGCAATGATGACCGTAGCGTAGCGCCAGTGCCGGGTCAGGGTGTTGCCGTTGATCATGCCCAGCTGGCGCAATCCGAGCAGGCCCAACGGCATCTGAAAGGTCAGCCCGATCGCGCCCATCGTCAGGACCTCGAACGAGTACAGAGGCTTGGCCCCGACGAGGGCCTGGAACTGGTCAGAGTTGTAGCCCTGCAGGAAGCGCACGGCGGGGGGTAAGACGACCAGATACGTGAACACGACGCCGATCACGAACAGCAACGGCGCGGCGAGCATGATCGGCAACGCCACCCGGCGCTCGTGGGGACTGAGCGCCGGGATCACGAACGCGTACGCCTGAAAGAGGATCACCGGTAACGACACCAGCAGGGCGAAGTAGAAGCACACCGTCAACGTCGTCGTGAAGCCCTCGCCGACGCCGATTGTGATCGGCAGGTTCTTCGGGGTCTTCTGGGGCAGATCCTGGGCGGCGCGGTCGGCGTAGTGGCCCGCCAGAGTCAGCAGGGCCTGGTCCTGAGCCGAGAGGGTGCTCGTCGTCGAGCGCGAGATCGCGCTCAACGCCGCCCCAAGGCCACGCAGGTCGCGCGACTCCTTCACCGTGTCGCCGGTCAGTCCGCCGAGGTGGTTGGCCTGCGCCTTGGCCGGCGCCGGAAGCGGCCTGTTGAGCGCGTTGAGGATCAGGTTGTTCTGCCAGTAACAGAACCCGAAGGCGACAACCACGACGATCCCGCACAGGATCAGGCGGCCGCGGAGCTCGTCGAGATGGTCGACGACGCTCAGCCGGTCTTCGTGGCCGATCGGCCGCAGCTTCGGCATCGATTGTGCCCGTCAGCGAGGAGCTAGGGGCGGCGTTCGGAACCGGGGTCAGCCGGACCCGGGGTGGCGGCCGGCTGCGCCGGGCGCTCCTGGGCCACCGGGGCGGGGACGGGCGGCGCTTCGGTGATCTCCGGCTTGTCCTCGTCCTTGGACTCGCCCGTGATCCCCTCCTTGAACTCGCGCATGCCGACGCCCAGCCCCTTGCCCAGCCCGGGCAGGCGCTTCGGCCCGAGGATCAGCAGGGCAATGATGAGAATCACGATCCCGTCAACGACTGGACTGCGGAACATGGAAGGAAGCCTCCGGGTCGGGCTTCCAAGCGTAGCCAATTGCGCGAGTCGTAGATGCGTCCAGAGGTATCTCAAGCGTCAACGAGGCAGCGCCGATATAGCCCTCGAACAGCCATGAACCCCAATCCCGACTATCACTCAATCCGCCGTATCGTCCTCCCGAGCGGCCGCTCGATCGAGGTCGTGCGCTTCTTGCTCGACGAGCAGAGCACCCACGGGCTTCACATTTGCCCGGAGTGCGAGTCCCCGCTGGTGCAGCCGATCGACTGGACCGAGGCCCCGCAGGGCTTCTGGGAGCTCACCTTGTACTGCCCCAACTGCGACTGGCTCGACGAGGGCGTGTTTGACCAGGATCAGGTCGACTCGCTCGAGGAGAAGCTCGACGAGGGCCTCACCGAGATGCTCTCTGACCTGCGTCGTCTCACAGAGTCCAACATGACGGAGGACATCGAGCGCTTCGCCACGGCGTTGCACGCCGATTTCATCCTCCCCGAGGACTTCTAGAGCCCGTTGAAGACAACCTCACCGTCGACGACGGTGAGGAGCGCCGGCAGCGAGACGAGCTCGTCGCCGCCGACGTTCACCGGATCGTCGGCCATCACCGTCACGTCCGCTCCATAGCCGGGGATCAGGCGA
>DATAUL010000043.1:0-3979 GCA_036268255.1 Solirubrobacteraceae bacterium | reverse complement strand
CGCGCGCGTCGTCCTCAATCCCGCAGATGAACGTGGACTTGCGCCGCCGCAGCACAGGCAGGCCAAGCGCGTACAGTCCCGGGCTGTCGACCACGCCGCCCTCGTGGCGCAGGCGGCCCTTCTGGTCGACCACCGGGACGTGGAGCCAGTCGTAGTCGGGCCGGAAGCCCGTCGCCCAGACGATCGAGCGGATCTCACCGCTCCGCAGGTCAAGCTGGAGACGTGCCGACTCGGGCGCGCGCGTCGGCGCGGGGCGCTGCGCGGAACCGAGCCCGGCGTCGCGCCCGCTCGCCAGCGCCCACATGTCGAACGTGTCGAGCAGGCGGTTCATCTTGAGGTCTGCCAGCGAGAAAACGTTGCGCAGGCCGCCGGAGAACAGCGCGCGGCCGTCGCGGACCGTCGCCAGCCGGCCCACAAGCTCAACGCTAAGCGCGGTGAGCGCGTTGAGATCGAGGGTCGCCCGCTCCGGGGTCCCGACGAGCTGGGGCGACGGCAGCCGCCGGGCTCGCGTGAGGTCGTCGACCTCGTCGTACCGCTGGTCCCACACGCCTGCGGCGTCCATCCACCACAGCACGTCGCGGCCGCGGTACAGGCGCGGCAGCCGCACGTGCTCCCCCACGGAAAGGATCACCGGCCTGCCCGACCGCCGGATCTCGGCCGCCAGCTGCACCCCGGTCGCCGACGCGCCCACGACGAGCACGCCGCCGTCGGGGAGCTGATCGGGGCCGCGGTAGTCGAACGGCGTCAGCTGCCGCACCGGCTCCGGGACCGCGCCCCCGAGCGCGGGCACCGTCGGCCGGTTGCAGGCACCGCTTGCGATGACGACCGCCTGGCTGCGGATCTCGCCGTCGCTCGTCGTCACCAGGTAGCCGTCGCCGACCGTCCGGACCGACGTGACGTTCACGCCGGTCCGGACCGGGGCGCGGGAAGCCTTGGCGAAGCGCTCGATGAACTCGGTCACTTCGCCCACGGTCATGTAGCCGTCAGGGTCCTGGCCCTCGTAGCGAAGTCCCGGCAGGCGGCTCTGCCAGTTAGGCGTGAGCAGCCGCAGGGAATCCCAGCGCTCGCGCCGCCAGGAGTTCGCTACCTCCCCGCGCTCAAGCACGACGTGATCGATCGACCGGTCGCTCAGGAAGTGGCTCGCGGCGAGGCCCGCCTGCCCCGCGCCGATGACGACCGTAGTGGTGCGCTCGATAGCCAGGCTCCTCAGGCGACTTCGACGGTGATGTCCGTCGGGTTCGTCAGGGCGTCGAACACGGCGGACCGCTTCTGGGACTGGGCCACCAGCGCCTCGATGTCCTCCTTCGACGCGTCCGCGTCGACGTGGAACGTCACCTTGATGTTGTTGTACCCGTTGCGGACGTCGCTGTCGGCACCGAGGATGCCACGGATGTCATGCGCGCCCTCGACAACCGCCTCAACCGAGCGCAGCTGGATGCCGCGGTTCTGCGCGACGGATGCCACGCCCGCACTGAGGCAGCTCGCCAGGCCGACGAGGAGGTACTCGATCGGCGTGATGCCGTTGTCCTCCGCCGCGAAGACCTCAGGATGGTCGGCCTCGAAGACCGACTCGCGCTTGTGGCTGTGCTCCTCGCCGAGGCCGAAGTAGTCCTTGACCGTGATGCTGGTGTGGACGCCGCCCTGCCACTTGGAAGATGCCCGCCAGGTGAACTGGGCGGCCTCTGGCGCGCCCTTCAGCACTTCGCGCGCGTCGAGCAGCGCCTGCACGTTGACTCCGTTGTCGGCAACCGTGGTCATGTCACCCTGTCCCCTCTTACCTAGGTATTTCCCCATTTTCTTTATGGGGATACTTGACAATACCCCCGGAAATGGAGAGTTAACATAGCCCGTATGGCGGAGCCAGCCTCGACGCTCACGGCCGGCTCGGTCGGTGTCGTCGAAACCCAGTACCTCGACCTGCCGACGCCAGTGCGGCTTGATTGCGGGCGAGAACTGCACCCGATTCGCGTAGCGTACGAAACATATGGCGCCCTGTCACCCCGGCGGGACAACGTCATCCTGGTCTGCCACGCGCTCAGCGGCGATGCTCATGCGGCGGGCATCGCGAAGACGCCACCCGCCGAGAGCACGCGCGACGGGTTCGGCGCCACCGATCGAGACGGGACTGCCGGCAAGGGGCTCGGCTGGTGGGACGGGATGATCGGCCCGGGCAAGGCGTTCGACACCGACCGGTTCTACGTCGTCGCCACGAACCTGCTCGGTGGCTGCCGGGGCACGACGGGCCCGGCGTCGACCGACCCGGCGACAGGCAGGCCCTACGGTGCGGACTTCCCGGTGATCACCGTCGCGGACATGGTGCGGACCGAGCGCGCGTTCCTTGACGAGCTGGGCATCGAGCGGCTCGCGGCGGTAGCCGGGGGCTCGCTCGGCGGGATGCAGGCGCTCGAGTGGGCGATCCTCTTCCCCGATCAGGTCGATGCCATCGTGCCAATCGCCAGCACGCACGCCCTCCACCCGCAGGGCGTCGCCTGGAACGCGATCGCACGCGACGCGATCATGCGCGACCCGGCCTGGCAAGGCGGCCAGTACTACGGCACAGGCGCCGCGCCCGAGGCCGGCATGGGCGTCGCGCGCATGGTCGGCCATGTCACCTACCTGTCCGCGCAGGCGCTTGACGACAAGTTCGGCAGGCGACTGCAGTCATCACCCGCGCGAGCAGGCGATGACATCCGCTACACGATCACCGACGCGGAGTTCCAGGTCGAGAGCTACCTGCGCCACCAGGCCGACTCGTTCGTCAAGCGCTTCGACGCCAACACCTATCTCTACACGTCACGCGCGCTGACCTATTTCGACCTCGCGCGGCAGCACGGCGGCGGCTCGCTCACCCGGGCGCTCGAAGGCGTTTCCGCGCGGACGCTGCTGATAGCGTTCAGCTCCGACTGGCTGTACCCGCCGTCAGCGTCGGCAGAGGTAGCCGGCGCGCTCCGCGCCTTCGGCAAGCCGGTCGAGCTCGAGGTGATCGAGGCACCGTACGGTCACGACTGCTTCCTGCTCGAAGAAGCACGGCAGACGCCCATCATCCGCCAGTTCCTTGGCGAGCACAGCCTCGCCCCTGGCGAGTATGGCGAGTGACGGCAGGGAAGATGCCCGCGAGGATGATGACTGTATGACCGACAACCAGCCTTCCCCCGGGGGAGCGACCCCCCGTAGCCACCGAGGCCGTGTCGAAGAAGACCGGGCGTTCGGATTCGAGACGCGGCAGCTGCATGCCGGGCAGCGGCCCGACCCGAACACGGGCGCACGCGCGGTGCCGATCTTCCAGACGACCAGCTACGTGTTCGAGGACCCGGAATCGGCGGCGGCGTACTTCAACCTGCAGGAGTACGGGAACACTTATTCGCGCATCATGAACCCGACCGTGGCGGTGTTCGAGGAGCGCGTTGCGAACCTCGAGGGCGGCGCCGGCGCTGTCGCGTTCGCCAGCGGTATTGCCGCGCAGGCGGCCGCGCTTTTCACGCTGCTGCAGCCGGGCGACCACGTCGTCTCGTCCTCGGCGCTATACGGCGGGACGGTGAACCAGCTCAAGCACCTGCTCCGCAAGATGAACGTGGAGCTGACCTGGGTCGACCCCGACGATCCCGACGCGTGGCGGCAGGCGGTCCGGCCGAGCACGAAGGCGTTCTTCGCTGAGACCATCGGCAACCCCGCGGGGAACGTGCTTGACCTTGAGACGGTGGCGTCCATCGCCCACGACCACGAGCTGCCGCTGATCGTGGACAACACGTTCGCGACGCCGTACCTGTGCCGCCCGATCGAGTGGGGCGCCGACATCGTCATCCACTCGGCGACCAAGTTCATCGGCGGCCACGGCACCTCCATCGGCGGTGTCGTCGTCGAGGCCGGCACGTTCAACTGGTCCAACGGGCGGTTCCCCGTGGTCGCGGACCCGTCGCCCGCCTACCACGGCCTGCAGTTCCACGAGACGTTCGGGACGTACGGCTACCTGATGAAGCTC
>DATAUL010000042.1:0-6585 GCA_036268255.1 Solirubrobacteraceae bacterium | reverse complement strand
ATCCCATCTGAGACGGGCGCCTAGGGCGGGTGGGTGGTTCTCCCCCAGTGGTAGTCAGCGTCTCGGGCTGCCGGGGGGCCGCGTTATGGAGTGCCGTGGGCCTGGGTGCCGACCTTGGTAGGCGCGTGTCAGGATGGGTCGCGTGGAGGGTCACCGGGGTCTGAGAGTTGTGGAGGAGCGTGCTGGGTTGGCCGCCGATGCGCTGCGCGAGCTCGGCCGTCGGCTGGATGGCTATCGAACGTCCGTGGACCTCGGGTCGGGCTGGGAGCGAGGCGTGCCCGGCGACTGGCTGGGAGCCCTCTTGGCGGACTGGCGTGTGTTTGACAGTGGCGCTTTTCAAGGCCGGCTCGACGCTTTGCGTCAGCAGCGTGCTGAGCTCGCGGGTCATGTACTGCACGTGGTGCATGCTGAAGGTCGCGGTCCGAGCCCGTTGCCGCTGCGACTCACCGACGGGTGGGCTCGGATATGACCGGTTCGTCGCGCATGGCAGCGACCTCGGGGCTGGCGTGACGGCTTGGCTTGCCCGTCACCAACCAGAGGCCGTCGCGGCGATCCATCTTGCGACTCCCGGGCTGGCCGTTGCGCCTGGCGTGAGGACTGAGCAGGAGGAGGAGTTCGCACGGGCCGTGCAGGACTGGACCGCGGAGGAGGGCGGCTACATGCATGAGCACGCCACCAAGCCGGCCACCCTCGGCGCGGGCCTGTCAGACAGTCCCGCTGGATTGGCTGCGTGGATCGGCGAGGAGGTCGTCGCGTGGAGTAGCACCCGCCCGGATGGCAGCCCAGCGTTTGATCGCGAGCTGCTGCTGGCCACCCTGACGCTGTACTGGGCCACCGAGACGATCACCACCTCGCTGTTGCCTTACTGGGCTCATCGCCATCTCCCTGGTGCAGCACTCCCGCCGCGAGATGTGTTCCCGGTCCCGACAGCGATCAACATCTTCGGCGGTCAGCGAGTCCCGTTTCCCAAGCCGCCTCGAGAACTCGCGAAGCGCTACTACAACGTCACCTCTTGGGCCGAACACCGCGCCGGCGGCCACTTTCCCGCCGTCGCCGAGCCCGAGCTGCTAGTCCGGAGCCTGCGTGACGCGTTTCGCCCCGCGCGATATCGAATTTGAAACGCTACCTCCGTGTGGCTCGGCATCCATTGCCCGGCACCCGGCCTTGTTGGCTGTCCTGATCGTGTTGTCGCAAGCGCTCAACTTCCGATCCGTCGGCTCGTGGTCTTGTCGGTGATCGCGATGGTCGGGACTCGCCCGGCCGGGTTGAAGAGGAACAGGTTGCCGATCGTGTGCCGGTTTGGTGCGGTCTTGAGCACTGAGTAGAGAAGCCGCGGGTCGGGATCCAGCCATCTGCCGCTGGTACCGGCTGCGCGCGCGAGGTCTCTGAGTGCGCGCTCGATCAGGCCGCTTATCGCTTTGCCCCGATTCGTTGACGATGATTGGTGGGCTCGGCAGCCGCTGGCAGAGACTGGCGCAGGTCGCCCTGCAGCGCCGTGAGCCCACATCGGAACGGCGACGAAACAGCACCCTTGACCACGAGGCGGGCACTGTCGCTCTCACACGAGCGAACTGTCTGGCCGACCTGACCCGCGGTCGCTAAGGTTCGGATCGTGGTCGATGGAAAGTCATCGGACCTTCCCAGGCCGTAACGTGGCAGACCAAGGTCTGATCCGCCCCACCGCCCCGACTTCACCGCCCCGTCAAGACCACACAGAGATCGCGAGCGAAGCCGCAACCGGTCGAGGCTCTGAAGCCATGCGCTTCGGCCTGTTCGGTGGTGCCGAGGCGCCACGCACCACCGACGGCGACCTGGGCCGCGGCTTTCGCGAGTACATCGAGACCAGTGTCGAAGCCGAACGCCTCGGGTTCTTTTCGACGTTCCTGGTCGAGCACCACTTCTCGGGCTCCGGGCAGGTTTCGGCCCCCCTTGATCTCCTAGGCTGGGTGGCCGCGCGCACGACGTCGATACGGGTGGGGACCGCGGTGCTCGTGCTGCCCTGGCATGACCCGGTGCTGCTGGCCGAGCGCGCCGCGACCCTCGATCTTCTCTCTGACGGGCGTCTTGACTTCGGCGTGGGAAGGGGCTATCGGCATTCGGAGTTCGCTGGCTTCCGCGTGCCGACAGAGGAAGCAGAGGCGCGCTTTAACGAGTCTCTGGCGGTGATCCTGAAGGCGTGGAGCTCTGATGCGCCCTTCTCCCACGAGGGTCGGTTCTGGCATTACGACGAGATTGTGGTGGAGCCGCCCGTCGCTCAGGAGCCGCATCCGCCGGTGTGGATCGCCGCAGGTAAGCCCGAGTCGATTCGCAACGTTGCCGTGCTCGGCGCCAACCTGTTGCTCGACCAGTTCGCCTCCACCGAAGAGATCGGCGAGCGGATCGCTCTGTTTAAGGCTGAGTGTGAGGCTCGCGACCGTGCCTTTGATCCAATGGACGTGGCGGTCGCGCGCAATCTCTACGTGGCACGCGACGCCGACGACGCGAGCGCGGCGCTCGTCCGGCAGGCAAGCATCCATGACCGCATGATCGAGCGTTCGCGCGGCCCGGACGGGTCCAGTCGCTCACACATCATGGCCTACGCGGACAAGGCTGGTGCGACCGAGGCCCATGTCCTCTTCGGCCCGCCCCAGGAGATCATCGCGGGGTTGCAAGCACTGCAGGCGGTCGGCGTCAGGTACGTGCTGATCAGCGGCGGTGAAGCCACCCGGCAGAGCATGCAGCGATTCGCCGCCGAGGTGATGCCGGCGTTCCTACAGGACAGCTGACCTAAATCGGAGACCACCCGCCGCAAGCCGACTGCTGCCACGACAGCAAACCGTCGATGTAGGCGTCTACGCGCGGGTCCTTCGCGTAGCTCACACACAGGATCACGCACCTGGGCCGAGGCCGGCGGGTGTTGTGGTTCTGATGAGGTTCCAGTAGTAACCCCGCGCCCGCTCGAGAGTGCTCATCTGTCACAAGCGGTCGTCGTTTGTTTCCGACCGAGATGCTGCGCCGATCTCGGTCAGCGCGCGGGGCTCGGGCAGGGTGCGAGAATCACCTCCTGTCGAAGTTGAGACAGTCGGTGCACCCTGAACGCGGTGATGGACTGCGTCGGCTCGCCGGACTCCCGCGGATTTAGCGGTGAGTCATCTCGCTCGTGCGTGGGCGGCCGGCGCTGAAGCGCGACACCGCCTCGCGTGGCGCACGCATATCGGCGCGAGGGCAATGATGGCCAGGGTGAGGCCGCTGAGCGCAAGCAGCGCCGGGTAGTTGTCGTCTCCGTGGAAGCGGAACACGATGTGGTCGGTGCCTGCGGGGGCGTCGACGGCGACGAGGGCCGGCGCCACCATTCGGGTCGGCTGGCGTCGGCCGTTGACGGTTGCCGTCCATCCGGGGTCATAAGAGGCGCTGAGCACAGCGATCCCGGAACGGCGCATCCGCACCGTCGCTGCGGCCTCGCCGTCGTCGAGGTCGGCGCGTTGCGCGCGGGCTGCGCCGGCGGGGGATCGGCTCGCCACCGTTGGTTGGCGGCCATCCTCGCCACCGTCGGACCCGTAGCTAACGCTGAGGTATGCGCCGTGTGCGCCGAGCCCGGAGCGCAGCAGCGAGACGCTGCGGGTGCCGACGTTCGTCCGGTTCGCCGTGATCTCACCGACGATCTGGCCGGCCTGGACATAGCCGGCGTCTGGCAGTGTCCACAGCGAGTAGGGGCCGGCCCGGAGTTTGAGCGCAGCGGGGACGGGAGGTCGGGAGCCTGCGGGAAGGATGAGGTAGTGGATGCCGAAGAGCTGGTAGTCGCCCGGATTGCGCTGGTCGAAGTCGTACTCGGGAGCGCTCATCAGCGAGGCGGTACGCAGCGTGTAGCCGACCTCGTCGACGTCGCGGCTCTCCAGGTACTTGAACACGGGCACCGTCCCGACGGTGAAGTTCTGGCCCCAGTTCGACGGCATCCCGGCGTACGTCCGCCCGCCGCCGTCGCGCTCAATCACCGCGACGAGGCGATCAACGTCAGCACCCTCGGTGTCGTCCGCGCGGCGCTGGGCGGCGACCGCGGCACCGTCTTGACGGTCGTTGTCGCCGAGCGCAAGCCAGGCGGGCGCGAGCACCGCGACCGCCGCAACGAGCACGGCCGCAGGGGACAACCCGGGCGGCCACCGCGGGACTCGGGCTGTGAGCAGCCGCACGCAGCGGGCCGCAAGCCACGCCGCCCCGCGACCGGCGAGCAGCAGCGCGGCGAGCTGCACGCCCATCATGAAGCGGCGAAAGAACAGGTCGGCGCTGCCCGGGATCAGATCGACGAGCGACCCAAACGTCGTGCGACCGAACGCGAACGCCAAGCACACCGCGAGTGCGATGAGCAGGGCGCGGGCGTCGGCGTCTGATGACCACGCAAGCCACGCCAGTCCCAATCCGAGCGCCGCGAACACGGTCACGACCGGCAGACGGCCGTAGTCGAGCAGCTGCCCGGAGGCCAGCCAGTCGAGCACGCGGCGCGCGCCGTAGCCGTTGACGAGTCCGGTCCCGTGCAGGGGCTCGTTGACGGCCGCCCACCGCCGCTGCTCCAGGAGCGGGACGATCACCCACGCCGCCGCGAGCAGCGAACCACCTAAGAGGACCGAGGCCCGCCGCAACCGGGCGACGAGCGGCCTGCCGGCGGCGAGCGGCCAGACGAGCAGCACCGAGAGCGCCAGGTATCCGGTCTCGAAGTGCAACGCGACAGTCAGCGCGGTCAGCAGAACCGCTCGGAAGTAGCCGCGCCCGTCGCGGATCGCTCGCCAGCTGTAGCCCCACGCGAGCGGCAACGTCCATTGCGCCCACAGCTGCGTCCAGACGCCGAACCCCGTCCACACGTAGGCGTGCTGCTCATATCCGACCCCCGTGACGCTGACTAGGAACGGGGCCATTGCGGCCGAAGCGGCCGCTGCTGGCCTGCCCGCCCCGAACGCCCGGGCCGACAGGTAGACGCTGATCGGCCACAGCGACAACAGCAAATACAGCGACCAGCCAAACGCCGCGTCAGGCCCGATCAGCAGACCAAGCGCGCCGGTCAGGATCGCCGGCAGGCTCTGGTAGTGCAGGAACTGCGGCGACCCTTCCCCGAGGTACGGAAACCAGCTCGTGAGCGGCAGGTGTCCGGCACGCAGCTGCGCCGTCGCGAAGCGCACCATCTGCTCGTGCAGCGAGCTGTCGTTCAGGTACGCGACCCTGAGCGTGAGCGCCCGCAGACTCACGAGATTCCACCCGACCGCCGCAGCGACGAGCAGCCACGACCACCACACAGCGGTCCGGCCCCCAGCACCCCCCGGGGACCGGACCGCGAACTGTGCCATCACCGACGCCCGCACCCGGCGGGCGCCGACAGCCATCAGCGGATCAACCGGCGCTCTTGCTACCGGCGGTCGTGATACCCAAGTTGCCCGAGCCCATGTCACCAGAGTTACCCGCGTAAGGGCCCGTGTAGGTGTGAGGCCCGACGACGCAGACCACGGCGCCGGTGGTGCCCGTGTTGTCGGCGTTGTCCGTGTTCACGACGACCTTGACGGGCGGATTGGGCACGCCGGCGCCCGGACCCGGGGTGCACTCCTCCGGCCCACCGGCGGCGGTCGGCTTAGGGTTGGAGTAGAGCGTGATCTGCTCGTTGATCCCCATTGCCGCAAGCTTCTGGTTCGCCTGAGCGATGTCCTCCTGGCGGCTGAGCTGCACCAACACCGAGCCATCATCGTGCTTGGTGATGGCGAATGCCGGCGACGTTGCGGCGGTGCCGCTCAGCCCGATCAGGATGGCCGCGCCAATACCCGCCAGCCCAAGAGAGCTGCTCGCCAAGAGCCGAGAGCGTCTCCGCGCCGCCCACATCGTGACCGCCCCGGGAGTGCGCTGCTCGGAGCGGAGGTCGGCGGCAGCGGATCGCTCGAGGCGATCACCGAGCTCTTCGAGTTTCGTATCGATCTTCATCATTTTTCTCCAGTCGTGAGTGAGTGGTCTCGGCGCAGTGCGCCGAGAGCCCGATGGACCCTCATCCGCGCGTTCTCGGGTGTGATCGAGAGCCGCGAGGCGACTCCCTTGTAAGGCAGGTCCTCCAGGACGCGCAGCTCCACCGCGCTGCGCTGATCGGCCGGCAGCTCGTCGAGCAGCTCATCGATGCCGTTCAACCAGCTCTCCTCGGGCGCGGCGGGCGGATGGTCGGCGTGCTCGAGCATGCCGAGCCGCTGGCGGGCGCCGTCCTCCAAGCGCTCGCGTCGGACCGACTGCAGCAACACGTTGCGGGCGATCCCGTACAGCCATGGCCCCGCGCTCCCGCCCGCCTCATCTCTGAATGCCCGCCGTGCACACCACGCCTGGGCGAACGTCTCTGCGGTGAGGTCAAGCGCCGCCTCCTCGTCACGGCAACGGCGGACGTGATAGCCCTTGATTCGCTCCGCGTAGCGGTTGTAGAGGGCGCGAAACGCCGTGGCGTCCTTATCGGAAGCCACGAGGAGCTTCGCGTCGGTCGATTTCTCGTGGTTCATATCCTCTAGATGTAACCGGCGACCGAAAACGTGACAGCCCGATTCCTCAGCGTGACCGATCGCGGCGCCGCGCACCGCACGGGAGCGGCGCATCCCT
>DATAUL010000041.1:0-8467 GCA_036268255.1 Solirubrobacteraceae bacterium | reverse complement strand
GCCTGGCCTGCCTAACCCTGGAATATAGGACCTGATATGCCGTTACGAGGTTACCGGAGCGAGGTAACGCCCCGGTGCGCGCTGCGGTCTCGCCGGTGGGCACGACCGCACCAACCGTGCCGAGCACCGAAACACGGGCGTGGAGTCGCGCGGGGCAGCGCTGCTCGGAGGCCCGCTCGGTGCCGTGCCACCGGGAGCTTCAGCTGTTCCTATGTCCGGCCATCGACGTTGCGTCTGGCCGTGCAGCGTGATTTACTTCTAGCAAAACTCGACATATGTGTCGACTCTAACGCTCGACCGCCCGCATACTTCGGCGACGGAAGAGCAGATCAGGGTGCGAGTCGTCCGACCTGGTCCTCGCACCGCCTCTTCGCGTCCCGGGAGCCGCAATGACAAGAGCAGTGATCGTTGACATCGTCCGGACCGCTTCCGGGCGGGGCAAGCCAGGGGGAGCGCTGTACCCCATTCATCCGGTGAATCTGCTCGCGAGCGTGCTGAAGGCCCTCGTCGACCGCAACGGTCTCGACGCGGGCCAGATCGATGACGTCATCGCGGGCTGCGTCACGCAGGTCGGGGATCAGGCCCTGAACGTGGCCCGCAGCGCGCTGCTCGTCGCCGGGATCCCGGAGCACGTTCCCGGGACGACGGTCGACCGGCAGTGCGGGTCCAGCCAGCAGGCGGCTCACTTCGCAGCCCAGGGCGTCATCGCCGGTGCCTACGATATCGCCGTCGCCTGCGGTGTGGAGTCGATGAGCCGGATCCCGATGGGGGCCGCAGCGCAGAGAGGCGACCCTCTGGGGCCGGCGGCGGCGCGCTTCGCGCGAGGCTTGCCACATCAGGGAATCGGGGCTGAGCTGATCGCCGCACGGTGGAAGCTCGACCGCGAGACCCTGGACATCTACGCTGCCGAGTCGCACCGGCGGGCCGCGCAGACTGCGGCCTCGGGCGGCTTCGCGGACGAGATTGTGCCGATCGCACTCCCCGGCGGATCGGTGCACACGGTGGACGAGACGGTCCGTTCCTCAACGACGGCCGAGGGATTGGCCGCCCTGAAGCCCTCGTTTGCCGATCCGGAGTTCGAGAAGACCTATCCCGAGATCTCGTGGTCCATCACCGCCGGCAACTCCTCGCCGTTGACGGACGGCGCCTCGGCGGCCCTGGTCATGAGCGAGGACAAGGCAGCGGCGCTGGGACTCACCCCGGTCGCTCGATTCCACACCTTCGCGATCGTCGGCTCGGATCCGGAGATCATGCTCACCGGCCCGATCCCGGCCACTCGCAAGGCACTCGAGAAGAGTGGTCTGTCGATCGACGAGATCGACGCCTACGAGGTAAACGAGGCGTTCGCCCCCGTTCCGCTCGCCTGGGCGCACGACTTGAACGCCGACCCCGCGAAGCTGAACCCGCGGGGCGGCGCCATCGCCTTGGGTCATCCACTGGGCGGATCGGGGACCCGGCTGCTGTGCACCCTGGTGCACCACCTGAAGGCGACCGGCGGGCGTTACGGACTACAGACGATGTGCGAGGGCGGCGGGATGGCCAACGCCACGATCATCGAGCGCATCTAGGACAGGTACAACCACTGACATGGATATCAACCGCAAGTCCGCAATCGTCACCGGCGGCGCGTCCGGGCTCGGCCTGGCGACGGCCCAGAAACTGCACGAGCTCGGCGCGCGAGTCGTGGTCCTCGATCTGCCGTCCAGCAACGGCGAGAAGGCCGCCGCCGGGCTGGGGGATCGGGCAGTGTTCGTCCCAGCGGACGTCACGAACGAGCAGGAGGTCCAGGCCGCGATCGAACGAGCGGTCGACATGGGGCCGCTGTCCGCTGTCATCAATTGCGCCGGGATCGGGAATGCGTGCCGTGTGGTGCAGAAGGACAACTCGCCATTTCCGCTGGACGGCTTCACGAAGATCATCGACGTGAACTTGATCGGCACGTTCAACGTAATCCGGCTCGCCGCCGTGGCAATGGTGCTCAACACGCCGGTGGACGGCGAGGAGCGAGGGGTCATCGTCAGCACCGCCTCGGTGGCCGCGTTCGAGGGCCAGATCGGGCAGGCCGCGTACTCGGCGTCGAAGGGCGGCATCGTCGGCATGACGTTGCCGGTCGCGCGGGACCTGGCCCAGCACAGCATACGGGTGAACACCATAGCGCCGGGCCTGTTCCTGACCCCGTTGTTCCAGACGATGTCCGACGACGCGATCGCTGGCCTCGGCGCCCAGGTTCCGCATCCCGCAAGACTCGGCAATCCGTCCGAGTTCGCCAAGCTCGTAGTGCACGTCATCGACAACGCCATGATCAACGGCGAGGTCATCCGTCTCGACGGCGCCATCCGGATGGCTCCGCGCTGAACCGCCCCGGTGTGGCCGCCGCCGACGCATGTTCGCATGAGCGGTGCCGGTGCTCCGGGTCTTCCGTGCACCGGCACCGACGGGTCACGCTGCCTGGCAAGTGCTGGCCAAGGGCAGTTGTCGGTCGTCGCCGACGCTCGCCGGCTCCTTGCGGAGTGAGGCGCAATCTCATGCCGCGGCTTCGGACGTTGAAGGCCCGCGAGCTGCGACTTGCGACCCGCGGATAGGCGGGTGAGCTCACCTACTCGCGCGGCCGGGTCTGCCCGTGCTGCAGCCACCGAATCGCGCAGACGACCCGCAAGAGCCCGCCCATCGCATCGTTCGCGTGGTGCACCTGGTTGGTGCCATCATCTCCTCAACCCGTCGCGATAGGTGATGCCGGCGGGTTACGTCCGGATAGCTGACGAGCTCTCGGGCCCGTTCTCGCGGCTCACTGCGGTGAGGTGATCGCCGTTTCGCTGGCGTACGGGGTCAGGGCAATGCGGCGCATGAACTGCTCGCGGTGGTAGGTCGGAGTGCCGAAGAGCAGTTCTCCGGACTTGGCTCGCCTGAAGTACAGGTGAAGGTCGTTCTCCCATGTGAATCCGATTCCGCCGTGAATCTGGATAGCGCGGTCGGCGATCTGGGCGAATGCCTGGGATGCGCAGGCCTTGGCCAGGCTCGCGTCCGCCGGCAAGGTGCCGTGCCCTTCGTCGATGGCCCACGCTGCTTCGTAAACGGCCGAACGCGCCCATTCGAGGTCGACGAGCATGTCCGCGCACATGTGCTTGATCGCCTGGAACGATCCGATCGGGCGGCCGAACTGATAACGCAGCTTGGCGTACTCGACGCTCATCTCCAGGCAGCGTGCCGCACCGCCGATCTGTTCAGCGGCCAGCGCGACAGCACCGAGATCGCGGACTCGCTGCAGTAGCTCACTCGCCTGTCCCTCGGCACCGATCAGCCGGGCCGCAACGGCCGCGAACTTCAGCCGGGCGAGCTTGCGGGTCGGATCGAGTACCTCCAGTCGGCGCCGGGACAATCCGGGAGCGGTGCCGTCCACGGCGAACAGCGAGAGGCCGTGCTCGGTGCGCGCCGATACGAGGACGAGATCGGCGGTCTGCCCGTCGAGAACGAAGCTCTTGTGGCCGGTAAGCCGCCAGCCGTCGGGTGTGACGTCGCCGCGAAGGCGAACGCCGTCGTCGTCCCAGGACCCCGCGTCCTCGGCGGTTGCCACGGTCGCGATGAGCCTGCCGTCCGCGATCGCGGGCAGCACGTCCGCCTGAAGATCTTCGTCCGGGCAGGCCGCGACCGCCGCTCCCGCGAGCGCGACAGTGGCCAGAAACGGCGCGCAGAGCAGCGCCCGGCCCATTTCCTCCAGCACGACGACCAGATCGGTCCAGCCGCCGCCGGACCCGCCGTACTCTTCCGGCAGCACCAGTCCGAGCAGGTCGAGTTGCCCGGCCATGCTGGCCCATACGCCGGTGTCATACCCGGCGTCGGTGGCCATGAGCCGGCGCACCTCGGAGATGGGGGAGCTCGCTGTCAGAAACCGTCGTGTCGCGTCACGCAAATCAGCCTGTTCCGGAGTGAACGCCAGTCTCACGAACCTCGCCCTTTGAACTATCGGTGCGCGGTGCACCTTCCCGTTGTGCGAACCCTATCAACTATCGACAACCATGTCGATAGTGATAGCCTGATGATTCAGTGCGAATGGACAGCTCGGTTGGACAGCGTAGAGCGTGGCGTGGGGCGGCTTCCTGTTTGCGGGCGGCCGGCCGAGGATGGGCGCTGGCCTCAACGGCCAGCCGGGGGCACAGCAGCGGGGTTACCCGACCTCCGGTGATCCGGGACGCCGTCGACGACCTCGACGCGTCGGGCGAGCTGCGGGTCGGCGTGCCCACCAGGGGCGGCGGCACTTTTCCGCGGGTATGGCCTCAAGGGGTTTCTGCGCGGTGAGAACCTCTCGTTCCCCGGTCGCGGCCTGTGCGGGATCACGCAGACACCTCCGAAGAAGCCGTTGATCGCCGCCGTCAGTGGATGCGATCGCCGCCGTCGACATAGAGCACCTGGCCGGTGACGTATCCGGCCTCCTCGCCGGCGAAGAAGGCCACTGCGTTCGCGACGTCGGCAGGCACGCCGCCGCGGCGTACGGGCACGGTGGATGCGACGTCCGCGCGCATTGCCTCGATGGTGCTCCCGAGCCGCTCGGCGGTGGCTTTCGTCATGGCCGTTTCGATGAAGCCTGGGGCGATCGAGTTGACGGTCACGCCGAACGGGCCGAGCTCGATGGCCAGTGTCTTGGTCAAGCCCTGCAGGCCGGCTTTGGCCGTCGAGTAGTTCACCTGCCCGCGGTTGCCGATCGCCGAGATCGACGACATCGAGATGATGCGGCCGTACTTGGCCTCGACCATGTGCTTCTGCGCGATCTGGCTGCACAGGAACGCACCGCGCAGGTGCTTCCATAACGAGCGCCCAGTCGTCCTCGGTCATCTTGAATAGGAGATTGTCTCGGGTCACGCCGGCGTTGTTCACCAGTATGTGGAGCCCGCCGAATGCGCCGACCAACTCGTCGACGGCGGCCTGAACCTGATCGCGGTGAGAGACGTCGGCCGCGATCATTATCGCCTGTCCGCCCGCCGCAGTGATCCGGTCGGCCACGGCTCGTGCAGCGTCCTTCTGCCGATCAAGTACGCCCACCTTAGCGCCGCCGGTGGCCAGGCGGAGCGCGATCGCTTCGCCGATTCCCTGTGCGCCACCGGTCACGAGTGCAACGCGGTCTTGGACTCCAGGCATCTCCTCTTTCGGGTCAATGAGCAATCAGTCGGCAGACGCGACCAGTCGGGCAGATGGAAGGCCTTCTGGCCCAGGCAACGTCGGCCGCCCGACGTACGCCGCGCGGTCCGCCTGCTGCGGCACGTGTCAGGTCGATCGACTTCGTGATCTCCTTATCAGTCCCCCGGGCCGAGTCGGCGGACGACGTCCAGCAGTCCTTGTGGCGTCGACATGTCAGGCGTGGACAGGAGAGCGAGGACGGGCGTATCGACGCCCGCAGCCACGTACGCGCGTACCTGCTCGCGCACGGATTCGGGGCTGCCGTGAAGTACGAGGTCGTCGACGATCTCGTCCGGGATGGCCGCTGCTGCCGCGGAGCGGTCACCCGCTGCCCACTTCTCATGCATCGCCGCCAGTGCTGGTCCGCGCCCCAGCCAGTCGTGAAAGGCCGCGTACGCGGGGACGGTGAGGTATGTGGAGATGAGCGTCCTGCCGAACTGATGGGCGTAACTGGCGTCTTCAGTCGGGCATACGAAGATCCGGGCGACGATCTCGGCGGTCTCGTTGCAAACGGATTCCACGCAACGCGGCACGTCGTAGCATGCCAGCCAGTTGAGGATGGCGCCGTCGGCCTCGCGGCCGGCTAGCCGCAACATTTGGGGGCGCAGCGCAGCCAACATGATCTTCGGCGGGATCTGTGGTGCTGGGTCCAGCTTGAAGCGCTTGATTGTGAAGCTGCCGAATTTCCCGTCAACCCGCTCGCCGTTCAGGGCGGACCGCACGACGCGCAGTACGTCCTGCGTGCGCCGGTAGGGCTCCTCGAAGTCAATGCCGTTCCAGTTGCCGACGATCACCGGGCTGGATGCACCGAGGCCGAGCACGAAGCGCCCAGGAGCTGTTGCTGCGAGCGCGGCCGCCGACATCGCGATCAGCGCGGGTCCGCGAGTGTACGCGGGCACGATCGCGGTGCCGAGCCGCAGCGACGGCTCCCACACCGACGTCAGCGTGAGCGGAGTGAACGCGTCAATGCCGTTCGTCTCGGCCGACCAAACGTCGGTGTATCCGAACTCCGGCAGCGCCCGGACTAGTTCGGCGTGGTCGAGCAGCGCCAACCCCGGCCACGGAATGGTCAGGCCCCAGCGCTGGCTCACGGAAGCTCCCTGTAGCGAATCGCGCGCCCTCCGAACGTTGCCGGGTCGCTCAGGCGAAGCGGCTGCGTGCGGCAAGATCTGACCCGGACGGACGACGCAATGTCGATATGCATGTCGATGTACGGTACTGTAATCGCGGAAGTCGGCAGGTGCAACCCCGCCTGCTCCGGGCCGCCGGGGCTGCGCGTGGAACAGCGCTCGGCCTGAGACGCGGTCCCCGCCAGCGGTGAGGGGGCCGGGCGACGGGTCAGCTCGCCCGGCCTATTGCGCCCGGCGCGAGAACCCGGCCTGGGGATACCGCAGGGTGCACGGCGAGCTGTCCCGGCTCGGTCATCGCATCAGCGAGGCGACGGTGCGGCGGATCCTGCGCGCCCGATGCCGGCCAGCGACCTGCTGACTAGCGGCGCCGCGCCGGCTGGCCATCGAGTCCTTCTATCCGGCGGACCAGGAATCAGCCCGCTACCTGACGGACCGCTCAGCGACCCGGCACCTCAGGGACCACGGCTAAGCGTCATCCGGGCAACTACCGGGCACTGGTGACCGGCCGACGGACTTGGGGATCAGCGAACGATCGCGAGGATCATGGTGGCCGCACCGACCGCGAGGACGAGGTCAATCAGGATTTCATAGGTGCGAAGACCGATGCGGTCGACGATGCGCCGGGCGGCGATGGAGCCGAACATGAGAGCCGCGCCGATCACGACGCCGCGGATGACGGTGGCCCCGGTCAGCGCGCCGGCGGCACTGAACGTGGCTAGCTTCCCCGCGTAGAGCAGCAGCGAGCTGGCGGCCTCGGTGCCGAGGAAGGCGCCTCTGCTGAGCCCGTAGGCCGTGAAGATCGGCACGTCGAGTGGCCCGGTGGAGAACGCCAGGCCGGTGAGGAAACCGACGATCGCGCCCGCCAGCACCATGTGCCACGTGGTGAACCGCCACCGCTTGATGACAGCGCTCCGGCGGATGGCGATCATCGCGATGAAGAATGCCGCCAGCGCACCGTCGACCACGGTCGGCGGGATCGTCAGCAGCGTATGGGCGCCAAGGGCGGCAGCGGGCACCCCGGGCAGCCCGGGCTGACCGTCAAGCGCGCGGAACGCGCGTTCAGCGCCGGGCCGGCCAGCCCCGACGACGCCGGCTGGCTCGATGTGCCGGTGGGCAGCGCGCTGCTTGAGGTGGGCGGCTTCAACACCGACTCTCGCGGGCGCGTGATCGCCACGGTCGCCCACCGCATCCGCGGTGATCGCGCGGAATACGTCGTGCGCCTGCCGGACTAGTCGTCCGCTCGAGTGCTCACGATTACGAAGGGGGCGATCCGCAAGCCGCCCGGTCACAGATTGGCCGGGTCCCGTTCGCCGAGAGTGTGACCTACGTCGCAGCCGCACGAGCAGCCCGCCAGGATGCGCAACTGCTCGAAGTCGGCGGCGGCCACTTCTCGCTCGCCGACATCTCCGCGCCGACGTGGCCGGCCTGTCACCAGCGCGCTCGAAGAGGTAATGAGCACTACTGGTACTGCCAGACCCGCACGTACTTCATCTCGAGCGTCGGAGAATTTGGGTCGGAGTTAACGGGGTTACCGCCGATCCGCTGCACGATAGAGCTGATATCCGGGGTATTTACCATCGTGAGATAGATGTTGAGTGGATCTCCGGTGATATTGCTGCTCGACCACTGGGTGTATTCATGGCCGTCGTAGTACACCGCGAAGAAACCCTGAGTGTAGACAATGTCTACGACGTGCCAGCCGGGGGTCAGATTAGTGCTGAGCTTGGGCAGCTCGGTCTGGAAAAAGTCGTCGGTTGACGCGCTGAACTCGTCGTCCGCCGTGCCGCTGTGCCAGGACACGGCGTCGACGCCGTTAACCGGCTCGGACTCGTTGGCGTCAAGTTCGCCGTCCATCGGCCACTCGGCGCCGTCGGTCAGCCAGATGCCCGTCCAGTTGGCGAGGGTGTCCGGGCTGCCGGGAAGCGCCGGGAAGTAAATGTCCGCCTCGATCACGTCGGAGGCATAGGAGCCAGGACTGATGAGCCCCACGCAACTGCCGGACGCGCTGGCAGTCGTCAGCGTGACGTCGCCGCTTGAGTTGGTTCCGACCGTGCCGTCCCCGACGAAACCGGAGGTCTCCGGGCAGTAGGACGAGGTCGCGTTCCACGACGCCGTCTGGGCTCCCGTGTCGTTCAGGATCAGCTGCCCGGCGTAGTTCGCGCCCCCCA
>DATAUL010000040.1:0-26236 GCA_036268255.1 Solirubrobacteraceae bacterium | reverse complement strand
ACGCGGGACGGCGAGCTGGTCGACATCGAGGGCAACCCCCGCTCGCCGATCAACCAGGGGACGTTGTGCCCGAAGGGCGCGTCATCGCGCCAGTTGGTGCAGCAGCCGGGGCGGCTGACGAAGGTCAGGTACCGCCCACCGGGCGGCACCGAGTGGGAGGAACTCGAGCTGGAGCGGGCGATGGACATGATCGCCGATCGGGTGATGGCTGCGCGCGAGAGCGGCTGGCAGGAGACCGACCGCCACGGCTGGCGCGTGGACCGCACGCTGGGCTTCGCTCACCTCGGCGGGGCGACGCTCGACAACGAGGAGAACTATCTGATCAAGAAGCTGTTCACCGCGATGGGGGCGATCCAGATCGAGAACCAGGCGCGGATATGACACAGCTCCACGGTCCCCGGTCTGGGGAGCTCGTTCGGGCGCGGCGGCGCCACCAACTTCCAGCAGGACCTCCAGAACTCCGACTGCATCGTGATCGAGGGCGGGAACATGGCCGAGGCGCACCCCGTTGGGTTCCGGTGGGTGATGAAGGCCAAGGAGCGCGGCGCGCGCGTCATTCACGTCGATCCGCGGTATGGCCGCACGAGCCAGATGGCCGACACGTACGTCCCGATCCGGGCGGGGACCGACGTCGCGTTCCTCGGCGGGATCATCCGCCACGTGATCGAGACTGAGTCCTACTTCAAGGACTACGTCGTCAACTACACGAATGCGTCGGCGATCCTCGACGACAGCTTTCGTGATACCGAGGATCTGGACGGGGTGTTCTCGGGCTACGACTCCGAGACCGGTACTTACGACCCGATCTCGTGGATGTATGGGGGCTGCCTGGTCAACTTCTCGGCTGGGCCGCATGAGAACGCCACAGAGGCGTTCAGCGAGCACACCGGCGCCGGGATGTTGGTGGACGGTCTCGAGCACGACGAGACGCTCGAGCACCCGCGGTGCGTGTTTCAGATCCTGCGCCGGCACTTCGCCCGCTACACGCCGGAGATGGTGCAGCGCATCTGTGGAATCTCACGCGAGGACTTCCTGGCGGTGGCCGATGCGCTGATCGCCAACTCGGGGCGTGAGCGCACGAGCGCGTTCTGCTACGCGAACGGGTGGACGCAGCATTCCGAAGCTGTGCAGATGATCCGCAGTGCGGCGATTCTCCAGTTGCTGCTGGGCAACGTCGGCCGGCCCGGCGGCGGCATCATGGCGATGCGCGGGCACGCGTCGATCCAAGGGTCGACCGACATCCCGACCTTGTACGACCTGCTGCCCGGCTATCTGCATATGCCGCGGACTCGCGAGGGTCACCTGACGCTCGCCGAGTACATCGGCGCGGGCAAGGCGGATCGCGGCTGGTGGTCTCACTTTGACGCCTACATCGTCTCGCTGCTCAAGGCGTGGTTCGGCGAGGTCGCGACCGAGGAGAACGATTACGGCTTCGGCTGGCTGCCGAAGCTGACCGGCAACCACTCCCACTTCTCGACGATGCTCCGCGCCCTCGACGGCGGCGTGGAGGGCATGTTCGTGATGGGGCAGAACCCGGCCGTCGGCTCTCAGCACTCGGGGCTTCAGCGGCGCGCGCTGGCCCGGCTGAAGTGGCTGGTCGTGCGCGATCTGGCCGAGATCGAGACCGCCACTTTCTGGCGCGACTCGCCCGAGGTGCAGTCGGGCGAGCTTCGTCCCGAGGCGATCCAGACCGAGGTGTTCCTGATGCCCGCCGCCTCGCACGTCGAGAAGGAGGGGACGTTCACAAACACCCAACGCCTGGTGCAGTACCGCGACAAGGCGCTCGACCCGCCCGGCGACGCGCGCTCGGAGCTGTGGTTCATGCACCACCTGGCCAACCGGGTCAAGGCGCACTACGCCGGCTCCGACCGCGAGCAGGACCGGCCGATCGTGAACCTGAAGTGGGATTACCCGGAGCTCGGGAAGATGCGCGAGCCCGATGTCGAGGCCGTGATCAAGGAGATCAACGGCTACGACGTCGCGGCGGGGAGGCCTGTCGGCTCGTTCGACGAGCTGCGAAGCGACGGCTCGACCGCTTGTGGCTGCTGGATTTACTCCGGCATTTACAGAGATGGCGTCAATCAGGCGCGCCGCCGCCGTCCCGGCGACATCACCGCTGAGGGCGGGATCGTCTCGCCGGAGTGGGCGTGGGCGTGGCCCGCGAACCGGCGGATCCTCTACAACCGCGCGAGCGCCGATCCGCAGGGCAGGCCATGGTCTGAGCGTAAGCGCCACGTGTGGTGGGACGAGGCGCAGGGTCGCTGGGCGGGATACGACGTCCCAGACTTCCCCGTCGACAAGCGCCCGGACTATCGCCCGGCGCCGGACGCCCGAGGGATGGATGCGATCGGCGGGACGGACCCGTTCATCATGATGGGCGACGGCCGCGGCTGGCTGTACGCGCCCAGCGGTCTGCTCGACGGGCCTCTGCCCACCTTCTATGAGCCGGTCGAGTCGCCGATCGCCAACCTCCTCTACCCGAAGATGGATGGCAACCCGGCCGCGATCCGCTGGCACCGACCCGAGAACCCGTACCACGCGGCCGGCGACCCGCGCTACCCGCTGGTGGCGACAACATTCCGGCTGACCGAGCACCACACGGCGGGCGGAATGAGCCGCACGGTGCCCTGGTTGGTGGAACTGCAGCCTGAGATGTTTGCCGAGATCGATCCACAGCTCGCCGCCGACCGGGGAATCGAGGACGGCGACTGGATGACGATCGCCACCGAGCGGGCGGAGATCGAGGCGCGGGCCAAGGTCACCGAGCGGATCCGGCCGCTGCGGGTGGACGGGCGGGTGATCCACCAGGTAGCGCTGCCGTGGCACTGGGGCTACAGCGGACTCTCACGGGGTGATACGGCCAACGAGCTCGTCTCCCTGTCCGGCGATCCGAACGTCTCGATCCAGGACGACAAGGCGTTCACCTGCGATGTTCGAGCCGGCCGCAGGCGGGGCGCCAGCACGGCGCGGTTGGCCGGCGTCGCGCTCGCGGGGCATCACATCCGGCCGAACGAGGACGACCCGCCGGTCGAGGATCCGCAGGAGGCGAGGCGGTGAGCACCAGCGTCCCCGACACCGAGATCGCCGTCCATCGTTCCGGCGCGCAGCGGATGGGCTTTTTCACCGACACCACGGTCTGTATCGGCTGCAAGGCCTGCGAGGTCGCCTGCAAGCAGTGGAACGACCTGCCCGCGGACGGCTCGCAGTCCGGCAAGGGTGTCTCCTACGACCACACCGGGGATCTCTCCGCGTCCACGTGGCGCCACGTCCGGTTCGTCGAGCTGTTCGAGCCCTCGCCGGAGCTCAAGCAAGAGGCGCAGCGCGCGCTCGACGCCGGGGCCGGGGGCACGCTGCCGGCGATCCCGGCTGCCGGGGCGATCGACCTCGTCGAGGCTGCGCAGCCGGTGTCGGGTGTCACGGACGTCGCCGAGGCGGTGCGCAAGATGGGCGAATGGGTATTCATGTCCGACGTCTGCAAGCACTGCACCAACGCGGGCTGTCTCGACGCCTGCCCCACGGGTGCGCTGATCCGGACGGAGCATCAGACGGTGGTGCTGCAGCCGGACGTGTGTAACGGTTGTGGCTACTGCGTGCCGGCGTGTCCGTTCGGCGTGGTCGACCGCGACCCCGAGGACGGGCGCGCCGGCAAATGCACCCTTTGTTACGACCGTCTCGAGGACGGGCTGGAGCCGGCGTGCGCGAAGTCCTGCCCGACCGACTCGATCCAGTTCGGCCCCCATGAGGAGCTGGTGGAGATCGCTTCGCGCCGAGTCGCGGAGCTCCATCGCCGCGGCATCGAGGGCGCGTACCTGTACGGAGCCGGCGACGAGCCCGGAGAACAGCTCGCCGGTGGTCTGGGCGCGTTCTTCCTGTTGACCGAGGCGCCCGAGCGCTACGGACTGCCCGCACACGCGGACTCGCCGGTGCAGGAGAACGTGGTCCCGGCCACACTGGCCGCCGTCGCCGCCGGTCTGCTTGCGAGCGCTGGCGCGGTCCTCGCGTTCGTCACGGCCGCACGTCGCGACCGCCGGACATCCGGAAGGAGCACGTGGTGAGCAGCGAGCACGAGTGGGCGGCAGACCACGACACCGAAACACGCGACATCCGCCCTGCGCTCGGAACTCGCGGCGGACCAGCGCCGTGGACGGCGGCCACGCCGGGGGCGCCGGTCGCGCTTGCTCGCCCTGACTTTGGCGACGCTCGGTGGTCGTTTCTCTACAAGGCGCGCGACACTGGTTATGCAAGCGCCCAACTGGCTCCCGAGGAGGTCGCTGAGGCGAACCGGAGGATGCGCGGCGCGCCGCTATCGGAGATCCACGGGCCGTTCATCCACGCACCCCTCTGGAGATGGGAAGTGGCGAGCTACTTCTGGCTCGGCGGGATGGCATCCGGCTCAGGGTTCGTCGCGCTCGCTTGCGACATCGCCGGCGACCACCGCTCCGCGGCGATCGCACGCAAAGTCGCGCTCGGCGCCGTTGCGCCCGCGCCCGTCCTCCTGATCGCCGATCTCGGCCGCCCCGAGCGATTCCTGAACATGATGAGGATCTTCAAGCCACGCTCGCCGATGAACACGGGCGCCTGGTGCCTGGTCGCATTCAGCGGCTCGAGTGGCCTCGCAGTCGGTTGTGACCTCATCGGGCGGCCACGGGCCGCGCGCGCGCTGGGGGTGCTCACGTCGCTCCTCGGCAGCTACCTGGGCTCCTACACGGGCGTGCTGCTCGCCTGCACCGCGGTCCCCGTGTGGGCGCGCAGCCGCACGATCCTCGGACCGGCATTCATCGCCACCGCAAGCGCCACCGGGGCGGCCGCCACCCGCCTTGTGCTCGTAGCACGCGGCCTGCCGCACGGCCACCCGACCGGCAGGGCGCTCGGCACGATAGAGACCGCCTCGATGCTGACCGAGCTCTCCATCTCGGCATTCGGCGAGCGGCGGCTGGGAAACGCCGCCGAGGCCCTCAGCCGCGGGCGCCCCGGCCTCTATCTCCGCACCGCGAAGAGCCTCGTCGCGCTCGGTCTGTCGCTGCGGTTAGTCGCGCGCCGCACGGGCCCACGTGAGCACGAACTCGCGAGCTTCATGTATCTCGCAGCCGGTCTGGCGTTCCGCTTCGCCTGGGTCTACGCAGGAAAAGCCTCCGCGACGGACGACGCGGCCGTGGCCGCGATGGGCCGCGACCGACCCGCGCCGCACGACGACCACCAGCACGCACGGCAAACACGCGCCCTGTCGTCCCGGCGCTCCCCGCTGCCGTTGCCAGAAGCCGCGAGACGAGCCTACGGCGAGGCCGTCAGGCGCATCAGTCTCGCAATCGAGCGGCGCCTAGGGCGCTGAGGAGCGTTGCCGGCGACTGTGAAGGTGCGGTCGGTGGCCAAAAACCGAGCGCCGTGACACCGGATCGGCGGCCGCGCAACCATGTGGCGATGGATTCCGCCCAGTGGTACGCCACCGCCGCCCTACATTGGCCCCGCGAGGTCACCAACCTCGACGTCAAGCTGGAGGTCGCGGCCCGGGTGGCGGCGCGCACCACGGACGGCGACGTGGTCGGGATCGGGTCGGGATCCGCCGCGTACCTGACCCTGTGGGCGATCGGCCGGCGCGTTCTGGCCGAGAAGCTGAGCATCCAGGTGATTCCCACCTCGTATGAGACCGAGGCGGCCGCGGTGACGCTGAAGCTGCCGCTGGCCCGGCTCGGGCAGACGACGCCGGCATGGGGCGTGGACGGTGCCGACGAGGTCGACCCGACGGGGCGGCTGCTCAAGGGCCGGGGCGGGGCCCTGTTCAAGGAGAAGCTGCTGTGGAACACGGCGCGCCGGATGGTGCTCGTGATCGACCCGAGTAAGCGGGTCGACCGTCTCGGCACGAGGTTCCCGATGCCGATCGAGGTCCATCGCAACGCCGTGGAGCCGGTGATCGCCCGCCTGGCCGAGCTGGGGTGTCGCGACGCGCAGCTGCGCACGAGCACCGGCAAGGACGGTCCGGTCATCACCGAGAACGGCTTTCTGCTCCTCGACGCCCATTTCGACGAGATCCCGCCGGGCCTGCACGCTGCCGTCAAGCAGCTGCCCGGCGTGCTCGAGACGGGGCTGTTCGAGGGCTACCGATACGAGATCGTCGACTGACGATGGCGCCAAACCAGATGAAGCTCCCGAACCGAGCTGGTCCGGGAGCTTCGTGGGAGGAGAATGGGAGAGAGCTGCGCACTATGCAGCCACCCCTGTACTCGTCCGATCAGCGCCGACCTTGAGTCTCCGTCGCAGAATCCTCCACCGGCTCCACCGGTGCCGGCTCGGTCTCATCGAGCGGCCGGCGACGCTCTTCGCGCAGCCGGCGCCGAGCTTCGCGTGGGGGGCGCAGATGCAGCGGCCGGTTGCGCGTCCGGCGCAGGATCACGAACGCCGCCGTTCCCCACATCGCCGGAATCCAGAGGGCGATCGCGTGGTAGACGACGGTGGCCGCCGTGGCGAGCGTGGCTGAGGTCCCGTACAGGACGAACATGCCGACGAGGCTGCCGTCCAGGACGCCGACGCCGCCAGGGATCGGGATCAGGTTCGACAGATAGCCGATTTGGTAGGCGAGCACGATCGTGGCCAGCGGCGGCACCACGCCGGCGGCCGCGAAGCAGACGACGAGCACCGCGATATCGCACCACAGAAACGCGATCGCGCCGACGATGCGCCAGTCCAGACGGAACAGGACCTGCTCGGTGAGCCGGATGCTCGTGGCGGTCTCGGTCAGGAGGATGCGCACCTTCCCGGGCCCGCGGCGGGCCGCCAGTCGCTCGGCGACGCGCGGCAGCGCGAGGAAGAGCAGGAATGCTCCCGTCCCAACGGCAGCGGGCGCGACGCTGAGCCAGGCGTTGTCCGGGCCGGGGAGCACGCCGAGCGCCAGCGCGAGGCCCGCCGCCACCAGGGTGACGACGTTGACGGCACTCGTGATCAGAAACAGGACGGCCGAGCGCTCGGCGATCCGTGTCGGCTCGCCGCCCCGTTCGACCAGCAGCCAGGCACCGACAGCGATGCTGCCGGCTCCGCCCAGCGACACGGCGGATCCGAAGGCGAGCTCGCTCAGGGCCACGCGCGCCCCGAACCTGATCGGGGCGCGCTCGAAGACCTGCAGGAACGCGATCACATACCCGATGCAGGACAGGATCTCCAGCCCAACCCCGGCCAGCAACCATCCGAGCTTCATATGCGACACCTGGTGCGCGACCCCGTGCAGGCCCGGCACGGCCAGCAGCAGGCCGGCGACGAGCGCCACGAGGATGGCCAGCGAGATCAGTCCGTGCCACAGGCTGCGACCCGCATCGCCGTCCTGCCCCTCGCCGCCCGGCGCGCCCGGTCCGTCCGTCTGGTCTGCCGAGCCATCATCGTCGGGATGAGGATCGTCGGCAGTCATCGACATGGTTGACTATTCAAGCAGTGAGCCGATTCGACCTTGCCGAGTTTCAGATCGTCGGCCTGCGCGCGGACAATCCCGGCCCGTTCACGCTCTCCGGAACCAACTCCTGGATCGCCGGCGATCAGCCCGGGTGGTTGGTCGATCCCGGTCCGGCGCTTGCTCAGCACGTCGAGGCGGTGGTCGCTGAGTGCAAGCGGCGCGGCGGCCTGGGCGCGATCGTGCTCACCCACGATCACCAGGATCACGACGCGGCCGTTCCGGCGATCCGCGCCGCGTTTCCAGATACACCCCTCGCGGCGGCCCGCGGCCAGGTCGACATCACCCTCGCCGACGGCGATCGGGTCGGGCCGCTGGAGGCGGTGGCCACGCCGGGGCATGCGCCCGACCATCTCGCCTTCATCGACGGGCGAGCGTGCTTCACCGGCGATGCCGTCCTCGGTCAGGGCAGCGTGTTCATCGCGCCCGACCCGGGCGCTCTGGCCGGTTACCTTCAGGGGCTGCGCACACTGGCCGGGCGTGATCTCGCGGTCCTGTGTCCCGGACACGGTCCGCCGGTGACCGACCCGCAGGGAAAGCTCCAGGAGTACATCGCCCACCGCCTGGATCGCGAGCAGCGGCTGCTGGTCGCCCTCCAGGCGGGCGCCCGGACGGTGGGGGAGATGCTCGACGCCGCGTGGGCCGATGTACCTCCGGCACTGCGGCCGGCGGCTTCTGTCACGCTCGCCGCCCACCTCGACAAGCTGGCCGCCGAGGGCCGGCTGCCCGAGGACGTTCAACGTCCCGCCGACTTCACGCTGTCTGAGCCGTCGGGCTGACCGGCGGCGCCAGGCGAGCGCGCGCCAGGGCCAGCGCCGCGGCCAGCGGAGTGCTTCCGTCGGACTCGGCGCGGTCGAAGATCTCGCGCAGCGTGCCCGCGATCCCCTGCACCCGGCGGCGCGCGGCCTTGGCGTCATAGCCGCCCTGCTCGCAGCCGATGTTGATCAATCCGCCGGCATTGGCGACGAAGTCCGGAGCCCACAGGATGCCGCGTTGCGCAAGGCGGGCCGCGATCCGGTCCTCGGCGAGCTGGTTGTTGGCGGCTCCCGCGATCGCCCGGCAGCGCAGGCGAGCGACCGTCGAGTCGTCGAGCAGGCTACCGAGGGCGCATGGCGCGAGCACGTCGACCGCAGCGGTGAGGGCTGCCCCGGGCGTGGTCCAGCACGCTCCGAGCTGATCGGCCAGCCCGCGCTTGCGTCCGTCGACGTCGGCAAGCGTCAGCGAGGCACCGGCGGCCGCGCACCGCTTGGCAACCCGCGAGCCGACATGTCCGAGGCCGATCACGCAGACCGAGCGGCCCTTGAGACGTCCGTCACCGAAGGCCCGCTCACACGTGGCGCGGATCGCCGCCTCGACGCCGAGCGCGGTCAACGGGCTCGGGTCCCCCGAGCCGCCGCGGGCCCGCGCCAACCCCGCGACGTGCGACGTCCGCTGCGCGATCACGCTCATGTCACGGCTCGAGGTGCCGACGTCCTCGGCCGTCACGTAGCGTCCCTGGAGCGACTCCACCGTGTCGGCGAAGTCCAGCAGCGCCGCGCGCCGCCGGCCGGGGGCGAGGATCCCGCGCGCCGGAGCCATGATCACACCCTTGCCGCCCCCGAGCGCGAGGTCGGCCACGGCCGCCTTGAGCGTCATCGCGCGCGACAGCCGCAGAGCGTCGCGCACCGCCGCGCGGGCGTCATCGTAGGACCACATCCGACACCCTCCCAGCGACGGTCCCCGCAGCGTCGAGTGCACGGCGACGATGCAGTAGAGGCCCGAGCGCTGTCCGCGCCGGACCAGGAGCTCCTCGTGGTCGAGGGTATCCAGGAAGGTCTCGGTCAGCGGTGCGTCGACTTGTACACCCTGACGCTGCCCGGCCGGGTCGAGGCGCCCGTGGCGCCGAGGGCCACGCCGCCCTTCGAGCCGGAGCCGGTTCCGCTCGAGGTCTGCGTGAGCGGGGTGAGAGCCGCCGGCGGCGGCGTGGTGCCCGAGCCGTCGGTGCTCCCGGTGCTGGACGTCGGGGCGTTCGGGATCGTGCCCGTGGTCGGGACGGTGCTCGTGCCGGTCGGCGATATGCCGGTGGGGGTCGTCGGGGTCGTCGTGGTGGGCACGCCGGGGTTGGTGGTGCCGGTCGTGGGGGGCGTGCCGGGCGTGGTCGCCGGCGGCGTGGTGGTCGTCGACGGCGTGGTGGTCGTCGTCGGGTTGGCCGCCGGGTCGGTGTTCAGGTTGTCGGGGTCGACCACCTCGGAGATCGGCAGGGGATGCTGCCGCGTGTCGGTCGTCGTGGACGTGGACCTGGGCGTGCTCGTGCTGGTGCTGCTCGACAGGGCGCTCGCTGTCATCTGGGGACCGCGCGCCGGGGCGGTCGCCGCCGCTCCCGCCGGCATGGAGTCCGAGCCGCCCGAGACTGTCGGCGTGACAGCACTGGCGGACACGGCAACCTGGGCTGGCGAGGAGGGGGGCTTGGTCGAGGTCCCGGCGGCTTTCGCCACGTGACGATGGTGGGCGGGTGCGACTGCCGGAGGCGAGATCCGCTGCAGCTCGATCGCGCCGCCGGCGGTCACCACTGCAGCGGCGATCAGCGTGACCACATGACCGGCTCCCGCGGCCACGGCGCTCACGGAGATGACAGCTCCCGTGCCCGCGCCCCCGGCGGCCGCGCCGGTGCTCGCCACCGCGCCGGTGCCGGCGGCCGCGCCCCCACCGCCCGCGCTGCCCACTCCGAGCAGCTTGGCGACGAGGCCGATCGGACCGATTGCCGGCAACAGGGCGGCGAAGCGGCGGCTGACCCCTCGGACCTCGGAGCGGAAGCGGCGGCAATCGGGGCAGTCGCGGATGTGGCGGCGGGCCAGGCCGCTGGTCCGGACCCCCCGATCGTGGGAGACCATGAGGTCCTCGCGGATGTGCGTGCACGATGTGTCGCGCGCTTCGCCGGCCTGCGCCAGCCCGACCCGCGCCCTGACCAGCAGCGACTTGACGGCCGGTACGGACACTGCCAGGGCCTGCGCCACGTCGGCGTACGGCATCCCGCCGAGCTCGCGCATCAGCAGCGCCGAGCGCTGCTGCTCCGGTAGCCGACGCACGTCGGCGATCAGCCGACGCAGTGCGTCACGCTGCTCGATCCGCGCCATCGGGTCTGGCGCGGACGTTGCTGTCATCTCCTCGATGGCCTCCGTCGCGATCGCATGCGGTCGCCGGACCTCGTCGATGCAGCGGTTGTGGGCTATCCGGTACAGCCAGGCCCGCAGGGCCAGCTCGCGATCACTGCTGCGCAGGCCCCCGTAGGCGCGCACGAAGATCTCCTGGACGACATCCTCGGCGTCGGCGACCGAGCCGGCCAGCATCTGACGCGAGTAGGCGTGCAGGCGCTGCCGGTAGCGATCATGGATGACCCGGAAGGCGTCGTCGTTGCCGCCGCGGAACAGCGACACGAGTTGCTCATCCGAACGGAGCCGAAGGAGTGGGACGCCGAGCCCGATTCGCGGCCGCGCCAGTCCTACGGATCCTGGGATTGCGGAGGCTTCCACGTTCTACCTTGGCCACTGTAACGCCCGGTCCGGTGGAAAGTTCCGACCTTGACCGCTCAGCTGATCTCAAGCTTACGCCCTCCGAGGCCCGCTGGCGAGCGCCGGGGCCCCGCTCGCTCTACGCTCAGGCGTGCTCTTCGCCTCTGTGAAAGGACACCATGACCGACGTTGTGATCGCCTCCGCCGCCCGTACCGCGATCGGCTCCTACGGCCGCGGGCTGGCCTCGGTGCCGCCCTCCGAGCTTGGTGCCGTCGCCGCGTCGGCCGCCCTTGAGCGTGCCGAGATCGAGCCCGGCCAGGTCGATCACATCGTCTTCGGCAACGTCATCCACACCGAGTCGGCCGATGCCTACATGGCCCGCGTCGTCGGGATCAAGGCCGGCATCCCCAAAGAGGTCCCCGCCTACACGGTCAACCGCCTGTGCGGCACCGGGGTGCAGGCGATCGTCTCCGCCACGCAGGCGATCCAGACCGGGGAAGCGCAGGTGGCGCTGGCGGGGGGCGCGGAATCGATGAGCCGCGGTCCCTACTGGGTGCCGGGCGCGCGCTGGGGGGCGCGCATGGGAGAGGCCGAGCTCGTCGATCCCGTGATCGGCGCGCTCACCGATCCGTTCGAATCGATCCTGATGGGAGTGACCGCTGAGAACCTGGCCGAGCGTGGCTCGATCTCCCGTGAGCGCCAGGACGCGTTCGCGGTCCGCTCCCACCAGCGGGCGGCCGCCGCCCGCGAGGCGGGCCGGTTCGATGCCCAGATCGTGCCCGTGCCCGTTTCCTCCAAGCGCGAGACGGTGCAGTTCGAGCGCGACGAGCACATCCGCGAGGACGCGTCGCCCGACGGGATGGCAAAGCTCAAGCCGGCGTTCAAGTCCGACGGGACGGTGACCGCGGGCAACGCCAGCGGCATGAACGACGCCGGGGCGGCGGTCGTGCTGATGAGCAGCGCGCGGGCCGCCGAGCTGGGTGCACCCGTGCGCGCGCGGGTACTGGCATACGCCAGCTGCGGCGTCGATCCGGCGATCATGGGCATCGGGCCGGTCCCCGCGGTGCGCAAGGTGCTCGACCGCGCCGGCGCCAAGCTCTCCGACGTGCAGGTGATCGAGCTCAACGAGGCGTTCGCCGCCCAGGCGCTGGCGGTGATCGACGACCTCGGCCTCGACGAGGAGATCGTCAACCCCAACGGGGGCGCGATCGCCCTCGGCCACCCGATCGGCGCCACCGGAGCGGCGATCACCGCCAAGATCCTCGACGAGATGGAGCGCCGCGACCTGGAGCTCGGACTGGTCACTCTGTGCATTGGCGGCGGGCAGGGAATCGCCTTGTTGCTGGGGCGCGCATGATCGATCGGCGCGTGGTGAGCCCGGGATGAACGCCGCGTCGGGTATCGGCTTTCCCGTCGCGTTCGGCGCGGGCCTGATCTCGTTTCTCTCGCCGTGCGTGCTGCCGCTCGTGCCGGGCTACATCTCGGCGGTGGCCGGCGGGCAGCCCGGCGAGGTGCGGACGCGGCGGGTGATCGGTCCCAGCCTGGCGTTCGTGGCCAGCTTCTCCTTCATCTTCATCGCGCTCGGGCTGCTCGGGCAGCGGGCGCTCCATTCGACGCTCACCGGGCCCACTGCGCTCAAGGTGTCCGGCGCGGTCATCGTGGTCATGGGAATCGTGTTCATGCTGGCGCCGTTTGTCCCGGCGCTCAGCCGCGAATGGCATGTGGGGCGGCTGATGGAGCGCGCCGGGCGCGGCGGCCCCGTCCTGACCGGGGCGGCGTTCGCGCTCGCATGGACGCCCTGCACCGGCCCGACGCTGGGCGCGATCGTCACCGCGGCGGGAACCTCGAGCTCGGCCTCGCGCGGCGCCGTGCTGCTCGCCGTCTACTGCGCCGGCCTCGGGGTGCCGTTTCTCATCACCGGGCTGGCCTTCGGAACCGCGACGACGGCGTTCACGGCCATCAAGCGCCACTACCCCGTCGTCATCGGGTTGGGCGGCGCGGTGCTGATCGCGATGGGAGTGTTGATCTGGACCGGCGAGTTCACCCAGCTCAACGTGACCGTCAGCCACTGGCTGGAGAGTCTCGGGCTGCCGAACTTCTCCAACGACACGTGAGACGCCTGCTGTTCGGCCTGGCGGGGATCGTCGCGCTCGCCGGCTGCGGCTCGTCGTCGCCGGCTCCAGCAACCTCCGGCACGTCGACCTCCAACCCGACGACCACGACCACGACTACGACTACGACCACGACGACGACCAGCGCCAGACCGAGCAGCGCGGCCGCGCACGCCGCCTCCACGGCCTGCGTCTCCGGCCAGATCTCGGTGACGGCCGGCGCCGGTGGCGCGGGCCTCGGCCACGTGGGCGTGGTGCTGCGCTTTCGCAGCACGGCGTCGAGCACGTGCACGCTGAGCGGCTATCCGGGGGCGACGCTGGTGACGGCCGGCGGACGCGACGTGCCGGCGCGACGCACCCGTAACGGCTACCTCGGCGGGCTCGCCGCCGCGTCGGATCTGCTGCCCGTGGTGCACGTGCTCCCCGGCCACACCGTCTCGGCGTACCTGGAGGGCCTGGATTCCGATGCGGCACACGGTGGCGGTCCCTGTCCGCGCTACGCCCACCTGCTCGTCACGCCCCCCAACCAGACCGTGACCGCGCGCATGACCAGTCCGCTGACGACGATCTGCCGGCCGGAGGTCCATCCCGTCGTCTCGGGGACGACCGGCCGGGCGGGTTAGCAGGACCTAGCGGATCAGGCGCTCGCTGCGGGCCGCGTCCACCATGCCCCGCAACGTCTCGGCGGCGTCGTAGCGCGGGCGCCAGCGCAGCACCCGGCGGGCCTTGGCGGTGTCCATCAGCACCGGACGGCGCACGCTCTCGATCCACTGCGCCTCGGCCGGCACGAACGACAGCCGGGCGACGAGCTCGGCGGCGGCCCCGAGCGCGAGATCGGGCACCGGGATGCTGTACCAGTCCAATGCCCGAGCGAGGTCGGCCATCGTCAGCGTGCCCTTGGCCGCGAGGTTGTAGATCCCCGGCTCGCCCTCGCCGAGCACCGCCGCGCGCAGCGCGCTGGCGACGTCATCGTGGTGGACGAGCTGGAAGGGGACGCCCGGATCGGGGATCACCGGCTTGAGCGCCGGCATCAGCTCCAGCGGGCGCATCACCGCCGAGGGAAGCCGCTCGGAGATCTGCAGGTAGGGGATGCTCTGGACGAGCGCCAGGGCATCGGGCCCGGCGACGATGCAGGGCCGGAACACGTAGGCATCGGTGTCGGCGCCGGCCAGCAGCTCCTGCAGCGCCTCCTCGAGCTCGGCCTTCTGAGCCGAGTAGTAGTGCCGGCGCGTTCCGCGGGCCGGAAGGTCCTCGGTCAGCAGCTTTGGGTTGTCGGCGTGAAAGCCGTAGGCGGCGACCGACGAGGCATACACGAGACGGGCGGCGCCGCTGTCGATCGCCGCGCCGAAGACGTTGCGCGAGCCGCGCAGGTTGACGCTTGAGGTCTCCTCGGCGTTGCCCATGATCACGAACGCGAGGTGCACGACCACGTCGGCCCCGGCGACGACCTCGGCCACGGCGTCGGGATCGAGCACGTCGCCCTGGCGATACTGGGTCTTGCTCAAGCCCTCGGCGGCGGGATCGAACGGGCGCCGCGCCATCGCCCTCACTTGACCCACCTCGGTCGTCCGCTCCAACGCGCGCAGGAGCGAGCGTCCGATGTCGCCCGTGGGGCCCGTGACCGCGACTGTCAGCTTCCGAGCCGGCGCGGAATCGGTCACCGCCGGTCCTCGTAGCCGGCTTCGCCCGGCAGGACGATCCGTGCCATCTCGCCCTCACCGACCACCTGCGGCTGCACCGGCTGAACGGTCTGGAACCGGGCGTGGCTCAGCAGCTCTTCGACGGAGCGAAACACCGACAGCTGCTGCAGGTGCTTGATCGTCGGGAACACGAGCAGGATCTCGTTCCGACGGGAGGCTGCAAGCGCCGCCGGGGGCGAGAACCAGCGCGCGTCGACGACCTCGGCGCCATCGATGCGCGCCTCCTGGCCGGCGGGCATCGTGGCCAAGAAGAACCAGGTGTCGTAGCGGATCTTGACCTCGGCGGGGGTGATCCAGCGCGAGAAGGCGACCAGCTCGCCGGGGTCGGCGAGCGTGATCCCGGCCTCCTCCTGCAGCTCGCGCAGGCCGGCGGCGCGCAGCGCGGCCTCGCCCGTGCCGTCCTCGGCGCTGACGGCCCCGCCCGGGAACACCCAAGCGCCGGCCATGAAGCGCGCCTGCGGGTTGCGCTGGGCGAGCAGCACCTCCAGGCCATCGGCCCCGTCGCGCAGCACCATGACTGTGGCGGCCACGCGCGGCACCGTGACCGGGCCCGTATTGAGCTCCTCTCCGGGTGCTGGCTGGGCGTCCTGCACGCCCGCGACCCTACACCTCGCGGGCTGTCGATACGCTTGCCCGCAATGAGATACATGTGTGAGTCCTGCGGGTTCATCTATGACCCGGCCGAGGGTGACCCCGACGGCGGGATTCCGCCCGGCACGGAGTTCGAAGACATTCCGGACACGTGGTTCTGTCCGGTGTGCGGCGCGCGCAAGCGCGATTTCACCCCCTACGAGGATTAGCCCCCGCCGAGGCGGCGCCGGCTGCCCGCGCGGCCGTCTGGCAGGCTCTCCGGCGTGTCCGAGCGGCGATCACGCGCGGCGACGGCGCTGCGCGCGCTGGCGGTGGTGGCGGTGTGCGCCGCCGGGCTCGTGGCGGCCGTCGCGCTGCTGCGCGCCCGTTCGGGCGTCGTCGCGGCGAACGCCGGCGCGCCGGCGGCCGCGGCGCCGCGGGGTGCGCTCGAATCGATGTTCCAGGACGACCGGGAGCTGATCTACAGCTCGGAGCCGACCGTCGTGCGGACCCTGGATGTCCTGCGCTCGCTGGGCGTCGACCGCCTGCGCCTGACGATCCTGTGGGCGGCGGTCGCGCCCCAGGCGCAATCATCCACCGCCCCCGCGGGATTCGATGCTGCCGACCCGGCTGCCTATCCGGCGGGTGCGTGGGCACCGTATGACCGGGTCCTGAAGCTCGCCCGTGCCCGCGGCATCGGCGTCGACTTCGATCTCACCGCTCCCGGGCCGCGCTGGGCGATGGGCTCCGGAGCGCCGCTGGCCACCGAGGCCGACCACTACGCGCCGTCGACGGCCGCCTTCGGTCGGTTCGTGCGCGCTGTCGCCCGTCGATACAGCGGTGCTTACCGGCCTCCGGGAGCCGGCGCGGCGCTGCCCCGCGTCGGTTACTGGTCGATCTGGAACGAGCCCAACCAGCCCGGCTGGCTCGCGCCGCAGACCGCCACGGTCGACGGCACGCGGTCGATCGTGGCCGCTGTGTTGGACCGCGGCCTGATCGATGCCGGCTACGCGGCGCTGCGCTCCACCGGTCACGGAGGCGACACGATCCTCGTCGGTGAGCTGGCCCCCGAGGGCGACGAGCGACCCGGGGTCAGCCGTCCGGTCGCGCCGTTGCCGTTCCTGCGCACGCTGTACTGCGTCGATGCCGCCGATCAGCCGCTGACCGGCCTGGCCGCGCGCGCGGGCGGATGTCCGACCGGCGGCTCCCGGCCGGCGTTCGTGGCGCACCACCCGGGCCTGTTTGACGCCACCGGCTTCGCCCACCATCCATACTCGTTCTTCGTTGCACCGGCGACGTCGATGAGCGAGCAAAACTTCGTGCCGCTCGCCGACCTCGGCCGGCTCGAGCAGGCGCTCGATCAGATCTTCGCGGCGTACGGTGTCCCCCGGCACCTGCCGATCTACCTGACCGAGTACGGCTATGAGACCAACCCGCCGAACCCCTATCGCGGCGTGCCCCCGGCGACCCAGGCGGCGTACCTGGACGAGGGCGAGTACCTGGCGTGGCGCGACCCGCGGGTCCGGGTCCTGTCGCAGTTCCTGCTGCGCGACTCGCCGCCCGATCGCGCCTACCCGCGCGGGAGCGTGCGCTACTGGTCGACGTTCCAGACCGGCCTCGAGTATCTCGACGGAGCCCCCAAGCCGGCACTGTCCACCTACCGGGTGGCGATCTTCGTGCCCGTGGACACGTTCGCCCGCGGGGGGACGGTGAGCGTCTGGGGGATGCTGCGCGCGGCGCCGAACGGGACCGCGCAGCGGGCGCGGATCCAGTGGCGCGGGCGGGGAGGGCACGGCGCCTACCGCACCCTGGCCGGCGTGCGCACGACCGACCCGGCCGGCGCTCTCACCGTGCAGGTGCGTCCACCGGGTACGGGCTTGCTGCGGATCGCCTGGACCGGCCCGGGCGGAGCGGTGCGCTACAGCCGCGCGGCGCCGGTCACGCGCTAGGCGGCCCGGTTTCGGCGCAGCGACGCGCGCGCTCCGAGCGCGAACGCCCCGATCGCCGCGAGCGCCCCCAGCAACGCCAGCGGCAGCGGGATGCCCCCGCTGCCGGCGGCCGTGAGCGGGCCGTCCGGGGGAGGAGGAACCGGCGACCGGGCGGCCGGCGATGAGGTCACGCGCGAAGCGCTGGGGGCCGCGCAGGCCCCTCCCGCCCGGGCGGTCAGTGCGGCCTGGACGGCCTGGGTGAAGTCGGCGAAGTACTGAGCCCCATAGGTGTCGACGCCGCCCAGGGCCGCCTGGAGCTGGCCGGCGGTGAACTGGCAGGACGGAACTGTGCCCTCGCGCTCATAGACCTGCAGCACCTGCTGATAGTCGCTGGCTGCCCCGGCACCGCCCGGAAGCAGCGCCAGCGCCAGCCCGATCGACGCGATCACGGCAAATGCTCGTCGCACCGGCCTGCAACTTAGCCGAGACGTGGAAGCGACAGCCAGCGCGCCAGCGGCAGCGTCGCACCGGCGGCGGCGAGCGCCGCCGGATGCGGCTCGGCAACCCATCCGAGCGTTGCCACCTCCGTCTCGCCGAGCCGGGCGATCGTCTCGCGGTTGGAGCGCAGGACCGCGTCGGGGTGCCGCGGCCAGGGGGCGAGCACGACCCCGGCCACCCTCAGTCCTGACCGGCGGGCAGCCTCGAGGGTCAGCAGCGTGTGGTTGATCGTGCCCAGGCCCGGCCGAGCGACGATCACCAGCGCGAGTCCGAGCGCCGTCGCCAGGTCACGTACGTCGCCGTCGGGGCCGAGCGGGACGAGCAGGCCGCCGACCCCTTCGACGACGAGCGTGTCGGCCGGCGCGGCGGCGGCCCGCACGCCGTCCGCCAGCCGCGCTACAGAGGGCGGTGGCGTTCCCGCCAGCTCGGCCGCCAGGTGCGGTGACACCGCCGGCCCGTAGCCGGCGAGGATCGTCTCCTGCGAGGTGGCGCCGGCGACCCGGGCGAGCAGCTCGTGATCGCGAGGCCAGACCGGATCGGGGGGATCATCGAGACCGGTGATCAGCGGCTTCAGCGCGCGTACGGCGACCCCCCGCGCCCGCAGCCGGGCGACGATCGACGCGGCGACGACCGTCTTGCCGACCCCGGTGTCGGTTCCGGTGACAAAACAGCCGCTCAGCGGCCCGTCTGAGCCGGTCACCGGCCGGTCAGGCAGCCCGGCGGATGGGCTCGGACGCTTCGAAGTCGAAGACGCCCGCCCGCGGCGCCGGGAGGGGCGGCAGCGCGACGTCGTCATCGGCCTCGAACTCGTCGTCGGACTCGAGCTCGGACAGCTCGAGGGCGACGTCCCGTCGCGGAGCCGAGCGCGGGTCGAACCCAACCGAGCGCGCGGCCGCTCCGAGCGTCCGCGCGGCGGCACGCAGCTCTTCCTCGCGGTGGGTGGCCATCACGGCCAGCCGCAGCCGCGAGGTCATGTCGGGAACCGTTGGGGGCCGGATCGCCTGGGCGAACACGCCCTGGGACAGGGCGGCCTCGCAGATCCGCATCGCCCGCTGCGCTTCGCCGATGACAAGCGGCATGATCTGCGTGCGCGACGTGCCGACGTCGAAGCCCTCCGCTTGCAGCCCGAGGCGCAGCGCGGTGGCGTTGGCCGCCAGCTTGGCCACCAGGCGGGGTCGTTCGGAGATGAGCTCGAGCGCGGCCAGCGCTCCGGCGACCGCCGACGGCGGCGGCGCGGTGGAGAAGATGAACGTTCGCGCCGCGTTGACGAGGTAGCGGGCCATCTGCTGGTCGCACGCCACGAACGCGCCGTAGGAGCCCAGGGCCTTGCCGAGCGTGCCGACGATCACGTCCACCTGATCCTCGACCCCCGCCTCGGCGACCGCTCCCCGGCCTCCCGGCCCGAGCGTGCCCGTGGCGTGGGCCTCGTCGACGACGGTTCGCAGCCCGAAGCGCTGGGCCAGGTCGACGATCTCCGCCAGCGGCGCGACGTCCCCGTCCATCGAGAACACGCTGTCGGTGACGATCAGCGCCCCGCGCCCGTCCGCGCGCCCGATGCCCCAGCGCAGGTGCTCGACGTCGGCGTGCTCATACACGAACACCTCGGCGCGCGACAGGCGGCATCCGTCGATGATCGAGGCGTGGTTGAGCTCGTCGGAGAAGACGACGTCGCCGGGCCGGGCGAGGGCGGCGATCGTCCCGGCGTTGGCCAGGTAGCCCGATCCGAACAGCAGCGCCGCCTGGCGGCCCTTGAACTCGGCGAGGCGCTCCTCGAGCCGGCGGTGGATCGTCATCGTGCCCGAGACCAGGCGCGACGCCCCCGTGCCGACTCCCCAGCGCATCGCCGCCTCGGCTGCCGCTTCGCGCAGGCGCGGGTGGTCGGCCAGACCGAGGTAGTTGTTCGAGCACAGCAGGAGGACCGGCTTGCCGTCGAGCAGGACGTGCGGACCCTGCGGTCCGGACACCAGACGGGTCCGACGATGGAGCCCGAGGGCTTTCAGCTCATCAAGCCGGGCCTCGATCTGGATCACGAGCCGAGAACATACGGACGGGGCCGGACGTCACGCGTCGCCCCGCCCGGATCAGCCGCCGCCGGTGGTGAAGCTCCAGCTGTGGGTCACCGTTCCCGAGCGGTCCTGCACGACGACGGTTGCCCGGTAGGCGCTGTGCGCACGCAACGGCCGGACGGGGATCAGGATCGCCCCCGTCAGATAGCGCCCGACGGTGCGCGTGCTGTTGTCCACCCAGCGCAGCGCGACGGCGCGGCCGCCGAGGGAGAGCGTGGCCCGCGTCACCTTGACCTGGGCCTGGCCGGTCTGCCCCGACTCGTTGAGATAGACGAACAGCTCACGCCCCGCGGCTTGCCCGGCGGGGATGCCGACGAACTGGCCGGGCACGAACGGAGCCTCGCGAGCCACCTCGCGCGGCGGTATGCCGCGGGCGCCGTCGGCCGGATAGGTGGTCACGGTGTCGCTGGCCACGGGCGCTCGGAGCAGGCCGGGGTAGGTGGTCGCGCACTGCAGGCCGCCGCTGTCGTCGATGCCGATCACGCTGAGGCTGGGCGTGAACAGCTGCATCAGGTGGATCGGGGCGTTTTGCCACGGGTCGGCCGCCTGCGTCCAGCGAGACTGGGCGAGCAGGCTGACCAGTCCGGCCCACGCGCCGCCGGCCGACGCCCCGGAGGCCTGCGGGTTCTCGGTATGCGAGAGGACACCGTTGGCGCGCTCGTAGCCATCGTGGGCGGCGCACTCGAGCGACCACCGGGGGTTGAGCACGAGGTCGGTCGGGAGCCCGGCGCGCCGGCGCTCTGCGTTGAGCCGGCGCAGGTCGCGGGCGGCGTGCGCCTGCGTCGTGCCCGCCGGAATGGCCGCCATCGCCAGGTGGACGTCGGCGCTCGTGCGCGTGCCGGCGACCGCATCGACCGGCTGAACGCCGACGACCTGACCGGCGTCGAGCGTATCGAGCTCATAGTTGCCGGGGACGACGCTGAGCGCGTAGGTGCCGTCGGCGCCCGAGGTCGTGCTCGGGCCACAGATCGCCCCGGCGGGGCAGGCGACGGACGGGACCGAGCTCAGACCGACCGGCATGCCCGGCAGCGGTCGATGATGCTGGTCGGTGACCGTCCCGGCGACCGTGGCCACTGGCTGGTCGAGCGTGGCATCCGCCGTCGTGTTGGTCCCGACGGCGACGGCGACGGCGCTCAGGGTCTGCTGCTGGCCCTGTGAGGGCACGAACGTGACCGTGTAGCTCGCGGGGGCCGGCAGCTGGTCGAGCTCATAGAAGCCGTCGTCTGCAGTGATCGCGCGGTAGGTCGTTCCCGCCGGACTCGTTGCGGTGACCGTGATCCCGGCGACCGGAACCATCGTCGAGCTGTCGGCGGAGGGGGCGGTGAGGTGGCCGGTCAGCGAACCCGTCTGAGCGGAAGCCGCAGCGGCCGGGGCGGTGCCGACCGCGAGCGCCAGCACCAGCGCGCAGCCGACCCCCAGCGCCGCGCGCCCGGACGGCCGGCCGTGCTGCGCTCTCGCGACGATCGAATCCATGCCCCTCTAACCCAAGAGACCGCCAAACGATTCGTCACGCGCATGACCGGACGCCCGCGCGGCGTCGGTCAGGGTCCTCGGGGGAGTCAGACGGCGCGGGCTCGCCGAGCTGCCGCCTCGCGCGTGTCACGGTCGCGGCCGCTGTTCGCGGCGCCGTCGGGACGTGGAGGGACCGTTCGCTTGGGGCTGAAGCGCAACTGCATCGAGGGGTCCCAGAGTCGCACCGGAAGCTCGGCCACCGGGCCGGACACTGCCGCGAGCGCGTCGGCGACGACATCGGGAGTCTCGCCCGCCAGCCAGCCCGCGCGGTTGTCCGGCCGTGGATTGGCGCCGTTGTCGTCCTGGCGGTGCACGTTGAGACCGAGGTCCTCGAACATCGCTCGGTCTTCGTCGGGGGTGTTGCCGAGCGTCGTCAGGAAGTTGCCCATCATCACGCCGTTGAGCCCGGCCTTGACGGCCGTCGCCTGGAGCTCGCCGAGGTTCTCGACGCGGCCTCCGCACAGCCGGAACAGCGCGTCGGGGAGGATCAGGCGGAAGATCGCGATCCACTTGACGACCTCCCACGGGTCCATCAGCTCGCGGTCGCCGAACTTCGTGCCCGGGCGCGGGTTGAGCAGGTTGATGGGCACGCTCGTGGGGTCGATCCCGGCGAGCTCGAAGGCCATCTCGACGCGCTGCTCCCGGGTCTCGCCGAGGTTCAAGATACCTCCCACACACGTCTCCAGGCCAGCCTCGCGGACGGCATCGATCGTGCGCAGGCGGCCCTGGTAGCGCACCGTGGTCGAGACCTCGGGGTAGTAGGACTCGGCCGTCTCGACGTTGTGGTGCACGCGCTGGATCCCGGCTTGCTTGAGCGCCTGGGCGCGGGCGACCGACATGTGCCCGATCGAGGCGCAGCGCTTGAGGTTGGTGTGCTCGGCGACGAGGCGCGCGCCGTCCAGCACCTTCTCGAAGTCGCGCTTGGAGAGCCCCTGGCCCTGGGTCACCATGCAGAAGCGGTGAGCGCCGGCCGCCTCGGCGGCCCGCGCATGCTCGAGGATCTGCTCGGGCTCCATCATCGCGTGGAGGGGCGTCTCGGCCTCGGCGTACTTGGACTGGGCACAGAAGCCGCAATCCTCCGCGCAGCCGCCGGACTTCGCGTTGACCAGCGAGCAGAGGTCGGTCGAATCACCGAAGCGATCGCGGCGAGCCTCCCACGCACGTTGCACGAGCGCCTCGATCTCGGCGTGATCGGACAGCTCACCCAGGGCGAGCGCCTCCTCGCGGGTGATCAGGGGCGTCATCGGAGCGGAACCTAGCCCGCCGCCCGGACAGACCGGAGCCCGAAAGCGGTCAGCGACCGGTCGCGCCGGCGACGCTCGCCCGCCTTGAACGGCCCGGTATCGTCGGGCCGATGCTCGACACCATCCGCCGGATCACCGACGAGCAGGAGCTGCGCCAGATCGTCGGCACGCCCTCCGAGCAGGTGGTCATCAAGATCACCGATCGGCTCAACGACCTCACGCGTCAGTTCATCGACGCCTCCCCGTTCGTATGCGTCGCCACGGCGAGGCCCGACGGCGGGCTCGACGTCTCCCCGCGCGGCGACCCGGCTGGGTTCGTCCAGGTGCTTGACGAGCGCACCCTGCTGTTGCCCGACCGTCCGGGCAACCGGATCGCCGACACCCTGACGAATCTGCTCGCCGACGACCGGATCGGGCTGTTGTTCCTGATTCCCGGCGTGGGCGACACCTTCCGCGTCAACGGACGCGCGATCATCACCGACGACCGGGAGCTGCTGGAGCCCTGCGCGGTCGACGGCAAGGTGCCGGCGCTGGGACTCGTGATCTCGGTCGAGGAGGCCTACACCCAGTGCCCCAAGGCGCTGATCCGGTCCGAACTGTGGAACCCAAGCCGTCATATCCAGCGCTCGCAGCTGCCCAGCTCGGGAGCGATCCTGCGCGCCGTCCACGCGCGTGAGTTCGACGCCGAGCGCTATGACCGCGAGCGGGCCGGGCGCTACGCCCGCCGCGAGGGCCTCTACTGATGCCCCAGCGCCTGTACTTCACGGAGTCCGACGACGCCAACGCGCTGATCGCGTCCGATCCGATGGCGCTGCTCGTCGGCTTCGCGCTTGACCAGCAGGTCACCGTGCAGAAGGCGTTCGCCGGGCCGCTGGCGATCCGGGAGCGGCTCGGCTCGCTCGACGCGGCGACGCTGGCGCAGGCCGACCTGGACACGGTGTTCCGCGAGCGCCCGGCCGTGCACCGGTACCCGGGCGTGATGGCCAAGCGCGTCCACGACCTCGCCGTCCACATTGAGGCCGAGTACGGCGGCGACGCCGCGCGGGTGTGGACCGACGCCGCCGATGGCGACGCGCTCCGCGCGAACCTCGCCGCCCTGCCGGGCTTCGGCGAGATGAAGACCAAGTCGCTCGGCGCGGTCCTTGCCAAGCACTTCGGGGTGGCCGCGGCCGCCGACCTGGTGCCCTGGCATCCGACGCTCGGCGACGTCGACTCGCTTGACGCGCTCGCCGCGTATCAGGCGGTCAAGCGGGAGCACAAGAAGGAATGGAATAAGGCGCCCACGCCCGCGGGGTAGCGCGACCGCGTGGTCACGCTGATTGCAGGGGATAGGACCCCACCCACCCGCTGACGCCCCGGATCAGGACTGGCAGGGGTCCCTGGGGCCGCCCACCCGATCATTCTGTTGCGGGCGTTTGAGCGGGGGCGGAGGTGTGCTTCACCGTGATCGGAAACCGACGTGTATCGGCCACGCTCGGAAGACCGGCTGCGATCGCGCAACAGGATGATCGGTTTTCGCGGCCCCGCGAGCGTTGCGGCCCCGCGCCACCCACCCGCGCCCATCCATCACCTACACCGCGTCCGATGGCAGCGACGACCCGCGCCCCAGCACCGAGAAACCAAACCCAAAAAGTCAGCGGCCCCTCCACTCCGGCGGTCGCTTCTCCGCGAACGCGCGCACGCCCTCCCGGAAGTCCTCGGTGGCAAAGCAGGCGTGGCGAAGTCTCAGCAGCTCGCGCTCGACCTCGGGGTCGAGCTGCGCTTGAGCCGCGAGCACGCCGGCGATCACGCGCTTGTTGCCCGTCTGCGCGAGCGGCGCGTTGCCGGCGATCTCGGCGGCCAGCGCGACGGCGGCCTCACCGAGTTCGTCGGCTGAGACGACGCGGTTGACCAGTCCCCAGGTGAGCGCCTCGGGCGCCGTCACCCGCCCGCCGACGAGGAACAGCTCACGCGTGCGGGCTGCGCCGATCGTCTCGATGAACTTGCGGATACCGGTGTGCGAGTAGACGAGGCCAAGCTTGGCGGGCGGCATCCCCATCTTCGTCGGCTCGGCGGCGATCCGCAGGTCGCACGACAGCGCCAGCTCCAGGCCCCCGCCGATCGCGTGGCCGTTGAGCGCGGCCAGCGTCGGGTACGGATAGGCGTCGACGGCGTCGATCGCGGCCGCAAACGGGTGCGCGACGAGCTTCTCCGCCTCGTCGGCGAACACAATCGGTCCCGACCCACCCAGGTCGCCGATGTCGTAGCCGGCCGAGAACGTCCGGCCCTCACCGGTGATGATCACGCAGCGCGCCTCCAGTTGGGGCAGCGTGCGGGTCAACGCGTCCAGGATCGCGTGATCGAGCGCGCCGCGCTTGTCCGGGTTGGAGATCGTCAGCCGCGTGACGTGGGGCGCCGGCTCGTCGACGAGCAGCCGTCCCACGGGACCCGCGCTACTCGAGGACAACGAGCGTGTCGCCCTCGGACACCGACTGGCCCTCGCTGCAGCGGATCTCCGCGACGACGCCGGGGTCCTCGGCCTCGACCGGCATCTCCATCTTCATCGACTCGAGGATCACCACGGCGTCGCCCTCCTGCACGGAGTCGCCGACCTCGACCTCGATCTTCCAGACGGTGCCCGTGATGTGCGCTTCGACGTCAGTCAACTTCGCAATCCTCCTCGGGTCGGGAACCGGAGAATAGATGGGGCCCCTGACGGGTCCGTCCGGCCTCGGAGGTTGACTACCGGCGCACAGCCATGCCGCAATCGAGACTGTTCGTCAGCTCCGTGTCGCGCCGTCAACTGGCACGGCGGCGCCAGCGCGGCCCGCGAGCCCCGCTCTCGCTCCTGGTCGCGCTGGCGCTCGTTGTCGTCGCCGTGCTCGCGTTCGTCGTGCTGCACGGCGGCTTCTAGGACCGGCGTCGCTCAGGTCACGTCGAACGTGTCGGGGTCCGGGCCGGTCCGCTCGCCGGTCTCCAGCTGCCCGATCGCCTCCATCTGCTCCTCGGAGAGCTCGAAGTCGAACACATCGAAGTTCTCCTCGATCCGCTCGGGCGTGACCGATTTGGGGATCACGACGTTGCCGAGCTGCAGGTGCCAGCGCAGCACCACCTGAGCCGGGGTGCGATCCAGCTCGGATGCGATGCTCTGTACGGTGTCCTCGGTCAGCGCCGCGCCCTGCCCAAGCGGGCTCCACGCCTCGGTGAGGATGCCGTGCTCGGCGTGGTAGTCGCGTAGCCGGGCCTGCTGCAGCTGGGGATGGAGCTCGATCTGGTTGACCGAGGGAACGACGCCGCTGGCGTCGATGCTCCGCTCAAGGTGCTCGACCTGGAAGTTGGAGACGCCGATCGAGCGGGCCCGCCCGTCGGCGTGCAGCTCGACCAGGGCCTGCCAGGTCTCGACGTACTTGTCCCGCGAGGGCAGCGGCCAGTGGATCAGGTACAGGTCGAGGTAGTCGTAGCCGAGGCGCTCGAGGGACTGCTCGAAGGCCGCCTTGGCCGCGTCACGACCATGGTCTGCGTTCCAGAGCTTGGTGGTGATGAACAGCTCTTCGCGCGCGAGGCCACTGCGCGCGGTCGCTTCGCCGACGGCCGCCTCGTTGCGGTAGGCGCGGGCGGTGTCGATCGAGCGGTAGCCGGTCTCCAGGGCCTTGTCGACGGCGGCGGCGGTGTCCTCAGGTGGGACCTGGAAGACGCCGAAGCCGAGC
>DATAUL010000039.1:0-9890 GCA_036268255.1 Solirubrobacteraceae bacterium | reverse complement strand
GCGCCACCCCAGCTTGTTGTAGGCGATGTCGCCCAGACCGGCGTTCCACTGCGCGCCGTCGCCGTTGAACCGGAAGAAGTTCGTCGCCTTGACCTTCAGCGTCGTGTCCTGGGCGCCGGCGGCGCCGTCGACGAACGTCTTATCCGGATGCTGCTTGGCGTAGTTGGCCACCGCGATCGACTCGTCACCCGACAGCGGGCCGATCATGATGTCGGCGCCGTCCTGCTCCATCAACTTCCGGGTCTGCTGGATGGCGGTCGCCGCCTGATCGTTGGAGCAGCCGATGCCCACCAGCTTGAGCGGATGGCCACCGATCGCGCCTCCGGTCCAGCCGGCGCGCGGGTTGTTCGGGTTCACCGGCTTGCCCCCGGCGAACTGCGAGATCGCGGCCACGACTCCGGCCAGATCCTGCTGGTCGAAGGCCCCGAAATCGCCCTGGCAGTCCGACAGCACGCCGATCTTGATCGGCGTCCCGGTGCCGGTGGCCGCCGGAACCGCCTTCTGCGGCGCGGGCAGGCCACCCAATGGCAACGACGCCGACGTGCTCGTCCCGGCGCTACTCGAGCTGCTGGCGGCCGACGTGCTCGAGCCGCCCGAGCTGCTGGAACTGCTGGAGCTGGACTTGCTGGAGCCGCAGCCCGCGGCCACCAGGGCGACGACTCCCACGAGCAGGGCGAGCCAATATCGCCCCCTCCTCTTTGCACTCACCGTTGACATGCTCTCTCCTCCTCTTCCCCGTGCTCGCCCGCGATGCGGGCAGCTCATTGGTTGAACGACATTGCGCTACGACCCGCTCGGCTCCGCCTGTGGAAGCTGTTCCCCGGCTCCGCCCTCCTCGGCCTGGGCGCGGGGACCTCGTCCCCATCGGTGAAGTCCCTGCTCCCACAGACCGATCAATCCGTTCGGCGACACGACCACGATGACCAGGAATACGATCCCGATCCACGTGTTGAACCGCGCCCCGATGAAGCCGATGTTGTCCGCGTAGTTGTTGAGCACCACGAACACGAGTGCCCCCAGCCAGGCGGCCTCGATGCGGTACAGACCGCCGATCACGGCGATCACCAGGATGTTGATCGTGGACGGCAGGCCGATCGCCGACGGCGAGATCTGCCCGTTCCACCAGACGAACAGGATTCCGCTGACCGCCGCTACGAACCCCGCAAGCGAGAACGCCACCGTGCGGTGCAGGGCGACGCTGTACCCGAGCGACCGCATCCTCACGGGATCGTCGCGGATGCCCTGCAGCGCCAGGCCGAACGGCGTGCGCGCGACGTAACGCAGCAGAACCAGCAGCGCCAGCGCGATCACCAGGGTCACGAGGTACATGCGCGACGGATGCGCCTGGGCGTTGATCCAGCCGGGCGCCCGAATGCCGCTGATCCCGCCGAACCCGGAGATGCTCGTCACCTGCCCGAACACGAGGTTCGCGATCACGGAGAAGACGAGCGTGATCATCAGGAAATAGATCCCGTAGCTGCGGTTGGCCAGGACGCCGAAGATGACGGCGAACAGCACGGCGATGGCGATCGCAACGACGATGCCGGGCCCGATCGCCCACCCGAGGTTCAGCCCCTTGGTGTTGCCGTTGGTGGTGAAGTTGCCCAACGCGAAGCCGGCGATGCCCCAGATCGCCAACTGGCCCAGCGACACCATCCCGCCGTATGCCGAGAGGAAGATCAGGCTGGCGGCGCAGAGGCCGAAGATCAGCATCTGGGTGAGCAGCGTCGAGATCCAGTACGCGTTGAGGATCGCGGGGGCCAGGAAGGCGAACACGACGAGGATCACCGCGACGGCCGGCTCGACGCCCAGCCATCCGCGCGGGCGTGATTTCACGCGGGCCTCCCGAACAGACCGAGCGGACGCACCGACAGCACCACGGCCAGCAGGATGAAGGTGAAGATGATCGAGTAGTAGGTGTCGGCGGCCGGCAGGTAGGCGGCCGAGAAGTTGGTGACCAGGCCGAGCAGAAGCGCGCCGATCGCGGCTCCGCCCAGTGATCCCATCCCGCCGATGATCACCACCACCAGCGAGTTCAACAGCCAGTTGGCGTCGACTCCGGGCGCGAGGCTGGCGAACGAACCGCCGATCGCCCCGCCCATTCCGGCGAGGAACGAGCCGATGACGAAGGCCACGGCGAAGACAAGCTGGATGTTGACCCCCAGCGCCGAGACCATCGCCCGATCGTCGACCCCGGCCCGGATGATCATGCCCATGCGAGTGCGGTGCAGCCACAGCCACAGCAGTGCCCCGACCGCGAGGCCGATGCCGAGGATGACCAGGCGCGTCAGCGAGTACTGGATGTGAGCAACGTGGAGGTTGACGAACTTGTCGAGCGCCCCCGGCCAGGAGATGTCCTCCGCGATGCCACCGAAATGGGCGAGCATCTGATCGGCCAGGATGATCGAGATGGCGATGGTGATCAGTGCCTGCCGGAGGTCCTGGCCCTGGTTCCAGCGTAGGAACACCTGCTGCATGACGAGGCCGATCACCGCGACCGCCGCCGCGCCGACGAGCACGGGCAAGACCCACTGCACCAGGCTGACCTGCGAGCTGGCGAGCCCGAGGGCGCCCCCACCGCCGACCATGCTCCGCTGCAGCTTCAGCGCGATATAGCCGCCGAACAGGAAGAACGCGCCATGGGCCATGTTGACCGTGCGCATCAGGCCGAAGATCAGCGTGAATCCGCTGGCCACCACGAAGTACAGGGCGGCCGCGGTGATCCCGTTGAGCAGCGTGATGAGGAAATCCGTGGGGTCCTGGACGGCCGAGCCGAACGTGGTGCCATGGGCGATGAACAGCACCCACACGACGAGGAACGCGACCATCAGGATGAGCACCGTGCGGCCCGCCAGCGCAAGCGTGCGATGCGAACGGATGTCCTCGATCGGAGCCGAACCTACGTCAGCCATGCTCTCCTCATGATCTCCCTTCGGAAGCGACGGCCCGCTCGCTCCTCAATCGCGCTTAGCCTAAGACAAACGATTTCCCGCGTCAATTCCTACGCATACCCTATAGGCAAATCCACTAGCCAGTCGCAGCCGTAGAGGAACGCTCCACTAGCAGCGGGGGGGTGTCCAGCACGACATCGACGCGTCCGTCGTCGCCGGCGATGCGATCCAGCAGCATCTCGACGGCCCTCTCGCCGAGTTCCTGCATCGGCATCCGCACGGCGGTCAGTGGCGGGTCGAGATACTCCGCCAGGGCGTCATCGTCGTAGGTGACCAGAGACAGCTGCTCGGGGACCGCCACTCCCTGGCGCTTGGCCGCCGACAGCGCCCCGAGCGCCTGGTTGATGTTGGAGACGAAGACACCAGTCGGAGGGCGACTGCGGCCGAGCAGCTCGACCATCGCCCGGTACCCGCCGCGCTCGTCGAATGCGACGGGGACGATCGGTGCGCGGTGGCCGGCCTCGCGCACCGCAGCACGGAAGCCGCGCACCCGCCGAACCGCCGTGTCGAGGTTCTCCGGGCCCGCGATGTGTGCCAGCCGCGTGTGGCCGAGGGCCAACAGATGGCCCGCTGCCAGGCGCGCCGCCTCCTCCTCGCGCATCGACACGTTGTGGCCTCCGCGGTGGCGTCGGTTGACGAAGACGGCGGGCACCGGCGCCTTCAGCCACTGCTCGGCGGCCGGATCGTCGCGGCGCGCGGTGGCGACGAGCAGGCCGTCGATCCGTCCCTCGCTGACCAGCCGCTCGTAGGCGGGGGCCGCAAGGCCGCCCTCGCTGTCCTCGGAGAGGACCACGACATAGCCTCGCTCCCATGCTCTGCTGGACGCGCCCCTGACCACTGCGGCGTAGACGGGATTGCGCAGCGACGGCACGAGCAGGCCCAGCGTGTGCGTGCTGGAGAGCCGGAGCCCTCGGCCGAACGCGTTCGGCCGGTACTTCAGGCGCTCTGCGGCGGCCAGGATCCGCTCACGGGTCTGGGGCCTGATGTTGAGGTCGGCGGAGCCGTTGAGGGTGCGCGAGACAGTCGTGAAGTGCACGCCGGCCTCGCGCGCCACGTCGTAGAGCGTGACCTGCCGGGGCCCTCGTGCGGCCATGGCGCTGTCAGGACTGTGCGTCGCGGTAGGAGAGGGTCTGTCGCTGCCCGGTCTCCGAGGCCCTGAGCAGTGCGTCGCAGACCTCGGCGGCACGGTAGCCGTCCTGCAAGGTGGCGCCGTCGGGGCCGACGGGGGCACCGGTGGCGATCGCCGACAGCAGGTGCAGCAGCTCGTGCGAGAACGTGTGCTCCCAGCCGATGATGTGGCCGGGCGGCCACCACATGTCCATGTAGGGGTGATCGGCCTCGGTGACCAGCACCTGCCGGAATCCCTGAGCCTGCGCGCCGGGGCGGGAACCGGACAGATGGACCGACAGCTCGTTGAGGCGCTCCAGATCGAAGGCGATCGATCCCTTGGAGCCGTTGATCTCGAACGCGAGGCCGTTCTTGCGACCGACGGCGAAGCGGGTGGCCTCGAGCGTGCCCACGGCCCCGCCCTCGAACCCCACCACGCCCTCCACGGCGTCGTCGACGTCGACGTGGCCGCCTGGGCGGTCCTCGATGAACGTCCGTGCCGTGCCCGCGATCGTCGTGATCTCGCCGACCAGGTAGCGAGCCAGGTCGATCACGTGAGCGCCGAGGTCCCCGAGCGCGCCTGAGCCGGATGCCTCCTTGGAGAGCCGCCAGACCATGGGGAACTCCGGATCGGCGATCCAATCCTGCAGGTAGCGGCCGCGGAAGTGGTAGATCTCGCCCAGTTCCCCGGCCTCGATCAGGCGCCGGGCCAGTCGGACGGCCGGCACGAACCGGTAGTTGAACGCGCACATCGCCTTGACCCCGGTGGCCTGCACGCGCCGCCAGATCTCATGGGCCTCCTCCGCGGTGCGCCCCAGCGGCTTCTCGCAGATGACGTGCTTGCCCGCCTCCGCCGCCGCGATCGTCGGTTCCGCATGAAGGGCGTTGGGGCCGCCGTTGTCGAACAGCTCGATCGAATCATCGGCGATCAGCGCCCGCCAGTCTGTCTCTGCGCGCTCGAAGCCGAAGCGCCGTGCCGCGTCGTGCACGGCCTGCTCGTTGCGGCCGGCGATCGCCACCAGACGCGGGCTCAGCGGGAGCTCCGTGGCCATGTAGGCCAAGGTCCGATAGGCGTTCACGTGCGCCCTGCCCATGAACGCGTAACCCAGCATCCCGACGCCGATCGTCGCCGGCGGACCCGCGGACCCGCGGTCCGCGCCGACGGTTCCCAGCTCAGGCATGGCCTACGGCCTCGCGAACGCTTCGTCGAACACCACCGCCGAGGGCGCGAAGTCGCGCTCGCGCACGAACCGAGCGGCATCGGTGGCGCCCCACTCCCGGTCCATCCCGGCATCCTCCCACTCGACCGACAGCGGTCCCTGGTAGCCGATCCGGTTGAGCCCTCGCAGGACCGACTCGAAGTCCACGTCCCCGTGACCGGGCGAGACGAAGTCCCACCCCCGCTCGCGCTCGCCGAAGTTGAGGTGCGAGCCGAGGATGGAGCGGCGGCCGTCGAGCGTGCGCCGCGAGTCCTTGACATGGACGTGATAGATGTGCTCGCCGAACTCGTCGAGGAACGCCGCTGGGTCCAGGAATTGCGGCACCAGGTGGCTCGGATCGAAGTTGATGCCGAACCCGGACCGGTGGTCGATCGCCTCAAGCGTCCGCCGCGTGGTGACGAAATCGTAGGCGATCTCGGTCGGATGCACCTCGAGGCCGAAGCGCACGCCCTCCCGGTCGAAGACGTCGATGATCGGCCCCCAGCGCTCCGCGAAGTCCCGGTAGCCCGCCTCGATCGTCTCGAAGTCGTTGGGCGGAAAGGAGTAGAGCTGGGACCAGATCGAGGAGCCCGAGAAGCCGTTGACGATGGTCACGCCGAATGCCGCGGCGGCCCGGGCCGTGTCCATCATCCGCTCGGCCGCTCGCCGGCGCACGCCCTCGGGATCGCCGTCGCCCCAGATCTCCGGGGGCAGGATCGCGCGGTGGCGCTCATCGATCGGATCGCAGACGGCCTGCCCGACGAGGTGGTTGGAGATCGCCCAGCAGCCGAGCTCGTGACCCTTGAGCAGTTCGCGCCGGGCGGTGACGTACCCGGGATCGGCGAGCGCGGCAGACACGTCGAAGTGATCGCCCCAGCAGGCGAGCTCAAGCCCGGCGTAACCGAACGACTTCGCCTTGGGTGCAAGCTCCACAATCGGCAGATCGGCCCACTGGCCCGTGAACAACGTGACCGGACGACTCATAGGTCCCCTTCCTCATGCACGTGAGGGGCGGGCTGGCCCCTCTGTGGGAAAACGTTATCTCTGGGCCCAATCGCTGTCAACGCTGTCCGGGAAGCAGCTCGGGCGGGGCCCGGTGACATCCTCCGGGAATCCGCGACCCTACCCTCATAGGCAATGACTATGAGGCCATGAAATGAATCTGCGACAGATCACCTACCTGCTCGCGGTCGTCGAAGAGGGATCGTTCACGCGAGCCGCCCAGCGGCTCTCGGTCGCTCAGCCGTCGCTCTCTCAGCAGATCCGCGCGCTGGAGCGTGAGCTCGGCGGACCCTTGCTGGAGCGCCTGCCCAACGGCGTGCAGCTGACCGCGGCCGGGCGGGCGTTCCTTCCCGAGGCGCGCGCTACGGCCTCCCACGCGGCCCGCGCCGCCGAAGCTGCGCGGACGACCCTGGGCGCCCCGGGCCGGCAGCTGGAGCTGGCCACCGTCACCTCCATGGCCGTCGGCATCCTGCCTGCCGCGCTGGCCCGCTGGCATCGCCAGCACGCCGACACCGCCGTCTACCTGCACGAGTTCCGGCACCGCCGCGAGCTCCACGAGGCCGTCCGCAGCGGGCTCGGCGACCTCGGCCTCGGGCCACGGCCGTCTAACTGGACGGGACCGATCACCCCCCTGGGATGGGAGGAGTTCGTGATCGTGCTCTCCCCCCACGATCCGCTGGCGGGCTCCGGCGGCGGCTCGCTTCCGCTCGAGCGGCTCGCCGATCGCGACTGGGTTCTGCTGGAGCCCGGCCACGGGTTGCACGAGCTCGCTCAGCGCGCCTGCGCCCGGGCGGGCTTCACCCCGCGCGCGGCCGTGCGTACCGGCCAGGTGGCGGCCGCCGCCCAACTGGCGGCGGCCGGTCTGGGCCCCGCCCTGCTGGGCAGCCACGCCGTGCCCGCGGGCCTCGATGCGGCGCTGATGCGCGTACGACCCCGCCTCGTCCGCGAGGTCGTGGCTTTCACCCGCAGCGCCTGGTCGCCGTCCGCCGAGCAGTTTCTCGGTCTCGTCGGCAAGCTGCCGATGCGTTCGCGCCCCCGCGGCGCCGAGCTCGCCGGGTGAGCTCGGCGCGCCGCGCGGGCGACGTCAGGTGACAATGGGATAACCTATGCGGCCCCATGGCGCTAGAGGAATCGACTATCGCCCTCGCTGACCCGTCGCTGCTGCACGAGCAGGCCTACATCGACGGCGAGTGGTCAGAGGCCGACAGTGGCGCGACCTTCGCGGTGACCAACCCGGGGACCGGCGAGGCGCTGGCGCGCGTGCCCCGCATGGGGGCTGCCGAGACACGACGAGCGATCGAGGCCGCCCGCCGCGCTCAGGGCGACTGGGCGACCCGGCCGGCCGCCGAACGGGCGGCGATTCTGCGCAGGCTGCGCGATCTGATGATGGAGCACCGCGATGACCTGGCGCTGCTGCTCACCCTGGAACAGGGCAAGCCGCTGACCGAGTCACGTGCGGAGATCGCCTACGCCGCCTCGTTCTGGGAGTGGTTCGGCGAGGAGGCCAAGCGCGTCTACGGCGACACGATCCCCTCCCCCCAGCGCGACAAGCGGATCCTCGTGACCAAGCACCCGATCGGCGTCTGCGGCGGGATCACCCCGTGGAACTTCCCCTCGGCGATGGTCACGCGCAAGGCGGCCCCGGCGCTCGCCGTCGGTTGCGCGATGGTGCTCAAGCCCGCCGAGCAGACGCCGCTGTCGGCGCTGGCGGTGGCCGAGCTGGCCACGCGCGCCGGCCTACCTGCCGGCGTCCTCAGCATCGTCACCGGCGACGCCGACGACGCCCCGGCGATCGGCCGTGAGCTGACCTCCAATCCGATCGTGCGCAAGGTCGGATTCACCGGCTCGGGAGAAATCGGCAAGCTGATCATGCGCCAGTGCGCCGACCAGGTGAAGAATGTCTCGCTCGAGCTCGGCGGCAACGCGCCGTTCATCGTGTTCGACGACGCCGACCTCGAGCAGGCCGTCGCCGGCGCACTGCTGTGCAAGTTCCGCAACTCCGGCCAGACGTGCATCACCGCCAACCGGATCCTCGTCCACGACTCATTGCACGACCAGTTCGTGGACGGTCTGCGCGAGGCCGCCGCCGGGCTGGTCGTCGGCGTCGGCACCGACGACCGCTCGAGCGTCGGGCCGCTGATCGACCAGCCGGCGTTCGAGAAGGTCTCACGCCACGTGGCCGACGCGCTGGACCGCGGCGCCCGACCGCTCCTCGGCGGCGCCGCCCACGAGCTGGGTCGCACCTTCCACGAACCGACCGTGCTCGACGGTGTCTCCCCCGACAGCGAGATGTGGCACGAGGAGACGTTCGGGCCGGTCGCGGCCGTGCGCACGTTCGCCGACGAGCGCGAAGCGATCGAGATCGCCAACGACACGCCCTATGGCCTGGCCGCCTACATGTACAGCCGTGACGTGGGGCGCGTGTTCCGCGTCTCCGAGCAGCTCGAGTACGGGATCCTCGGGATCAACACCGGCTTCATCTCGGTCGAGGTGGCGCCGTTCGGCGGCGTCAAGGAATCGGGGATCGGCCGCGAGGGGTCCAAGTACGGCGTCGACGACTGGGTCGAGACCCGATACCTGTCGCTGGGAGGGATCGCCTAGATGATCGTGGAGATGCGTGAGTACACGCTGGTCCCGGGCAAGGTTCCCGAGTACTTCAAGCTCTACGAGGCCGAGGGCATGGCGATCCAGCGCGAGATCCTCGGTCGCAACCTCGGCTACTACTCGACGGAGATCGGGCCCTCGCTCAACCAGGTCGTCCACCTGTGGGCGTACGAGAGCTTCGACGACCGCCTGGCGCGCCGCAAGCAGCTACAGGCCGATCCCGGCTGGCAGGCCTATGTGCAGAAGATGCGGCCGATGCTCGTCGCCCAGACGAGCCGCATCCTCAACCCGGCACCGTTCATGAACACGCAGGACGGCTGATGAGTGCGTTGCAGGACCGCGTCGCGATCGTGACCGGCGGCGCCCAGGGGATCGGCCGCGCGATCGCCGAGAAGCTCGCCTCCGAGGGCGCGGCCGTCGTCATCGCCGACATGCAGGCCGCCCACGGCGTCGCCCGGGAGCTCGGCGGCCTGGCCGTGGAGGTCGATGTCTCCGATCCCGCCGCCTGCGAGCGTATGTCCGCCGCCGCGATGGACGCCTACGGTCGGATCGACATCCTGATCAACAACGCCGGCATCTACACCTCGCTCGTGCCCGCGCCGTTCGAGGAATTGTCGGTGCAGGAGTGGAAGCGCGTGTTCGAGGTCAACGTCCTCGGCATGTACCTGGCGACCCGGGCCGTCACCCCGCACATGCGGGCGGCCGGCTACGGACGAATCATCAACATGGCCTCGGGCACGCCGTTCAAGGGCGTCCCCTTCCTGCTGCATTACGTCTCCAGCAAGGGCGCGGTGGTCGCGATGACCAAGGCGCTGGCCAAGGAGCTGGGCGCCGACAACATCCTGGTCAACACCGTCGCCCCGGGCTTCACGATGTCCGACGGGGTGCTGGCCAACGACGTCCAGATCCAGCAGCTGCAGGAGGTCTCGGCCAAGGCCCGCGTGCTGGCCCGAGATCAGTATCCGGAAGACATCGTCGGCGCGGTCGCATTCTTCGCGGGCGACGGGGCGGCGTTCATCACCGGCCA
>DATAUL010000038.1:0-7160 GCA_036268255.1 Solirubrobacteraceae bacterium | reverse complement strand
TTCGCCGCATGATCGAGGTCCACAACCTGTCCAAACACTACGGCGAGCGGGTCGCCGTCGACGACTTGAGCTTCGTCGTCAAGCCCGGCGTGGTCACTGGCTTCCTTGGCCCCAACGGGTCGGGAAAGTCGACAACGATGCGACTGATCCTCGGGCTGGACGCGCCGAGCACGGGCACCGCGCTGGTCGGTGGTCGCGCCTACCGCGACATTCCCGATCCGTTGCACGAGATCGGAGCGATGCTCGAGGCCCGTGCGATCCACAGCGGCCGGTCTGCCCGCAACCATCTGCGGGCGATGGCCGCAACGCACGGCATCCCCGACTCTCGGGTCGAGGAGCTGATCGAGCTCGTCGGGCTCGGCCAGGTCGCGCGCAAGCGCGTCGGCACGTTCTCGCTGGGGATGGGCCAGCGACTCGGGATCGCATCGTCGCTGCTTGGTGACCCAAATGTGGTCGTGCTCGACGAGCCGGTCAACGGGCTCGATCCCGAGGGGATCCGCTGGGTGCGGGAGCTGCTGCGCCGGCTCGCCGACGAGGGCAAGACCGTGTTTCTGTCTTCGCACATGATGAGCGAGATGGCGCTGATCGCCGAGCAGCTGGTGGTGATCGGCAAGGGGAGGTTGATCGCGGACACAAGCGTCGACGAGTTCGTCGAACAGGCATCCGCCGGGGCCCCGGTCAAGGTCCGCTCGCCGCGGATCGGAGAGCTTCGCGGCGCGCTTGACCGCGCCGGCTTCCAAGCCGAGGAGAGCACGCAGGACGAGCTGATCGTGAGCGGCGCGACGGCGGCGCAGATCGGCGACCTGGCGGCCCAACTCGGAGTACCGCTGCACGCGCTGACGCCGCAGCAGATTTCGCTGGAGGACGCGTTCATGCAGATCACGCGCTCGTCGGTGGAGTTTCACACGGGGCTCGCCGAGCCCGAGCCAGAACTGACGGAGGCGGCATGAGCACGATCACCGCGGGCGAGCGGTTGCTGGTCACCAAGCAGCCGGGCGCCGACGTCAGTCAGGGGCGGGTTCTGCGCTCGGAGTGGATCAAGCTGTGGTCGCTGCGCTCCACCCGCTGGTCACTAGCGTTCGGGCTGCTCGGGATGCTGCTCGGAATCGTCGTGGCGGCGTTCGACATGGGACGCTGGTCACAGCTCCCGCTCGACACCCAACAGCACTACAAGTCGGTCGACACCGCGCTGATCGGCTGGCACCTCTCCGAGCTGGCGATCGGCGTGCTCGGTGTGCTCGTGGTCACCGGCGAGTACTCAACCGGAATGATCCGCTCGACGTTCATGGCGGTCCCGAAGCGTCTGCCCGTCCTATGGGCGAAGGTGCTCGTATTCGCGCTGGTGGTGCTGGTCCTGTCGTTCCCGATGACATTCATCGGCTTCTTCGGCGCGTCGGCGGTGCTGGCCCAACACCACGTCAACCCGTCACTGTCGACGCCCGGCGGGCTGCGGGCGGTGATTGCGATCCCGCTATTCCTGGCGGTCCTATCCGTATTCACCGTCTCCCTCGGCGCGATGATCCGCAACTCCGCGGGCGCGATCGCCACCTTCGCCGGGATCATCTTTGTCCTTCCCGGCCTCGTCGGTGTCCTGTCCAACAGCCTTAAGAACTCGATCAACCCGTACCTGCCGTCAAACGCGGCATCGGCGTTCTTCACCACCAAGCCCGACCCGTCAGATCACTTCCTGCACCCATGGGTCGGCTTCGCGGTGTTCTGCGGGTACGCGGCGGTCCTGCTGGCGGGCGCGGCGGTGTTGCTCGTCACGCGAGACGTCTGAACGGTGATGCCCGGGGCGCCCGTGGTGATCGGTCCGGATGACCGGAGCAACCCCTGCCAGGCCACACAGAAGGAAGACACCCGAAGCAGGCCGAAGCATGGCGTCGCCGACGACGAGCGCCGCCTGGCCCGCCAGCCATTGCACGATCTCATCAGCCCGCTCGACGTCGAGCATGACGACAGCGTCGTGCTCCGGCCCGACCAACGCCCGGCGCTCTTCAGTTCGCTGGGCCGGCCGCGCGTAGACTTGGTGCTGTCCAGAGGCTCGCGTGCCACTCCATTCCCTGACCGATCTGACTGGCCTGAGGATCAGTGACGAGGATTTTCTCGCCGCCGTGAGCGAGACGGCCGCGCGGCCGGTCCTGGTCGTCGGTCCGGACGACGTGATCCGGTTCGCCAACCCCGCCGCGATCACAGCGCTCGGCTACGACCGTGCGGACGATCTCCTCGGGCGCCACCGCCACGAGACGATCCACTTCATGCACCCGGGCGGAACGCCCTACCCGGCCGCGGACTGCCCGATGCAGCTCCCGCGAACCACGGGCCAGACGGTCGCGCGCGATCTGGACTGGTTCTTCCGGCGCGACGGCTCGACGTTTCCTGTCTCCTATGTCTTGCTGCCGATCGAGCTGCCGGAGGGCCGCGGCGCGGTCGTGACGTTCGCCGACATCGAGGACCGCTTGAGGGGCGAGCAGGTACTGGGCGGGCGCGATGCGGTGCTGGGCGGGCGCGATGCGGTGCTGGGCGGGCGCGATGCGGTGCTGGGAGCGCGCGAGGACTCGCTGCGGCGGATCGCGGCGCTGGTGGCCGGCGGGGCAGCATCGGTGGACGTCTTCGCCGCGATCGCCAGGGAGGTCGCGCACGTCGTCGGCCTGCCGCTGGTGCTGGTGTGGCGCTTTGACCCAGGGAAGACGACAGCCAGCGTGATTGCAGAGTGGAGCGAGGTTCCGCATTCGTGGCAGACCGGTACCCGCTGGCCGCTCGATGGACCGGGGCTCGCCGTCCAGATGCTGAAGACCGGTCGCCCTGCAAGGATCGACGACTACACCGAGCTCCCGGGCACGATCGCCGCGGCCAGCCGCGAAACCCGGCTCCGCGGGGCTGCCGGCGCCCCGATCATCGTCGACGGCGACATGTGGGGCTGGATGGCGGCCGCCGACAGTCGTGCGTCGCTACCCAACCAGATCGAGGATCGGCTCGCCGAGTTCACCGAGCTGGTCGCCACGGCGATCTCCAACACCGAGAGCCGCGCGCGACTCGGCCGGCTCGCCGAGGAGCAGGCGGCGTTGCGGAAGGTCGCGACGCTCGTGGCGCGCGGGACACGGCCGGAGCAGGTGTTCGCGACGGTCGCGAACGAGGTCGGACGGCTCCTGTCGGCCGACTTGGCCAACGTGTGCCGCTACGAGTCCGACGGCGCCATCACGTTCCTCGCTAGCGCATCGGACCGCTTCCCCATTGGCAGCCGGTGGCCTATCCAGGGGCACAGGAACCTCGCCACGCTCGTGTTGGAGACCGGCCGTCCAGCCCGGCTGGACAACTATGCCGACGCCACCGGCCCGCTCGCAGAGGGCATCCGCGAGGACGGCATCCGCTCGGCGGTCGGGACGCCGATCCGCGTCGAGGGCCGCCTTTGGGGTTTGATGGCCGCCGGCTCGAGCCAGGAGCAGCCCCTGCCGCCGGATACCGAGGCGCGTCTCGGCTCCTTCACGGAGCTGGTGGCGACGGCGATCGCGAACGCCGAAGCGCGGGCTCAAGTGGCGGCGTCGAGGGCCCGGATCGTGGCGGCGGCAGACGAGGAGCGCCGTCGAGTCGTCCGAGATCTTCATGACGGCGCGCAGCAGCGGCTCGTGCACACCGTTATCACGCTCAAGCTGGCGCACCGCGCGATGCAGAACGGCGACGAGAACGCCCCCGAGCTGGTGACCGAGGCGCTCGACCACGCCCAGCGGGCTACGAATGAGCTGCGCGAGCTCGCCCACGGCATCCTCCCGGCGGCCTTAACCCAGGGTGGATTGCGCTCGGGAGTGGACGCCCTGACGTCGCGGATGGCGGTACCTGTGGAGACCGCAGTGTCCGTGGGCCGACTTCCTGCCGCGGTGGAGGCGACCGCGTACTTTGTCGTCGCCGAGGCGCTTACCAATGTCGCCAAACACTCTCGCGCAGCTCACGCCGCGGTGACCGCGCGCGTCGGGGACCGGGCTCTTGAGGTCAAGGTGCGCGACGACGGCGTCGGAGGCGCCCGACCCGACGGGAGCGGCTTGTTGGGCCTTCGGGACCGGCTTGCCGTAGTCGACGGCCAGCTACGGATCGAGAGCCCGGCCGATGGCGGCACGCTCGTCGCGGCAGACATCCCCCTCTCCAGCTAACCGGGCGAGGCTCGCGCTTATCGACGGGACACAGGTCCGGCAGATTCGCCGCCCGATCCCGCGGCGCCGGGGCAGGCGCTGCGGGGTCACGCGGCTCAACTCCGTGTTACCCGTGGCTTGTGAATGGGAGGCGCGCGGTAAGCGCGCAGACGTCGAAGATGCGCTGGACGGCGGCGGAGCCGGGAATGATCGCGAGCTCGATCTTCAGCCGGGCGGCGCGTTTGACGAGCTCGATGACGACGTGGATGCCGCTGGAATCGATGAACGTCAGGCCGCTGAGATCGAGGACCACGCGGGCGGGCCGACGGGACAGCGTGTGGCGTACGGCGCGACGCGCAGCTTCCCGTGCGGCGAGGTCCCACTCGCCGTCGAGCCTGATCGTGGTGCTGCTTGCCTGCTCGTTGACCGCGATCCGCAGCCCCACGAGAAGTGGGTCACACGGATCTGTCTGGATGGACACGGTCATGGGTCACTCCACGTGATCTGCGGCGCTGTGAAGGGGAGAAGCGCTCCGAGGTCCCGAAGCGCTTGACCGCCATCCTGCTGTCGTCTGCGAGTCGCGCGGGACCACGCCCGTTGAACCGCACCACAAATCTACCATCGCGATCGCAACACATCCAGGGCTCTCGAGGCGGACCTGGTGGCAAGCCAAGCTCACTCCTTCGGAAGGCCTGATGGGTTGTTAATTGAACGTGTCGGGGATCGGGGTGTCCTCGGCGCCCAGTCGCGGCCCTGATCGCTCAATCTCAAACCAAACGTGGGTCGTGCCCTCATACAGACCCCACCGGCTCGCCTCTGCGTCGACGATGTCCAACCCGCGCCCATGAAGATCTTCGAAGCTGTGCTCACGGACAACTCGCTCAAACCCCGAACCCTCGTCGATCACCTCCACCAACAATCGATCCCGATCCAGACTCGCTCTCAGCCTGATCACCCCCCGGCCATGAAGCACGGCATTGGTCACCAACTCACTGACCAACACCTTCGCGCGGTCCAGCTCGCCGCGATCCAGCACCGAGGCGCCTAACTGGTCAATCAAGCGTCGCGCCCGCGACGGCGCCTGCGGGTCTCGCGGCAGTTCGACCTCGAAAGACTCGTTCATCAGGCGTCCCATTCGATATGAGCGCCAATGATCGACGCGCCTTGACGATGCAGCCAGCGTCCATGATGCCCCTAGAGCCGAGGACCCCGAACGCGCTTTGGAGCATAGACCTCGGAATGACTACCGGTTTGGAAGGCCAGTCTCACGACGGCCCCCGTGATCGACTAGGCACGCCCGGCACGACCTCGATGGACACCTTCGAAAGCGCGGCCGCTGACGAACGGCGACCACTCTCGGAGGTATCGAAGGCCATGGTCTAGATCCACAAGGATCAATTCGGTCGCGGACCGACCAAGGTCCGGACCCACTACGCCGGCCCGGACACGCTCGTGTGCCTACTCGAGAACACATTCACACCCGCCGAACGCAACCTCCAGGCAATGGGCGAACACCAACGACTGCGCGACATCCGCCTCCTGTTTCAGTACGCCGCGACCTCCAGATTCACCGCACCCATCGAGCGGATCACCGGACGCAAGGTACGGGGCTTTGTCAGTGGCATCGACACCAACGCCGACATCGCCGGTGAGCTCTTTGTGCTCGAAACCCCAACCGCCGCGCCTGACAGCGACAGCGCGTCCTGACAGCGCCGCGCGGTGGCCCTAAGGATCGACGTGTTGCGCCGACCTTCGCTGGTCCGGCAGCTGCCGCATAAGTACTGAGATCCGCGTCGACTGATCGCAAACGAGAGTAACGTCGGGATCGTGCGGGCCTCACGCCGCAACCTGGGATCGCGGAGACAGGGCGAGCAATGTCGGTAGCGGAGCTGCGGGTGATGAGGTCAAGGGGCTGATCGCTCGCGCCCGGTCGCCGTACCCGCAAAGCTCAGGATCTCAAGCCCGAAATGACCACCGATGCGCTGCAGATCTTCCTCAAGGACATCGGCAGGGTGCCGCTTCTGAACGCCCAGGAGGAGGTTGCGCTTGCCAAACAGATCGAACGCGGGTCGATGGCGGCCAAGCAGCAGATGGTGGAGGCCAATCTGCGTCTCGTCGTTTCGATCGCCAAGAACTACCGCAACCAGGGCCTGCCGTTCCTCGATCTCATTCAGGAGGGCACGATCGGCCTCGTGCGCGCGGCCGAGAAGTTCGATTACCGCCGGGGGTTCAAGTTCTCCACTTATGCGACGTGGTGGATTCGCCAGGCCGTCGCTCGTGGGCTGGCCGATAAGGCGCGGACGATTCGGATCCCGGTGCACATCCTCGAGAAGCTCAACAAGATCTCCCGGGCCGAGCGCAGCCTGGTGACCACACTCGGCCGCGAGCCGACGGCGGAAGAGATCGCCGGGCTTCTCTCAGACGTCGATCCCCGGTCGTTTGCCTCTACAACGACCACAAACCGGGAGACTTGCTGGTTTCGGCGTTCCCCGAACCACCGAGGCCGCCGACACGGCGACGCGTCCGACGCGCTGGGGCGTCCATTCCAGGGGCTTCAGGGATCTCAGGGTCAATCGCCCGCGACGCCGATCGCGTGCTGCGAGACGTCCTGGCCCCGATGCTCAGGCGCGATCCGAACCTGCTCAGCGACCAGCTCTGCGTCGGATCCGCCGGCAGGTCGAGCTCGCGCCACGACCGTACTTCCAGCCGTCAAGGCGTGACTCTGGACGGCCGAAACGCCAGCGCTCGGACGACAGCACTGGCGGCCGTTCGGGGGGAATATTCCCCAACGCTGGACAAGGCAGCGTTACATCGCCCCGGTCCTGCTTTTGCGCGCGACAACCCCGGCCTCAGCAGCTGATCGCGGTGTCGACGAGGGTCGCGGCGGCCGCGGCGGCCGCGCGGCCCGGGGCTGCGCTGTTGTCCAGCTGCGCACCGACCATCGCGCCGTCGTAGAGCAGCACGAGCTGGGCGGCGAGCGCGTCGGGATCCTCGGCTTCGGCGTCGCGGGTGAGGTCGGTGAATAGGGTGCGCACC
>DATAUL010000037.1:0-2671 GCA_036268255.1 Solirubrobacteraceae bacterium | reverse complement strand
GCCGAGCTCCTGCCCGGCCTCGAGGATCGCCTCGCGGACCCTGTCGTAGGTCTCGTAGGGACCCCACAGCTCCAGACCGGGCGCGCCGGCCATGCCGTGGCGCAGCGTGCGGACGGTCTCACCGGCCACATTCATCTCGGCCATGCGGAAGAACTTCAGCTGCTCGACCGGTCCGCCGTTGACCTTCTCGATCACCGGCCACGCGTTCGGGCCCTGGATCTGGAAGCGCCAGTACTTGCGCGTCACCGCCTTGCCATACGGGCGGCCGGGCGAGCGGTCGTCGTACTCGACGTCGACCCTGTAGCCGCCCGTCTCGGCCTGGTAGCGCAGCCAGTTGGCCGCCGGCGCGCGCCCCACCCATACGAACTCCTCGTCGGCGAGATGAAACAGGATCCCGTCACCGATGACGTTGCCCGCCGGCGTGCACGGCACGAACTGCTTGGCCATGTTGACGGGGAAGTTGGCGGTGCTGTTGATGCCGGTGGCGGTGATCAGCTCGATCGCCCCGGGGCCGCGGAGGAACAGATTGACCATGTGGTGTGACTGATCGAACAGGACGGCCGTCTCCTGCCAGGCACGCTGTTCGTGGCGCCAGTTGGAGAACTCGTACGGCACGACCGGATAGATGTAGGCACCGACCTGGACGTTGCGCAGATGCTCGACCGTGTTGCTCGCCTGATCAAGGACGTCTTGCAGGTTGCTGGGTGTCATCGGGTCTCTCTCCTCCCGGTCCACCGGGCGTCGTTTGATTACTGAGAGCGCTTCTCCGCTTGAACGTACAGCCGCGGAGCGGACGATTGCGCGGAATGGCGAGTATTCGTGCCCTCCTTGGCGCGCTCCCACTCAAACGTGTCGGTGAGCTGGTTGAAGGTGAAGATGTGGAAGCCCGCGAGGCCGAGCCGCGGGTCGTCGAGCGCCGGGGCCAGGGCGTCGTAGAGCTTGTCCGAGGTCGAGCCGCGCGACAGCAGCGCGCGGATCCCGCGCTGCTTGCGCAGGAAGTCCAATGACGGGCCCACGCCGATGCGCGCCGACAGCTCCAGCAGCTTGGCCCTGGAGACCTTGCCGGGCACGCCGATGTAGACCGGCAGGGTGATGCCCAGCTCGCGCTGCCTGGCGACCCAGGCGGTCAGTGCCTTGGGGTCGAAGCACATCTGCGTGGCCACGTAGTCCGCGTCCGCGCTCTTGTCCAGCAGTGCCTGCTGGAGCGCCTCGTCGGAGATCTTGGGATGGCCCTCCGGATAGCCCGCGATCCCGATCCGCGCCGGGCGCTTGGCGTGCTGGGCCACGATCGGCAGAAGCTCGACCGCCGAGGAGAATTCGCCCTCAGGGGGGTCGGCGTCGCCGGCAATCAAAAAGAGCTCGTCGGCGCCGGCGGCGGCCATGCCGCTCAGCAGGGCATCGAGGTGGTCGCGGTCGCGCACCATGCGGGCGGCGACGTGGACCGTGACCGAGTGGCCCATGGCGCGCAGGCGTCCCGCGACCTCGACGGATCGGTCGGGGCCGTGCTTGGGCGAGCAGGTGACCGTCAGGCGGACCGGCTGAGGGAGGTCTCGTGCCTGCTCCTCGCTGCGACCCAGCGGGAGGATCTCAAAACGCGCGTGATTCAGCGCAGGGGTGGGGGTTGTCTCTGCCATCGACTACAGCTTTTCCGACGGCCGAGCCCTCCGTAAGCCCCGAAAGTTGGGGATTTCCCTCCCGTTCGGGAGGGAGGGTCCCTATAACAGGGTTCCTGACAAGATGACCTTGATCGTTTGGCCCGCGCTGGAGCGCAGCTCGCGCATGTCGCGCCCGCGCTGCAACGCGATCACCAGCAGCTCGCGCAGCCCACCGACGATGATGATCGCGGTGTCCATGTCCAGCGAGCGCGCCGTCAGGGAGGGTTGGACGCGCCGGCCGGAGTCGACCATGCCGATCAGAAGCTGGGCGAAACCCTCGAGCGCCGCCTGGGCCCGTTTGGCCCCCGCGTCCCCCAGCCCGGGCAGCTCGCGCACGAAGCTGTGGTACAGCTCCGGCCGATCGAGGACGCTGGCGATATAGGTGTCGACCGCGGTATCGACCTGCTCGTCGAGGGTCACCGACGGGTCGACGGCGCCGGCGATCTCCGTCATCAACGACTCATTGGTGGCGTCGAAGAGGGCGAGGAAGCAGGCGTCGCGGTCGGCGAAGTGCTCGTAGAAATTGCGCCGCGAGGTGCGAGCCAGACGCACGACGTCGGCCACCGTCGTGTCGCGGTAGCCCCGCTGGGCGATCGAATCCGCCATCCCGGCGATCAGCCGCTCGCGATGGCCTCCCGGCTGACCCCCGCCCACCCGCTCCGGCGCTTTCTGCACGGACACGCTCGTCACGATAGAGCCAGGACCCGGACGCGGCAGCCGTCACGGGGAATCATCGTCACGTTGCGCATCCGGGGCGCCTCGGGAGCCTGGTCGACGGCCTCCAAGTCGGCGCGCCGCGCAATCGCCTTGAGCACCACGCGCTGCTCGGCCATCGCCAACGTCGCCCCCAGGCAGCGGCGGATGCCTCCGCCGAAGGGGATCCACGTATACGTCCCTGGCGTCCGCCCCAGAAACCGCTCGGGCGCAAAGTCCTGGGGCCGCGGATAGACGTCGTCGCGGTGATGCAGGCCCAGGATGCTGACCGCCACCGGCGTGCGCGCCGGCAGGACGTACTC
>DATAUL010000036.1:0-7632 GCA_036268255.1 Solirubrobacteraceae bacterium | reverse complement strand
CGAAGCGAGACGCCGGTCACCCTGAGCTTCTTGTGCACGCGGTGGCGCACGAAGCTCAATCCGCCGGGCAGGCCGACGGTGATGCGGCTGATCTTCGACGCGCGCTTGGCGACGCTGACCTTGAAGGTCAGGCTGGGCTTCCCGCTCTGGAGGCCGGCTGCGGCCGTGGACACGACGCGGGTCGTTCCGCTCGAGGTGCTGGTCGTGCCGCCGGTCGAACCGGAGCCGGAGCCGCCGTTTGTCCCACCGCCGGTCCCGGTCGTGCCGCCGCCGGTGTGGTTGGGCGGGCTCGAGCACCCCGAGACGGTGAACTTGGACGTCGGATTGACGGTCCTGTCTCCGTTCTGTGACACGAGCGACGCGGTGGCGGTACCCGATGGGGTCTGACAGGTCGCGCGGAACAGACCCTCCGCGCCACCGTTGAGCGTGACGCCGAGGTTCGAGAGCGGGATGTCCGGGAGGCCGGCGAACGCGGCCGAGTTCTTGACCAGGTTGACCGCTCCGGTGAGGGTCAGGGAGAACGGCGCGGGAAACACGAGCGTGAGCGACAGCCCGCTGGAGGAGCCGGTCAGATACGCCTTGCCCGTGAGCGCGGTTGGGTACAGCGGTGAGGTGGCGGTGGCGGACCCGACGACCGAGCAGCCCGCGCTGAGGTTCAGGCACAGCGCCTTGATCGACGCCAGGTTGGGCGCGAGGGTCGCGGGGGGAAAGGCCAGCGCCACCGACCGGCTGGTGAGCTGGTTACCCGTCTGAGTGACGGCGGTGGTCAGGGTGACCTGCTTGTCGGCGCTGTCGCGGGCGGCCGTGACCTTGAACGCGGGGGCGTAGGCCGCCGAGCCGCAGCCGGTCACGGTGAGCGGCGCGCTGGTCGTCTGGACGGCGCTCGCGCTGTAGGAATTGGCCGATACCGACACGCGGGCAGGGCTGGCGGGGCAGGTGGAGGGGAAGCGCAGCCCGTTGAAGGTGCTGTCGATCGCGGTCACGGAGATCGACGTGGTGGCCACCGGGAGACCCAGTACGCTGAGCGGATAGGTGTCCGGGATGTTGGAGAAGGCGATGTTCAGGCCGTACCCGGCGGGGTCAGAGGGGGAGCGGAACGACACCGCGGCCGGCGTGCCGAGCACGCCGTACTGCCCGCTGATCGGATCCTTGACCAACACGTCGAGCCCGGCCAGGTCGCCGGCCGCCGGAGGCGCGACCAGCGTGAACTCGGCCGAGAGCGTCAGGGCTGGCGCAACCAGCGGAGGGGCGACGTTCACATCCGCGGTGACCGACCCGGAGCCGACCTGGCAGGCGGCCAGCGGAGTTGAGCTCTTCAGACACGCCCCGCCGTCGATCGACGCGTCGGCGATCAGGCCCGGGGGCAGCTGGAGCGTCAGGTTCTTGACCGAATCACCGCCGGTGGGGGTGAACGCGATATTGGTTCCGAGGTTCGCGGTGGAGGCCGCGGTGGCCGAGCTGGGGCTCAGGGCGACCGACGGCGTCCCGATCGAGGCCCCCGCAGCCGGTGCCAGCACGGCCATTGCGGCGATGACAGCCGCCCCTGCCAAGAGCTTGCGTCGCGGTTCGTAGCGCATCTCAGCCTCCCTGCTCCGTGTCCCGGGCTACAGCCCGAGCTGCTTGACCTGGACGTGGATTGCGGCGCGCTTGCCCTTGGTGTTCTTGGCGATCACGATCAATCGCAGGCTCTTGAGCTTCTTCGCCTTGGCCTTCGCCTTCAGGACAGCGCTCTCCTTCAGCGCCAACGTCTTGATCTGCACGGTCACGGTCCTCACCGCCTTGCGCAGGGTGATCACGAGGTGCCCACGGGACAGCGTGATCGATCTGACGTTGGCGCCCTTCAGCGAGATGCCCGTGACCCTGAGCCGCTTGCCCACGCGGTGGCGGGCGAAGCTCAGGCCCGACGGGAGCTCGACGGTCAGAGCAGTCATCTTGGCGAGGCGCTTGCTCTCGCTGATCGTGAAGCTGAGGGCGACGTGGCCGCTGCGCAGGCCGGTCACCTTGGTCTTCGTGAGCCGCGGGCTGGGCGAGCCGCCCGGGCCCGAGGTGCCCGTGTTACCGCCACCGCTCCCCGAGCCGCTGCCGGTCCCCCCGCTGCCGTGCGACGCGGTGCAGTTGGCCACCGTGAATGTGGCCGGCGCGCTGGCTTTCTTGTCGCCGTTCTGGTCGGTCAGCGACGCCGTGGCGGTGCCCGACGGCGTGGCGCAATTGGACTTGAACAGCCCATGGGCTCCGCCGTCGAGGGTCACGTTGAGATCGGTGAGCGGGATGTCGGGAAGCCCCGCGAACGCCGTGGAGTTGCCGGCCAGGTCGATCTTCCCGGTGAGCGTCAGCGGAAACGGTGACGGAAACACCAGCGTCAGCGTCAGGCCCGTCGCGAGCGAGCCGGTCAGGTAGGCGTTGCCGGTGAGCGGTTTGGGGTACAGCGGCGAGGTTGCGGTCGCCGACCCGACGGGCGTGCAGGTCCCGCCGGCGGGGTTGAGGCAGAGCGCTCCGATGGCGTTGAGGTTGGGCTGCAGGGTCGCGACCGGCAGGCCGAGGGACACCGAGTTGTTGGGCGACTCGTTGGCTGCCTGCGTGATGTTGGTGGCGAGCTTCACCTGCCGGTCGCCGGTGTCCTGCGTCGCGCTGGCTGAGAACTTCGGGCTATACGGCAGAGCCGCGCAGTTGGTCACCGACAGCGGCGCGGACAGGCTGTGCACGGTCTGGTCACCGTAGGAGTTGACCGCCACGCCCACGGTCTGGGGCGTGGCCGGGCAGGTGGCGGGGTAGCGCAGACCGTCGAAGGTGCTGTTGATCTCGGTCAGCGAGATGGGAACGCCGTCCAGGGTGTTGGGCAGCACGAACGTGATCGTGATGCCGACGCCGGCGGGGTCCCCTGAGGGCCGGACCTTGATGTCGGCGGTGGCGCCGATCTGCGTGCCGCTGCTGTTGACCGCCAGTCCGGCGAGGTCGCCGGCGGCCGGTGGCGGCACCAGGTCGAAGGTCACGGGGGTGGCGATCGGGACGACGCCCTCGGCGATGGCGGTGACAGTGCCGGTGCCGACCTGGCAGGCGGTGTCGTCGAGGTCGGTCATCGTCAGACACGCTCCGCCGTCGATCGAGGCGTTGGCCAGAAGGCCGGGCGGCAGGCTGAGCGTCATGTGATCCGGCGAATCGGTGCCCGTCGGTGCGAACTTCAGATCGAGCCCGAGGTTGGTGGTGGAGCCGGCCGCCGTGCCCGCACTCTGATCGAGGCTCAGGGCGGGGGCGACAGAGGCCCAGGCGCCCGGCGCCAGGGCCGCCATTGCAGCCAGTACGACAACGATCGTGAGGAAGTGACGACGCATTCCCTTGCTCTCCCCTGTTGGACCTGGACCCGGAGCATCGTAGCGCCGTCGGCGCGGTGACGCGCCGGATCAGGCGTTCTTGATGACGATGCCCTCGATGATGTTGGCCGCGCGCTCGGTGGCGTCGATCGCGGCCTCCAGACGTTCGAACAGGTCCTTCCAGCGGATCACGACCATCGGGTCGATGCCGCCGTCGAACAGCGCCGCGACCGCCTCGCGGGTGATCCGGTCGCCCTCGTTCTCGAGCCGATTGACCTCGACGGTGTAGCGCGAGATGTCGTGGAACCCGTGCAGCAGGGAAAGCGCCTCGGCGATCTGGGCCGACGCGTCCTTGAGCACGCGAGCGAGCTGGATCGACTGCTCCATCGGCGCCTCGATCTTGTACAGCTCGAGGTAGTCCGCGACCTCCTCGGTGTAGTCGACGATGTCGTCGAGCGCCGAGGCGAGGGCGAGGATGTCCTCGCGGTCGATCGGCGTGACGAACGTCTGGTTGAGGCGATGGATGATGTCGTGGGTGATCCGGTCGCCCTCGTGCTCGAGGTCGAGGATCTCGGTGGCCAGCTGCTTATTGTCCGGGTAGGTGCGCAACAGCTCGTAGAGCAGCGAGGAGGAGCGCAGCATGTTCTGGCCCGCTTCCTCGAACAGCTCGAAATAGATGCGGTCGCGCGGGGCGAACACCTGGGTGAAGCGCGGCATGCCCGCCGGATGCTAGTGCTTGAACCCCGTGATGAGCGGCTGGTTCGCCTCAGTCCAGCCCCGCCTGGAAGCGGGCGAGCTCCTCGTCGTCGATCGAGTACCAGTGCTCGGGTGCCGGGAAGCTGCCGCTGCGGACATCGGCGGCGTATTCGGCGACCCCGGCCACCATGTGAGAACGGACGTCGGCATAGCGCTTGGCAAACCGAGCGACGTGGCCGTCGTAGATGCCGAGCAGGTCGTGGAACACGAGCACCTGTCCGTCGGTCGCCTCCCCGGCGCCGATCCCGATCACCGGGATCTGGAGGTGGGCCATCAGCGTGCGGGTGACGGCCGCGGGGATCGCCTCGAGCACGATCGAGAAGCAGCCGGCCTCCTGCAGCGCGATCGCGTCACGAGCGACCGACAGGGCCTGCTCGGCGGTGCGGCCCTGGGCGCGGTAGCCGCCGAGCGCGGTCGCCGTCTGTGGCGTCAGGCCGACGTGGCCCATGACCGGGATCCCGGATTCGACGATCGCCCGGGCGCGCTGCACGCTGGTGCCGCCCCGCTCCAGCTTGACCGCGTCACAGCCGGCCTCCTTGATAAACCGCTGGGCGGTGGCGATCGCCTGCTCGTCGGACCCCTCATAGGAGCCGAACGGAAGATCGCCGACGAGCAACGGCGTGCGCAGCCCGCGGCGCACCGCCGAGGCGAGCATCAGCATCTCGTCAGTCGAGACCGGCACGGTCGAGGGATAGCCGAGCACTGTCATCGCACCGGAGTCGCCGACCAGCACGACATCCACGCCGGCCTCCTGGGCAACCTGGGCCGAGGGGTAGTCGTAGGCGGTCACCATCACGATCGGCTCTGCGAGGTGCTTCTTCTCGGCCAGCCGCGGCAGGGTCATGGGCAGCGGTCCGTCGAGGCCCTGCGGTACCGGGGTGTGAGGGGTTGCGGACATGTGCCGTGTCTCCTTACGCGGTTGGCGCCCGGAGCCGGGTCGCCACCTCGTTGTCGATGGTTCGGGTGTCGGTGATGAGGGTGTTGTCGATCAGACGGGTGCTTCCCACCCGGGCGGCGATGACTGCCAGCGCGTCCCCGTGCAGCTCGCGCAGCGGCTCCATCGTCTCCGGGTCGACGAGGCTCAGGTACTCGACGGCGACGCCGGCCCGCTCCAGCACGGAGTGACCTTGCGCCAGGGCGCTCGCCGGGTCCTGGGCGCCGTCGTCCACGGCGGCGCGGACGGCCGAGAGCGCCCGGTGAAGCGCGGTCGCCCGCCGGCGCTCGTCGTCTGACAGCAGCGCGTTACGGCTCGACAGTGCGAGGCCGTCGGCACCCCGGATGGTCGGGCAGATCTCGATCCGCACCGGAATGTCGAGGTCACGTACAAGGCGCCGGATGACGACGGTCTGCTGAGCGTCCTTCTGACCGAAGTAGGCGACGTCGGGCGAGACCATGTTGAGCAGCTTGGCGACCACCGTGGCCACGCCGTCGAAGTGGCCCGGGCCGCGGTGCTCGCCCTCCAGCCCGGCGCTCACGCCGGTCACCGAAACGGTGGTGGCAAAGCCCGGCGGGTAGACCTCGGAGACCGGCGGGGCGAACAGGTAGTCGACACCGAGCTCGTCAACGAGCGACGCGTCGCGGGCCTCGTCGCGCGGATAGATGTCGAGGTCGGCGGCCTCGGTGAACTGCGCGGGGTTGACGAACAGCGAGACGACGACGACGTCGCAGACCTCGAGCGCCCGGCGCATGAGCGAGAGATGGCCCTCGTGCAGGGCGCCCATCGTCGGCACGAGCCCGATCGTGCGCTCGGTCCGCCGCAGCGGAGCCAGCTCGGCCCGCAACTCGGCGACGGTGCGGATCGTCTTCATGCGTGTGCCGCCGGCGCGCCGGCCAGGACGCGGGTGGCCGTCACCAGGCCGTCGAAGAGCTTGAGCAGCTCGGGGGCGCGCTCGGCGACGGCGGTGCGCTGGCGGGCGACCGTCGCGTCGTCGCCGCGCGCCACGGGACCGGTGAGGGCGCGCTCAGGCCCGAGGTCCGCCCAGTTTTCGACGGTCGCGCGCACGAGGGGCACCAGCAGCCGGCGCTCGACGCCCGCACCGGCGGCGAGTTGCTCGGCGGCCGCCTCGAGCGTGACGAGGAAATTCGACGCGATCGAGGCGGCGGCGTGGTAGGCGATCCGGTCCTCCGGCGCCAGCTCGATCGCCTGCAGGCCGAGCGCGGCGGCCAGCGCACGGGCCACGGCGAGCGTCTGCGGCGTGCTGCCGGCGACGGCGGCGCCGGCGCCGGCGAGATCCACGGGCCGGCGATCGCCGGTGAACGTCATCAACGGGTGCAGGGAGAACGCCGGATGGGGAGCGAGCACGTCCAACCCGGTCGCTCCAGAGCAGTGCCCGACAGCCGGTCCGGGTTCGACTGCGGCGGCCGCGGCGGCGATCTCGGCATCGGGCACGCACAGGAGGACGGCCTCGGCGCCGTGCGCGTCGGCACCGCGCCCGAGGGGGCCGACGACGGCGACGCCAGCGGCCGCGAATGCGCCGGCGAGGCTCGTTCCCGCGCGCCCGCGGCCGACGATCGCCACCTGTTCGGGGCGGTCGAGAGTGAGCGCAGAGGGGGGCTGTGGGTGCCGTTCCAGTTCTCGCATCAGAGATACCGGTCGGAGAGAGAAAGAGTTTTGTTGCTAATTGCGGGGGTCCGTCCCGATCAGCGGTCACGGCCTCCGCTCAAAAGAATACCCGTCGGGCGATGACCTCTACCATGGCGCTCCGTGACAAGCGCCACAGAGCGCCGGGAGTTGCTCAAGACGGTCTACGAGGAGGCGCGCGGCTGCGTCGCCTGCCCGCTGCACCAGACGCGCACGACGGTCGTCTTCGGCTCGGGCAACGCGGACGCCGACCTGATGTTCATCGGTGAGGCGCCCGGGGCCAACGAGGACAAGCTCGGGCTGCCGTTCGTCGGCCAGGCCGGAAAGCTGCTCGACAAGCTGCTGACGGAGATCGGTCTGGACCGCGCCGACGTGTTCATCGCCAACACCGTCAAGTGTCGCCCGCCCAACAACCGCGATCCCCATCCGCATGAGATCGAGTCCTGCAACGGCTATCTGCGCCGGCAGGTGGAGCTGATCGAGCCGAGCGTGATCTGCACCCTGGGCAACTTCGCCACCAAGCTGCTGCGGGCCGACACGACCGGCATCTCGCGCCTGCACGGGCAGGAGGAGGTCCGGATGATCGGCCCGCGGGCGGTCCGGCTGCTCCCGCTCTATCACCCTGCGGCGGCGCTCTACACGCCCTCCACGCTCGAGACGCTGCGCGCCGACTTCGCACGCATCCCGGGGCTGCTGGAACTGGGGCCGCCGGAGCAGCCAACGCCCCCGGAGCCGATTCCCGAGCCCGCCGGACCGGTCGCATCCGCGGGGTCGGTCGAGCCGGCTGACGTGTCCTCTCCCGCCGCGGGCGCCCACGACCGGCCCCAGGCCGGGATCGAGGAGGACGTCGAGACCGATTCTGAGCCCCCGGCCCCGCCGGACCCGGACGTCCAACTCGGTCTCTTCTGAGCTCAAGCGCGCCGCGCGACGGGCCGATACCTCAAGGATGAGGCTCCGGCCCCGCGCTCAACTGATCCCGCCCGCGGT
>DATAUL010000035.1:0-11408 GCA_036268255.1 Solirubrobacteraceae bacterium | reverse complement strand
ACTCGGCACCTTCACCGGCCAGGACCTCGTCCACGACCTGCCCTCCGCGCTGCACGACTTCAGCGCCAGCCACCCCAACATCGACCTGCGGCTCATCGCCTCGGACCGAGGCTCGACCGGATACGCCGAGGACCTCATCCGTGGTCGCCTCGACGTCGCATTCTTCGCCCTGCCTCCGCCGGTCGAGCTCGACGTCATCGAGCTCGTCGAGGTGCCCTACGTCGCGCTGGTCGGCCGTGACCACCCGCTCGCCGCCGGCGCAACAGCCTCGCTGCGGCAACTCGCCCCTGAGCCCTGGATCGATTCGCCTCCGGGGTACGGCAATCGCGTCGGGCTGGAGCGTGCTCTCACCCATCAGCGCCTGCGCCGGAAGGTGATCGCTGAGGTCTCCGATGTGCTCGCTATCCCCCGGTACGTCGCCACGGGACTCGGCGTCGCGGTCGTCCCGGACATCATCGACTCAAGCGACTGCGTGAAGCTCACCCTCACGGACGAGCTCGCACCGTGGAGCGTCAGCCTCGCCACCCGCCCGGATGCAGCCGATCGCCCGGCCGTTTCGGCTCTGATCGACGCTCTGTGCTCTCACATCCGTCAGCGAAATCGTGTTCGTCTCGGAGCCGACGGCGCTGACCATTCACGCACCGCGCTCTAGCTGGCCAGGAATCCGCGGGGCAGCGCACGGGACCAGGACCGTCAAGCAGTCACGTCGTCGCGTTCGTCCTCAAGCTCGGCGTGTGCGACCGTATCCAGCGGTGAAAGGAGGGGCATCAGCTTGAGAGGCGACGGCGACGGCGCGGTTCAGGATCCCCTCACAAAGCACTCGTCGGTGTTCTCAACGCCGACGACGAAAGCGATCACGAGAGCACACAAGAGTCGGCCACGGTTCCTGTCGCGCCGGCCGGCGCGATGGTGCCTATGCATAACACCTCGCATGTGACGGCGTCTGGCCGGCGCCAAGGAAAGCAGGACCACCCGGGCGATTCATATGGACGTGGCCGGACGATCCTCAGCGGACGAGGTTCGCGCTTGCGCGGAACCGGTGGCGCTCGCGTGCTATCGCAGCCTGAAGCTCGGGCTGGGGACAGGCACAGTGGCTCAACCGGATCGTATGAAACCGTCCGACACAGGTCCTGGGGAATCTCAACGAGGGCCCCAGCAGCGTGTGCGCTGGGGCCCTCGTGCTCCGTGTTGCTTCGTCTGAGCTTCCGAGGAGTCTTAGTACTTAGTGACCTTGTCCCAGAACGCGCAGTTATGCTGTGACGTATAGAAACTCGCCGGCACGGTCGCGCTAGTGTCGCCCGGCTGGAGAGTCATGACCGGGTGCCCAGCGGACGTGTATCGGCCCCACGCGGGAGTGTGCGGCGCGACCGGCCTTCCGGTCCACGCGAGATGCGTCCATTCCCGCAACAGCTGCAACTGCAGCGCGCCTTGGTCTGCATCGAGCTGCGACGTGTTGAAATGAACCAGCCCGTTCGTGCCGCTGTGCTGGGCGCCGTTTACGACCGTCACATCCTCACCGGCGGGGTTGTTCGAGTCGGCGTCGATGTCGGAGTACACGGGCATGAATTTCGATGCCCTGCGGTCCAGCTGCAGCATCGGGCAGACCGACGCCGAGTCGGCCATGATCGTCCGGTACGCCGTGTACGGCGACTCGAACCTTCTCAACGGATAGAGACGCTCCACGGTCGGCGCGCGCCTCCCGAACTGTTCGCGTACTAGGGTGCGGTACTGCGCCGGCGTCTCCGCGACCACGATGTGCGCCCCGAAGGAGTTCGTGTACACGCCACCATTGAACTCGTCACGTCCGACATCGGTGATGAGCGTGACGTGGTTGGCCCGTCCGGTGGTGAGTGCCTTCACGGGCGACATCGTCAGCGTAGTGCCGTTGATGATCGGCCCGATCGTGCCGCCAGCCGTGGGATCGCCGACCTGTCCGCCGGCTGCCAACAGGGTCGCGGCCGGAACCGCGCGGAGGCAGGCGGCGACGTGTGCGACTTTCCCGCAACCGACCTTCGCGGCGAACCGCGCACCGGCCTTCTGCGCCTGCGCTTGGGTGAAGTAGCGCGACTTGCAGTCGGCCTTCGACCACACGATGTTGTTCTGGTAGTTGTAGAAGCCGCTGATGCTGATCGCCTTCTCGAACAGTCCGCTGGCGGTCGGCGAGGCGACCTGAGCACAGGTGCTGGCGCCACCGGCGGACTCTCCGAATACCGTCACATTGCGAGGGTCGCCGCCAAAATGGGAGATGTTCTGCTGAACCCAGCGCAGGCCTGCTTGCTGGTCCTCCAACCCGTAGTCGCCGGAGTGCGGACCCAGCGCCTTGTCCGCCAGGAAGCCGAGAATTCCCAGCCGGTAGTTGACGTAGACGTAGACGACGTTGCCGGTGCGGACCAGATTTGACCCGTCGTCGGTACGAGCCTCGCCGAGGAACCCGCCGCCATGAAACTCGAACATCACCGGGAGCTTCGCGCCGGGCTTCGTGCCCGCCGGGGCCATGATCTTAAGGTTGAGGCAGTCCTCACTTGAATTGGCATGGGTCAATTGGGCGAACACGTTCGTGCATTCCACGGCCTCCTGCGTGCTGGCCAGCACGCCGCTCCAGGGTGCGTGTGGCTGCGGAGAGCGCCAGCGAAGGCTGCCCAGGGGTGCTGCGGCGTACGGGACACTGAAGTAGGTCGTGATGCCGTCGGTGGTGACGCCACAGACCGACCCGTTATTGGTTTGAACGGTCGTTTTTGCACTGCAGGCGGGAGTAGTCGTAGAAGCCGCGTCCGATGACGCCGCATGCACGGCGCACGCCGCGGCCAGCGCCAGCACGACGGCAGCGAGAGCAACAGGCACTCTCCGACGCCTGACCTGAAATCCAAGATTCATAGAACCACTCACCTCACATTCTCGAGGCAACCCTGCACGAAAGATTGGACTTCCGGCCGGTGACCTCGCACATGGATATTCGAACGACGTCGCCGACCACCGATCCCCCGCATTAGCCGGAGTCGTCCACACGTGACGGCGTCACGCTACGACACCCGTAAGGCCCGGCGACAGCGCGCATCGACCGAGCCGATCGCCGCAAGCGGTAGGCAGCCGAGGCGGCTGTCCATGCGGGTGGTAACCGCCCCGGACGCCGCTCGATGCACCGATCGCGTTGGCGTACTGCGATCACGGGCCGCGCGAGCTGCCTGAGCCGGCGCGAGAAAGCCGGCACGTCCTCGACGCGACTGCCGGTTCGATGCTCCGCGATGAGCTGCGGGTGAATGACAACCACCAGATCAAGCGTGCTGCTGCGCACAGTGATCTGCCAGGCCTGCACACGGAGGCTCGCGACCGTTCCAGCGTAGTCGCCGGACGGGCGTCTGGCTGCACGAGCCGCTCAGGCGCCTCCGCATCCACCGGCCAGGCAGGCTCCACGGTTACCCCGCCGGCGGCCAGCTCCCGTCGACGACGGTGCCCGCACGCGCAGTACACCAGTCACGCTCCTTCCCCTCTAGGGACTGCAGTAGATATCGCTCTTACCCGCGCAGACCAATGCCGCTGGTCAGCACAATGACTCATCCGCGCCCCAGCCACGTCATTTCCGTCAGTTCTGGCCGCCGCGGAATTCGTTGATCGAGTGGCCAGGCCCGCGCATCGTGGACCGCGCGTCGTTGCGCTCCCTGATGAATTTCCCACCGCCGCGTCAGCGGTGACCCCGGACGGTGGCTGTCGCCACGGCACAGAAGACTCGGCGGCGGCGCCGGCCGGGGGACTGTCGCGTTGGCGACAAGGCCGTCACGCGCGTGTCCGCGGAAACGTCTCGCCAGGGCGATCCCTTTGGTCACGCGCGCTACGAGCGCTCGACGACGAGCCGCTCATGAGCACGGCCGGTGTGGACGAGTGCTTCTCGCGCGTACCGATCGCCAGCGTCGCCGACTCGTGAGCCGGGCGTGCGACGTTTCTGCTTAAGCAAACCGGCAATCGGATGGTCGCCGTCGATGTTCTCCCTCTGGCGAATTCCAGGGAAGTGGCCGCCGCGGGCGCGAGTGCTGCTTTCGTGCGGCTGCGGGCATCTCGGCCGTCGCGCGGGACATGGCTGATCCCGTTTCGAGAGGCGCGTGTTCGCCGGCGCAACCGGACGGCCTGACCTCGGCCTGCTGCTAGTCAGGAGCGGACGCGGAAGCGAGGCGATCGGCGCCGCGAGTCCGCCCGTGACCGGAATCGGTTAGCGTCGCTCTGCACAGCAACGGGTGGTTAGGGGGAGCGATCATGGAATTCAAGGCGATCGACCCGGTCGACTTCCGCGAGGCGCAGCACAAGCACTGGGATTCCGCTGCGGTGGGATGGATGGAGTGGAGCGAGTTCAATGACAGCGCGGAACGGCACATCAGTGAGCGGCTGGTGGAGCTCGCTGGCGTACAGTCGGGAAGCCGGGTCCTGGACGTCGCCGCCGGCTATGGCGAGCCGGCGCTCACCGCCGCGCGTAAGGCTGGCCCGGAGGGCCGCGTTGTGGCCACCGACATCTCCGCCGAGATGCTGGCGTTCGGGCGTAAACGCGCGGCTGCGGTCGGCTTGGGCAACGTCGAGTTCATGCAGTCAGACGCCTCCAGCCTCGATTTTCCGCTCGCGAGCTTCGACGCGGCCGTCTCGCGCTGGGGGATCATCTTCGAGCCTGATGCGGAGGCCGCCGCGAGGCGAATCCGAGGCTTTCTCAAGCGGGGCGCGCGGATCGCGATCAGCTCGTGGGGCGAGCCCGACCAGGTCCCTTTCCTTTCGATTCCGATGAGGACGACGATGCAACGGCTGAATGTGCCCCCGCCCCCGGCCGGAACGCCCGGCCCCCTCTCCCGACCCACCCCCGCTGCCATCGGCGGGCTGCTCGAAGCAGGCGGCTTTTCGAAGGTCGCCGTGGAGCGGGACGAGGTCATCTTCGTGTTCGACTCCCCGGAGCACTTCACCGCCTACATCAGGGCGATCGCCGCCCCGATCCGGGCGATGATCAAGCAGCACGCAGGCGAGGCCCCGGAAGAGGCCTGGGACGCGATCACGCAGGCCGCAGCGGATGCGGCGGGTGGCTCGAAGCCGCTGAGCTTCTCGAACGCGGTGCTGCTCGCCTCGGCAACCGCGTAGCGCCCGGCCTCGGACAACTCGGGGAGGCCGACCACGACGAGCGCGCTGGACGCTGCGCCGACCGGGCGCATGAGAACGGCGCACGGGCTTTCGCTGAGACGGCGTTCGCAGAGCCCTGCTCCTTGCGGGCGACGAGCATCTCGCCGCTGCGAAAAGAGACGTGCATCGCGCGAGACGAGGGAGTCCGAGCGACTCGCGGCCGCCGGCCGCCGTAGCCCGTCGCGCTCGTGGCGAGATGCATGACGGGCTGCTCGCGCGGAGCAGAGTTATGCTTTGGTCACGGGACGCGCATCGAGGAGCGGTCCTCCGATCCGCGACGGGAGTGTCGCAGCGCCGCCGGGTGGGTCGGCGCTGCTGATCCTCTTCGTCTCGCTCCTAGCTCTCGCGGACGTTCGATGGGGATTCTGGGTCGTCCGGGCGGATGCAGAGCTCTCGCCGAGATCGGGATTGCTCCTCCTCGTTCCGAGCGCCAAGATAGATGTCGCGCGTAGATCAGGCTGCCGTTGGCGGAAGCTAGGGGACGAGCGCTCGACGCGTTGCTTCGGCGGCGAGCTCGGCGCGGGTGGCGATGCCGAGTTTGGCGAAGATGTGGGAGAGGTGCACCTTTACGGTGCCGCGGGAGATAAACATCCGCTTGCCGATGTCGGGATTGGTGAGCCCTTGGGCCACGAATTGCACGACTCGCAGCTCGGTCGAAGTGAGGCTTTCCCACCCCCGGGCAGGGCGTTTTCGATCCCCCCGCGCGCGTCCGATCCAGGTGGCGGCCTCGCGGGCGGAGAGTTGCTGGCCCTCGGCGTGCCTGCGCTCGTCCGCATCGGCGCCTAGCGCCTCCCGGATTGCCTTTTCAAGCTGCGTGTAGTGCGGTTGGTCCGGTGCCGACCGCGCAAGGCTGAGCTCGGTGCGCGCATGTTGCGCCGCGCCGAGTATCTGGGCTGCCTCCTCGTGGCTTTCTAAGCCTGCGGCGACGTCAGCGAGCGCGTCGAAGGTCTGCGGCAGGTGCATCAGTATGTCGTGCTCGAGCCGGATACGGAGCGACTCGTGCAGCAGAGCTTCGGCTGTTCCCCAGTCGCCGCGGGCTACGGCGCAGCGGCCCAGGCTCTCTTTGCACGACGCGATCACGGACGGCGCGGCGATCCGCTCGGCGATCTCCAGGGCTTGAGCGGCTCTCGTCTGGGCAAGCGCTGGCTCGCCGGCGATGCGAAGAATGTCGGCAAGGTTGACGGTCGTGTTGGCGAGGGTCCAGCCCCCGTCCAAGCCGCCCTGGACCGAGCGCTCAAGGGCTGATCGTGCTTCCGCGGCGTCACCAAGCGCGGCTCTCGCGGGGGCCAGGTAGCACTCGGTGTATCCGAGGGCCAGTCCGGCACCGGCGGCGATCATGCGCGCACGGATCGGCTTCAGCCGCTCTACGGCGCGCTGCGCGTCTCCTCGCGCCAACTCAAGCCACGCCCTGTAGCACTCAGCCAAGGCCTCGGTGGATGGTTCGCCGGCGGCGCGCGCGGCTGTCACCGCTCGTTCGGTGAGCTCTGACACCCGCTCTGCGTCCGCAGCCATCAACGGTCGTGAGCACTTGGCGAGCCAGTGCCACGCTTGAAGCTCGAGATAACCACGCTTCTCGCTCAGTGGAAGCGCTTCGTCGAGCAGCCTGTCCATCTCGTCGTGCTCGAGACGGAACAGGTGTGCGTAGGCGAGGTTGATCGTGGAAGTGATGAACGCCCAGTCATCGCCGCTCGCGCGCGCCAGCTCCCGCGCTCTCTGATTGATCGGCCTGCTGCCGAGCGGATCGGAGAACATCTCGATCCAGCCGAGCATCATCAACGCTCGCGCGAGCGTCGAATCATCGCCGACGTCCTCGGCCATCACGCACGCCTGCTTGAGCGCGGCAAGGGCCACATCCATCCGTCCGGCATACGCGGCCAGGTATCCGTGACCCCACAGTGCCCGTGCCCGCAGCGCAGACGACTCTGAGGCCGCGCCGTTCAACGATCGGCTAAACCCGCGCTCGGCGGGAACAAAGCGCCCCCGGGCCCTCCACCAGAATGTGAGCGCCGCGCACATGCGCAGCGCCCGCTCGGCGTCGGCTTCCGCGGCACGTTCCAATGCGCCGGTGAGGTTGGCCGCTTCCTCGTCCAGCACCGCGAGCCAATCGCGCTGGTCAGGGCCGTGCAGCTCCGGAGCTGTCCGCTCCGCAAACGCGAGCAACACGTCCCGGTGTCGGTCACGCACAACGTCCTGCTCTCCGGCCTCGATCAACCGCTCCAGCGCGTACTGGCGCACCGTTTCGAGCAGCCGGTAGCGCACAACCGCAACGCGCTCCTCGGTCACGACGAGGGACTTGTCCACCAACGCGGTGAGTAAATCGAGAATCGCCAAGCGGGCGAGCTGCTGATCTGCGCATACCTCCTCGGCGAGATCAAGCGTGAACCCGCCAGCGAACACCGCCAACCGCCTGAGCAGCGACCGCTCGTTCTCGGACAGCAGCTCGTGGCTCCAGTCAACGCAGGCGCGAAGCGTTTGGTGGCGCGGAAGCGCGGTTCGCGCCCCGCCCGTGAGAAGGTGAAAGCGATCACTAACGCCGGTAGCGATCTGCTCGACCGACATCATCCGCACTCGGGCGGCGGCCAACTCGATCGCGAGAGGCAGACCGTCAAGTTCCTGGCAGACCTGGGCCAGGGCCGGGGCGTTGTCGTTCGTGACCGCGAAGTTAGGGCGCGCCTTGCGCGCGCGCTCGATGAACAACCGCACCGCGTCGAACTGGCCAAGGGCCTGCACCGACTCGCGCTCGGGCTCCTCGAGTGGCAGCGATAGCGATGGCACGCGCCAGTCCGTCTCGCCCGTCACGCCCAGCGGGGTGCGACTGGTCGTCACCACGGCAACCTCCGGGCACGCGCGCAGCAGCGTCTCGGCCACCGTCCCGGACGCTGTGAGCAGGTGCTCGCAGTTGTCCAGCACCACGAGCGCGCGCGATCCTGAAAGCTGCGCGCAGCTAGCGTCAAGCGCCGACATTCGAGGTAGCGGCCGCACTCCCAGCGCCGCCGCTAGCGCCTCGTCCACGAGCGCCGGATCGCTGAGTGGCGCGAGATCAACCCACCACACCCCATCGCTGAACCGCTCGAGCTGGTCGGCCGCAAGCTGCAGCGCTAACCGGGTCTTGCCCACGCCACCCGCGCCGGTGAGCGTCAGCAGCCGCGTCTCCGTGAGTGCCTCACGCAACTGCTCCAGCTCACGACCGCGACCAACGAAGCTGGTCAGCTGATCGGGCAGGTTGTTGGGAAACGAGTCCAGCGTGCGCAGCGCTTCAAGCTCGACCTCGGCGTCCGCAGGCGCGAGCGCGAACACATGCTCGGGACGCCCCAGGTCACGCAGGCGATGCGCGCCGCAGTCCACCAGCTCGACGTCCTCCGGGAGATGATCCACGACTAGATCGCGGGTCGCGCGCGATAGCAGTGTCAGCCCACCTGGAGCAATCCCGCGGAGGCGCGCGCACCGCGACAGCGCCGTGCCGAAGTAATTGCCCTGGTCGCGCAGCTGCGCGTCAGCGGTATGCAGTGCGATCCTCACCCGCAACCGGAGCCCTTCCGGCCACGGGTGGGACTCCAAGCCACGCTGCGTCTGAACGGCCGCCGCGACGGCGTCGGACGCACGGGAGAAGGCTCCCACCACGCTATCGCCCTCGCCCTGCTCCACCGGCCGCACCCCGCCATGCTTGCTGATGGCGCGATCGAGAACCCCGTACAGGTCACCAACGGCGGTTCCCATCGCCTCCGGGAACGCCGACCACAGACGTGTCGACTCCTCGATATCGCTCATCAGGAACGTCACGGTGCCCGCCGGCAGGTGAAACCGAGGCTCTTCGGATGTCCCGGCGCCCGATGGCGGGTCACTCCACATCATCGGCCGATCGGTATATCGCATGGGCCGAACGTAACGCCGTCGACGCGGGGATACATCTGCCAGATGGCATATATGCGGGCCTCGGATGCACGATCGCGTGCTCATCCTCTCGCCATCCGGTCGCGCCGGTCAATAGCCCGCCCCTGAGACGCTGGCGCTATGGCCAGCTTGGCCTGCGAAATATGACATCTGGCAGATGTAGTCGGGCCGGGGGAGTCGTAGTTTCCGCCTCGCTGCATGGGATCGAGCTGAGCACACCTCCAGGCGGTCGCCTTATCGGCAAGACCCGCCAACCACCGCTCCAATCCGAGGAGAACGAACGATGACCGACCGGATTACACGCTGGCTAGGCGATCCTGCGAAGAGGCCAACCGGACGCACTACGGTGCTGGCCGCGGCCCTGCTGACGCTGGCCGTGTCGGCCCCCACGGCAAGTGCCAGATCGGTGAGGCTGCACTACTTCTCAAAACAGACGAGCAGCACGTTCGTCAATCAGCAGGGCCAGCCGGTGACCGGCGCGCCGGCCGCTGGCGACATCAACGACATCACCGACATCGACTACGTCGGCAACCACAAGCACCACGCCAAGACCGCGGCGGCGTCAGACCACCTCCGCTGCACGATCACAACCTTCACGCAGTCCGCCGTCAAGGCAATCTGCGACGGCCAGATCGCGATCGGCGGCTCGATGCTGCTCGCCAACCACGCATCGGTCACCGTGTCTGACGCGTCGATCGCGTTTGCGATCACCGGCGGGACCGGCATCTACCGCCACGCACACGGCACTATCCACACGACCCAGGTCGGAAACGACAGCGACTTCACGATCAAGGTCGCCTACTGATCGGATCGATACCTGTCTGCATCGGACACCCGTAGCCATGGCCACGCCATGAACGCCTCCGAATTCACATTTGCGGTGAACGGCGTGCGGTGCGCAGCCACCCTCTACCGCCCGGATCAGGCCACCGGGGAGGTTCCCTGCGTGGTGATGGGTCATGGGTTGTCGCTCACGCGTCGCGACGGCATCCCTGATTACGCGGCCCGGTTCGCCGCCACCGGGCTGGCGGCGTTCGCGTTCGACTACCGCTTCTGGGGAGACAGCGACGGTCAGCCGCGCCGCTGGTTCTCCGTACGCCGCCAGCTTGAAGACTGGCACGCGGCCGTCGACGCGGCACGAGCCGTCGAGGGCGTGGATCCGAATCGCGTCGCCGTGTGGGGCATGTCCCTCGGCGGAGGCCATGCCCTCCACATCGCACGAACCGATCGACGCATCGCCGCCACTGTCGCGCTTGTACCGATGACCGATGGGTTACCGCTGGCGCTCGCGCCGGCACCTCCGAAAGTCGTGCTCACGCTGATGGCGCGCGCTTTGCGCGAGACAATAGGCCGGCGGCCGGTGACGGTCCAGGTCGCGGGAGCTCCTGGCGAGCTAGCGGCACTGGTCGCCCCCGAGGCGCTCCCCGGGTTCACTCGACTGGCGGCCGGCAACGGCTGGCGCAACGAAATCAGCAGCTCCGGCCTCTACGGGGTGGCACGCTACCGCCCCGTGCGCCGGGCCTCGCAAATTGCCGCGCCAGTGCTGCTGCAGCTCGGAGAGAACGACGCGATGGTGCCGCTCGCAGCGATCGAGAGGACCGCAGCGCTAGTACCTCGCGGCGAGCTCAGACGCTACCCAATCGACCACTTCGAGTGCTTCTGGCCCGAACACCTAGATCTCGTCGCCGCCGACCAGATCACGTTCCTACATCGTCACCTATTCAACCCAAACCCGTCACCGTACGAGCCGCCGGTGCCGGCATCCTGAATGACGCGAGCCGGCGCACAAACTCGAACGAGCACAGCCCGTTAGCCCTCTGTGATCGCGAGCTGCCGTCCTCAGCCCAAGAAGCCGTGACCTACGGCCCCATTTGCGGCTCCGCCAGCCGCCAACGAGACCTGCTTTCACGTCGCGACGAACATCTCGAGCGTGGCGAAGACGGTCTCGCCTTGCGCGGAAGGGATGGCTATCGCGCGGACGGGATCTGATCTCTGAGGCGACGAGCGCACGATTGCGCTGGTGGTCCCGCTTCACCGCGAACTCATGCGCGGCACGCTCGCTGGAATCCTGCGCGACGCTGGGATCGACCGCGACGATCTCCGGCGACTTCTCTGAATGGCGCAGCTCGTCGTGTTTCAGGCGGACGTGGCTACCGCGCTGGCGAACGGCAACCCATCCGACCTTCTCGAGAGCGTCGATCAGCTGCTGGCCGGAGAGAACCGGCAGCCGTTCGCTCACGCGGGCAGCGGCAGCGTACGCCGAACGATCCCCATCTCGAGCGAACGACCGTCCTCACGCAGCCCCTCGACATAGAGCTCCAGCGCTTCGCGGGCACTCTCGGTCGCTTCCTCAAGCGTGTCACCTTGGGTGT